>CANFQC010000049.1 GCA_947449035.1 Actinomycetota bacterium
ATCAGCGCCAACCCTCTCGGGTGGCGAGGCGCAGCGCGTCAAGCTTGCCGCGGAACTCCAGAAGCGCTCCACCGGTCGAACCATCTACGTTCTGGACGAGCCGACGACCGGCCTCCATTTCGAGGACATCAGCAAATTGCTTGGTGTACTGCATTCTCTCGTCGACAAGGGCAACAGCGTTCTGGTCATCGAGCACAACTTGGATGTAATCAAGACTGCCGACTGGGTGATCGACATGGGACCAGAGGGTGGATCTGGCGGTGGAAAGGTAGTCGCGCAGGGCACCCCTGAGACTGTGGCAGGAACGAAGGGGAGTTTCACCGGCGAGTTCCTTGCTGAGATTCTTGGGAAAGCAACACCAGTCAAGGCTCCCGCAAAGCGTCGTAAGGCCTGATCATGGCCGACCCGTCGACATATCGACCGGCTCCGGGGGAAATTCCCACGGTTCCTGGCGTGTATCGATTTCGCGATGGTCGCGGACAAGTTATTTATGTAGGAAAGGCACGTAATCTCCGCGCACGACTGAGCAGTTACTTCGCCGATCTGACCACACTTCATCCGCGTACTGCGGCAATGGTGACTACCGCCGAATCAGTTGACTGGGTTGTGGTGTCCACAGAAGTTGAGGCGCTCACGTTGGAATATGCCTGGATCAAGGAATTCGATCCGCGATTCAACGTGCGATTTCGTGATGACAAGTCCTATCCAATGCTGATGATCAGTACGTCAGACCAGTTCCCGCGTGTTGCCGTTGTTCGTGGAGCTAAGCGAAAGGGCTGGACCTACTACGGACCCTTCGCCCATGCTTGGGCTATCCGCGACACAGTCGATGAGCTTCTCAAGGTGTTCCCAGTGCGCAGTTGTCGTGATGGAGTTTTTCGTCGTGCGGCCCAGGTGGGCAGACCATGCCTGCTCGGGTACATCGACAAATGCAGTGCACCGTGCGTGGGCCGAGTGTCAGAGGCCGACTACCGATCCATCGTGGATGACTTCAGCAGTTTCATGGCCGGCCAGACTGATCGATTCATTCGTGAGGTTGAACTGGAGATGCAGTCCGCTGCGGCCAACCAAGCGTACGAAGACGCAGCCAGATTGCGGGATCGACTTGGTGCCCTGACCAGGGCCACGGAGCGAAATGCGGTCGTGTTCGGCGATGGCACCGATGCCGACCTCATTGCCATCGTGGAGGACCCGCTTGAACTAGGCGTTCAGGTTTTCAATGTCCGATCCGGTCGAATTCGTGGCGAGCGTGGTTTTGTTCTCGAGAAGGCCGAAGACCTGGACACAGCCGGATATATGAGTCGAGTGCTGCAGTACCTATACGTCGACGATCCCGAGGCACTCATACCTCGTGAAGTCCTCCTCTCAGCGCCAACCGACGATGCCGCCACGTGGCAGGACTGGCTCAGCGAGAGGCGCGGTTCCTCTGTAGACCTTCGAGTACCTCAGCGTGGTGACAAACGAGCCTTGATGGAAACCGCTCAGGCAAATGCAAAGAACACGCTCTCCTCGCACAAGACTCGTCGATCCGGAGATCTCACCACGCGAAGCATCGCGTTGACCGAGATTCAGGAAGCGATCGGTTTGGGCGAGGCCCCTCTGCGTATCGAGTGCATTGATATCTCCACCCTTCAAGGAACTGACACGGTGGCATCGCTCGTCGTGTTCGAGGATGGGCTCCCTCGCAAGAAGGATTACCGCACTTTCATCATCAAGAATCTCCACGCGGACGACACCGCTGCCGTCGCTGAAGTTGTCACTCGGCGCTTCAACCAGGTCGCACCGGCATCGGATGAAACTGAAGAACGACGGCGTTTCGCCTACCCGCCGTCTCTGCTCGTGATCGATGGAGGTCAGCCTCAGGTGAGAGCAGCACAGGATGCCCTGATGGCGGCCGGAATCAATGACGTACCAGTTATCGGGCTGGCCAAGAGGCTCGAGGAAGTCTGGCTCCCTGGTGACTCGGACCCGGTGATCTTGCCTCGCACGAGCGAGGGACTGTATTTGCTCCAAAGGATTCGTGACGAGTCTCATCGTGTGGCGATCAGCTTTCATCGAAAGCGTCGGGGTAAGCGATCAACAGCAAGTGCGCTCGACGGTATTCCCGGGCTCGGAGAGTCGAAGCGGAAGGCTTTGCTTGCCCATTTCGGCACGGTGCGTGCGATCAAGGCAGCCACGACGGCAGAATTGGAGCAGGTGAACGGAGTGGGCGGAGTTCTCGCCACCGCCATTCATGACCATCTGCACGAGGGCGACGAGGGGCAACGCGATGACGCATGAAGATGGCACCGCCTTTCAGGTTGCGCTGGTCACCGGCATGTCTGGGGCAGGGCGATCCACGGCAGCTCGAGCCATGGAAGATCTCGGCTGGTTCGTTATCGACAACCTTCCGCCCACACTGTTGCCGCAAGCCATCGAACTCGCCCGCAAGAGCCCTGACATCGCCAAGGTTGCGGTTGTCGTCGATGTGCGCGGTGGTTCGTTTTTTCGACAACTGAGCGACGCGCTCGAAACGCTGCCCAACGAACAGCTCTATCTGCGCACCTTGTTTCTTGAAGCCTCTGACGAATCCTTGGTTCGACGCTTCGAGTCTTCTCGCCGCCCACATCCACTCCAGGGCGAACAGCGGATCATGGATGGCCTGCAGCGAGAGCGTGAACTTCTCGGTGACATTCGAGCAAATGCCGATGTCGTCATCGACACCACGAGCATCAATGTGCACGATCTTCGTCGCAAGGTCGAGGCAGCCTTCGCAGACCAGGAGCCGTTGGCCCTGCATGCCACGGTGCTCTCCTTTGGTTTCAAATACGGCATTCCAGTTGACGCAGACCTCATTGCCGACGTGCGCTTCCTCCCGAATCCATTCTGGGATCCGGTGCTTCGTGAACTGACGGGCCTCGACAACGCCGTATCGTCCGCCGTTCTCGCACAGGATGCAGCGGTGGATTTCCTCGACGCGTATACGAAGGTGATCAACGTCGTAAGCGAGGGTTACATCGTGGAAGGAAAGCGCTACGTGACAATCGGGATCGGGTGCACCGGGGGTAAGCACCGATCAGTTGCAATGTCGGAAGCACTTGCCGTTCGACTTCGTGACGCCGGCATTCAAACGTTAGTTATGCACCGCGACCTGGGTCGCGAATGAGTCGTCGCACGATCATCACACGTACGGCCACCGGGCCGAATGTCGTGGCACTTGGCGGGGGCCACGGTCTGGCCGCCACCTTGCGAGCGCTGCGTCGAGTCACCGATCAGATCACCGCCGTGGTTGGTGTAGCCGACGACGGTGGATCAAGCGGACGTCTGCGCGAGGAGTTTGGCGTACTTCCGCCGGGCGATCTGCGCATGGCACTTGCCGCCCTATGCGGCGATGACACGTGGGGACGCACGTGGAGCGACGTAATTCAACATCGATTCGGTGGCGACGGTGATCTCGGCGGCCATTCCATCGGCAACATGCTGATCACCGCCCTCTGGGAGGAAACCCACGACATCGTCATCGGCCTGGATTGGCTAGGAGCGCTGCTCGAAGCTCAGGGCCGGGTGCTGCCGTGCAGCACCGTTCCGCTCGAGATCGTTGCTGATGTCAGCGGACTCGACCCGACACACCCCGAACACATCGCGATCGTGCGCGGTCAGGTCGCGGTCGCCACGACTGAGGGGACAGTGGAGCGCATCGGCCTCGAACCGGCGAATCCGCCCGCCTGCGCCGAAGCCGTGGCCGCCATCATGGCCGCCGATGTCGTCGTCCTCGGGCCCGGTTCTTGGTTCACGTCCGTGCTTCCGCATCTGTTGATTCCCGAGCTGGCCGAGGCAATCGTGGCCAGTAAGGCCCGCAAGGTGCTCGTGATGAACCTTGATCCACAGCGCGACCAGGAAACCGCAGGAGTTCCCGTCTGTGCCCAGCTCGAGATGCTTTCCGTTCTTGAGCCCAGGCTGATCCTGAACGCCGTGATCGTGGATCCTCGACACGTGGGCGAGGCCGAAGGCCTGCACGAAGCATGTGGCACCGCTCAGCTGCATCTCGCGGGAGTCGGACATACGCACCCAAGCCGTGCGGGCACTCATGACCCGGATCGGCTGGCGGTGGCCTTCGGCACTGTTTTCGAATCATTCGCCTAAATGCCCCGTGCGCGACACGCCCGACCGCGTGTCATGGCAGGATGCCCCTATGGCAATGACCTCAGCAGTGAAGGACGAACTCAGCCGCGTCGAGATCACGAAGGCGTGCTGCCGTAAGGCCGAGGTCTCCACGATCCTTCGATTCGCCAGCGGACTCCACATCATCTCCGGGCACATCGTCATTGAGGCCGACCTCGATGCGGGAGCTACCGCACGACGCCTGCGCAAGGACCTGTTCGATATTTACGGCCACGACAGTGACGTGACGATGGTTCAGCCCAGCGGGATCCGCAAGGGCACCCGCTATCTCGTCCGCGTCGTCGAAGGCGGAGAGGCCTTGGCCCGTCAGACCGGAATTGTCGATGCCAGCGGCCGCCCCGTACGTGGCCTGCCGCCAGCCATCGTCGCCGGTGGCCTCTGTGATTGCGAAGCTGCCTGGCGTGGCGCCTTTCTTGCCCATGGATCCCTCACGGAGCCTGGTCGTTCGTCATCGCTCGAGGTGACGTGCCCCGGCCCGGAGGCAGCCCTAGCCCTGGTGGGCGCCGCCCGCCGAATGGGCATTGCCGCCAAATCCCGTGAGGTCAGGGGAGTGGATCGGGTCGTCGTCCGAGATGGTGACGCCATCAGCGCCATGCTGACCAGACTGGGTGCCCACGAATCGGTCATGGCCTGGGAAGAGCGCCGAATGCGTCGCGAGGTACGTGCCACGGCAAACCGCTTAGCCAATTTTGACGACGCCAACCTACGCCGCTCCGCTCGAGCGGCTGTGGCCGCAGGGGCTCGGGTTCAGCGGGCCCTGGAGATCCTCGGCGACGAGGTACCCGATCATCTAGTGGTGGCAGGTCGCTTGCGCCTGGAGCACCAACAGGCCAGCCTCGAGGAGCTAGGAGCCCTCGCTGACCCGCCCATGACCAAGGACGCCATTGCAGGCCGAATTCGCCGTCTGCTGGCCCTTGCGGACAAGCGGGCCCAAGATCTCGGGATCCCTGACACCGAATCCGTCCTTGGCCCCGACATGCTTGAGGGCGACGACGTCTGAGGCCCTCAGGCACCGGGTCTGGCCTTGGGTTGTGGCGCCTACCCCCGAGTGATCAGTGACACACGTTCGCTAAGATTGGCATGATCCTGCCGGGCCTCTCCGCTCACGAGGTGGTTAGCCAATGCAAACGTTTGCTTGTCCGGTAATGAGTGGATCTTGGGAGCCGATGCACATCGGCGATGTAAGAGGAGTCATTAGGTGACAGTCAAGGTCGGCATTAACGGTTTTGGACGAATCGGTCGCAACTTCTTCCGCGCCCTACTGGCAAGTGGTGCCAATGTCGAGATCGTGGGTATCAACGATCTCACTGACACCAAGACCCTGGCGCATCTGCTCAAGTACGACAGCATCCTCGGCCGCCTTGACCGCGAGGTCGTGGCCGGCGACGGCCAGATCACTGTCGGAGGACAGGTCATCCCGATCTTCGCTGAGCGCGATCCGGGCGCACTGCTGTGGGGCAAGGTCGGCGCAGACATCGTCATCGAATCGACCGGCTTCTTCACCGACGCAGAGTCGGCAGGCAAGCACCTGACTGCAGGCGCCAAGAAGGTCATCATCTCCGCACCGGCCAAGGGCGAGGACATTACGATCGTCATGGGTGTCAATGACGACAAGTACAACCCGGCGACCGACAACATCATCTCGAATGCTTCGTGCACCACGAACTGCCTCGCACCGATGGCCAAGGTTCTCGACGACACCTTCGGCATTGAGCGTGGCCTGATGACCACGATCCACGCGTACACCAACGATCAGAAGATTCTTGACTTCCCGCACAGCGATCTTCGCCGTGCGCGTGCCGCGGCTTTGAACATGATCCCGACCACCACCGGCGCCGCTAAGGCAATCAGCCTCGTTCTGCCGCAGCTCAAGGGCAAGCTCGATGGCTACGCCATGCGCGTACCGGTTCCCACGGGCTCAGCCACCGACCTCACCGTCGAGTTGAAGACCGCGGCCACCACCGAAGAGATCAACGCTGCAATCAAGGCAGCAGCGAACGGCGCGCTCAAGGGCATCCTGAACTACACCGAGGACCCCATCGTGTCGACAGACATCGTCACGGATCCGGCTTCGTGCATCTTCGACTCGGGCCTGACCTACACCAACGGCAACCTTGCAAAGGTCGTCGGCTGGTACGACAACGAGTGGGGCTACTCAAACCGCCTCGTCGATCTCGTTGGCCTCGTCGGCTCGAAGCTCTAGGAATCATCATGAAGTCACTCGACGATCTCTCGGTCGCCGGGAGCACGGTGCTGGTCCGCTCGGACTTCAACGTGCCCCTGGCAGATGGCCCCGATGGCACTCGTGTCATCACCGATGATGGCCGCATCCAGGCCGGACTTCCGACCATCAATGACCTGCGCAATGCAGGCGCGAAGGTTGTCATCGTTGCCCATCTTGGTCGCCCCAAGGGCGAACCAAAGCCGGAGTACAGCCTCGCACCTGTGGCTGCTCGTCTAAGTGAGCTTCTCGGTATCAATGTGCCCCTGGCTGCGGATGTCACAGGTCCGCAGGCCAGGGAGCTCATTGCCAACATGAACGCCGGTGATGTGGTGTTGCTCGAAAACATCCGCTACGACAAGCGCGAAGATTCCAAGAACGTCGAGGATCGCAAGGCACTTGCGTCCGAACTGGCGGAGTTGGCTGACTTCTATGTGAGCGATGGGTTCGGTGTCGTGCATCGTGAGCAGGCCTCGGTTACCGATGTCGCGCGGCTACTGCCAAGCGCGGCGGGTCGCCTGGTTCACAAGGAAGCGTCAGTTTTCTCGAAGATCCTGAGCGATCCGGCTCGTCCTTTCGTCGTCATCCTTGGCGGGAGCAAGGTCAGCGACAAGCTTGGTGTGATCGGAAACCTGCTTGGTCGTGTAGATCGCCTCCTCATCGGCGGCGGAATGGCCTACACGTTCCTGGCCGCTCAGGGCCTTGAGGTCGGCAACTCCTTGCTCGAAGCCGATCAGATCGACGTTGTGCGCGGCTTCATCGAACAGGCGAAGGAGCGCGGCGTCGAGCTGTTGCTGCCCGTTGACTTTGTCATTGCCGACGCATTCGCTCCTGACGCAAACACCACGATTGTTTCGGCAGATGCCATCCCCGCAGGCTGGCAGGGCCTGGATATCGGCCCCATGACACGAGAGCTCTTCGCCTCAAGAATCGCCGACGCTGGCACAGTCGTCTGGAACGGTCCGATGGGCGTATTCGAGATGGAGGCTTTCGCACATGGCACCAAGGCCGTTGCCATCGCCATGACTAATAGCTCGGCCATGACTGTGATTGGCGGCGGCGATAGTGCCGCAGCGGTGCGTATTCTCGATGTCGACGAATCGAAGTTCAGCCACATCAGCACCGGCGGCGGAGCAAGTCTTGAATTCCTCGAAGGGAAGACCCTTCCGGGCATAGCAATCCTTGAGGAGAACTGACATGGCGAAGAATTCACGCATGCCCTTGATGGCGGGCAACTGGAAGATGAACCTCAATCACTTCGAGGCCATTGCACTGACCCAAAAGCTCGCCTTCGCATTGAACGAGGATGACTTCAAGAGCGTTGATGTGGCGGTACTTCCCCCGTTCACCGATATTCGTTCAGTGCAGACCCTCATCGAAGGTGACAAGTACGACATCCAGTACGGAGCCCAGGATCTCTCGGCGCAGGATTCCGGCGCCTTCACCGGTGAGGTATCCGGTGCCATGCTGGCCAAGCTCGGCTGCTCCTTCGTGACCGTCGGTCATAGCGAGCGTCGGCAGTATCACGGCGAGGACGATGCAGTCGTCAATGCGAAGACCAAGGCGGCCCTTCGACACGAGATCACCCCGATCGTCTGCGTTGGCGAGGCCCTCGACATTCGTAAGGCCGGGGAGCAGGTTCCCTACGTTCTTGCCCAGGTCGATGGCTCCCTCGAGGGTCTGACTGCTGATCAGGTCGCGGACCTCGTGATTGCCTACGAGCCCGTCTGGGCCATTGGTACCGGTGAGGTGGCCACACCTGAGGATGCTCAGGAGGTCTGCCAGGCCATCCGAGCTCGGGTGTCTGAGGTCTGGGGCGCCGATGCGGCAGCCGCCGTCCGGGTCCTCTACGGCGGATCCGTGAAGTCGGCAAACGTGGCCGCAATCATGGCCAAGCCTGATGTCGATGGCGCCCTCGTGGGCGGCGCCAGCCTAGATCCCGACGAGTTCGTGGGAATCGTGCGCTTCCGGCTGCATCCTGCGGCATAGGCACCCCCCTCGATCAGTTATCCTTACCAGGCCCGACTAGGGCCAGACACCCACCTGGAGTCCCGAATGCTGCTTGCTCTGACGATCGCCCTCGCGGTGATCCTGGTCATCACCAGCATTTTGCTGATCGTCTTGATCCTGCTTCACCGCGGCAAGGGTGGCGGCCTCTCCGATCTCTTTGGTGGCGGTGTGAGCTCCTCAATCGGTGGTTCCTCAGTCGCCGAAAAAAACCTTGATCGACTCACCGTCGGCCTCGGGCTCATCTGGGCCGCCGCTGTCGTAGCGGTCGGCCTGCTCGTTCCGCGTCTTGCATAATCGTTTCACTCGTAGTTTCTAGGGAAGAGGGCTCATGGCCGGTGGAAGTGCTATTCGCGGCAGTCGAGTAGGCGCAGGCCCGATGGGCGAAGCCGAGCGTGGCGAAGCCGCACCGCGCATCTGGGTCTCGTTCTGGTGCTCACGAGGCCACGAGTCGAAGCCCAGCTTTGCCTCAGATGCAGCGATCCCGGAGGAGTGGGATTGCCCGCGTTGCGGACTTCCCGCCGGACCTGATCAGGCCAACCCGCCTGCCCCAGTGAAGATCGAGCCGTACAAGACCCACTTGGCCTACGTGAAGGAGCGGCGCTCCGACGTTGACGGTGCGGCCATCCTCGACGAGGCTCTCCAGCGCATCCGAGGCAACTAGCGCTTTCCGACATCCGTCGCCAGCTTGCTGGCGGCGGATTCGTCTATCAGGACCAAGGTTCGCTCGCGCGCTGCGACGCCCGCGGCAGGGATCTGCAGGAAGCCTGCGCCTTGTGTGAACATCATGTCGACGACATCTGCCTTTTCCGCGCCACTAGCGAGCAGCCAAGACTCACTTGCATCGTTCAGCGTGTCAAAGCTAAGACTTACGCGTACTGGTGGCGGTTTTGGACTCCCGTGAATGGCCAATGCGATTTCACGTGATGTCAGCGAGGCTGACTCGGGGAACAGCGACGCGACATGACCATCGGGACCAATGCTGAGCAACACGATGTCGAATGTGGGGCGCCCTTCGCCACTGCGAACCGCCGCTGCAGCAGAAATCTGCTCTGAATACGCCGCAGCAGCCTCCTCTACTGAAGCGGTGAGATCCGGACCGAGAATCCGATGGACTCGTGCGGGATCTACGGGCACCTGCGACAACAAGCGTTCATCAGCCAGAAAGTCGTTGCGTTCCTGGTCACCCATGGGTAGGTAGCGCTCATCACCCCACCACAGATCAATACGGGACCAGTCGATGGCATCTGCCGACACCGGATCAGCGAGTGCGAACATCAGGCTTCCAGCGATACGACCACCAGTAAGCACGACGGAAGCCGATCCATGGACGGACTGGATCTTGGCAATCGAGGTCACCAACCGAGCAGCTACTGCAGTGGCCAAGTTATCGGCATCGTGGTGACGAATGATCTCTCGCGTCACCCAAACATCCCCGTGATGACTCGGCCATAAACCTCATCAGGGTCCAGACGCCGAAGTTCTTCAGACACCAGGGCCGCATAGTCGCGGCGTCGAAGTGCGATCGGCGCATCGGGCGCCCCTGGTCGAGACAAGATCGCATGGACACCGTCACCTCGGCTGATGGCGATGTCACCGCCATCTGTGAGCAACCGAACACCCGTAATACCCGGACCCTCGCTGTCCTCGAGTGAGACCTCGACGGACAAACACTCTCGAAGCCAAGCCCGCAGAAGGAGCGCACTCGGATTATTCGGCTCAGCCTCAATCTGCACCGAAGTAACCGGAGTCGAGTCCTGATCGAGTGCTGACGCCAGGACAGATCGCCAAGGAGTCAGGCGCGCCCAGGTCAAGTCGGTGTCGCCAGGCCGATATCCCTTGCTTCGTGCACGCAACTCTGCGATCGGGTCGAGGGCCCCGGCCGCATCGGTGATGCGGCGCTGCGCATGCCTGCCGATGAGGTCATCCGCAGGTACCGCCGGACATTCACCTGGCCAAAAGGCCACGACAGGAGTGTCAGGAAGCAATAGCGGAACAGCGACCGAATTCGCGAACTCGGCGAGCTCGCCGCGAAGCCGAAGTTCAGCAACTTCACCGGGACCTTGATCCCCACCAACTGAGATCTGAGCATCGAGGCGTGCCGCGACCTTCCCCGGTCGGGGAATCAACGTGATGATTCTCATCGGATGCTGTCGAGCCGCCTCGACTGCCGCATTCGTGGCATCGGAAGCGTTGTCTTCATCGCTCAGGATTAACAGCGTAAGTACCATGCCGGTCGTGGGGGAGCCGAGTCGTCGACGCTCGGCGGCGATAGCCGCCGCTACCGCCGAGCCACTGGTGTCATCCAAACGAATCATGGTCGTCTCCAGACTCGGCCGTCACGCGCAAGCATGTCGTAGGACGAATGCGGTCCCCAGCCGCCCGATACGTATTGCTCGGGTGCCCCCTGGCTAGCCCAGAAGTCCAGGATGGGATCAAGAATCTTCCATCCCAATTCAACTTCGCGGTGTCTGGGGAAGAGCGGTGCATCACCGAGAAGCACGTCGAGAATGAGGCGTTCATACGCCTCCGGACTCGCGTCAACGAAGGAATCCCCGTACTGGAAGTCCATGGTGACGTCGCGAACCTCGATCGAGCTGGTATTCGGAACCTTCGAACCGAACTTCACCGTAATGCCCTCGTCAGGTTGAATACGGAACACGAACGCGTTATTGCTGAGTTCCTCGACCGCGGTGCTTTCGAACGGCAGGTGCGGCGCTCGCTTGAAGACGATGGCTACCTCCGTGACGCGGCGGCCTAGCCGCTTGCCCGTACGAAGGTAGAACGGGACACCAGCCCATCGACGATTGTCGACATCGAGTCGAATTGCTGCGTAGGTCTCCGTGTGGGAATCAGGATTGATTCCCTCTTCTTGCAAGTATCCGGGTACGTGAATACCGCCCTGCCAGCCTTCGGCATATTGCCCTCGCGAGGTATGCAGCGCCAGATCACGCGGGAGTCGTACTGCCGAAAGTACCTTGACCTTCTCCGCTCGCACGTCATCAGCAGAGAATGACAGTGGTTCCTCCATCGCCGTGAGCGCAAGCAACTGCAACAGGTGATTTTGGATAACGTCACGAGCTGCACCAATGCCGTCGTAGTACCCGGCTCGGCCACCGATGCCGATGTCTTCGGCCATAGTGATCTGCACGTTGTCGACGTAGTTTGAGTTCCACAGGGGCTCGAACATCGCATTGGCAAACCGCACCGCGAGGATGTTCTGAACGGTCTCCTTGCCCAGATAGTGATCAATCCGAAACACCGAGCCCGAGTCGAAGACTTCACCAACGACGCTATTGAGCTCGACGGCCGACTCCAGATCGTGACCAAAGGGCTTCTCGATCACGACCCTGCGCCAACAGCCAGGCTCGCTTTCCGCTAAACCGGACGTCTTCAGATGAGAGAGCACCACCGGGAAAAGACCCGGGGGAATAGACAAGTAGAAAGCGTGGTTGCCGCCTGTCCCGCGCTTCTGATCGAGCTCATCTACGACGGCACGCAGTCGGGTGTACGCCTCAGGATCATCAAGATCGCCGGTGACAAAACGAATACCCCGAGCAAGTTGCTCCCAGGTTTCCTCACGAAAGGGCGTACGGCAATGTTCACGAACCGCGTCATGCACAACCTTGGCAAAGTCTTCGTCGGCCCAATCGCGGCGGGCGAACCCCACGAGTGCAAATCCAGGAGGCAACAGGCCACGATTGGCAAGGTCGTAGATCGCCGGCATGACCTTCTTGCGCGACAAGTCTCCGGTCACGCCGAACAGAACGAGGCCACAAGGGCCAGCGACTCTCGGCAAACGCTGATCCAGAGGATCACGCAAGGGATTCGCGTGCATGCCTGAGTCGGCCATTAGCTCGAGGCCATAGCCGAGGCGACGGTGGCGCGGAGTGACTCCCACGAGTCGATGAACTTCTGCACACCTTCGGTCTCGAGGAGATCACACACCTCGGCGATCTCGATTCCTTCGGCAGCTAGCGCGGTGAGCTCTTCACGGGACTGAACTGCAGTGCCGCTTACTGTGTCGCCGCGGAAATGGCCATGATCGCGGACCGCGTCGAGAGTGGGCTCTGGCATCGTATTGACGCAGCCCTGCACGGCAAGATCAACCACGTACATCGTGTCGTCATAGGCCGGATCCTTGACCCCGGTCGAAGCCCAGAGCGGACGCTGGGGGAGCGCGCCGAGATTCGCGAGCTCAGCCCAACGACGGCTGGCAAGCACATCTTCGTGAGCAGCCCACGCGAGGCGAGCATTCGCTAGCCCAGCCTTGCCGCGTAGCGCACGAGCCTTGTCGGTTCCGATTCCATCGAGTCTCTTATCGATCTCGGTGTCGACTCGACTGACGAAGAAACTGGCAACCGAGTGAATGGTCGAAAGATCAAGCCCTGCCTCACGCGCAATCTCGAGACCCGCGAGATAGGCATCAACAACCTCGCGGTACCTGTCGACCGAGAAAATCAGCGTGACATTCACGCTGATGCCCGCGCCGATGGTGGCCGTGATAGCCGGAAGCCCTGCTTTCGTTGCGGGGATCTTGATCAGTGCGTTACGACGATCAACGAGCGCCCACAGTTCGGCAGCCTGGGTAATGGTGCCCTCGGAATCGTGAGCCAGCCGGGGATCAACCTCAATCGACACGCGTCCATCAACACCAGCGCTTGATTCGAAAACGCTCGTCAGCAAATCGCATGCGTTGCGAACATCGTCAGTGGTCAGGGTGCGTATTGCCTGGTCGACGTCATCGCCAGCGGCTGCAAGTCGAGCAAGATCGGCAGCGTATGCATCTGCCTTCTCCGAGATGGCCTTCTGGAAGATAGCCGGATTGGTGGTCACGCCACGCACACACGAGTTGCGCACAAGTTCGGCCAGATTTCCGGTGACTAGCCGTTCACGGCTGAGATCATCAAGCCAGATAGATACGCCGAGATCGGTGAGCTGTTGAAGGCATTCGGTCATGTCTACTTCCCTGATGCAGAGGCAATTGATTCATGTGCGGCGGCCACAATCGCTTCGACCGTGATGCCGAACTCCCGGTAAAGCACCTGGTAATCGGCACTCGCACCGAAATGATCGAGGCCGATTGCGCGGCCGTGTGTTCCGATGTACTTCCACCAGCCCAACGTGGCACCGGCTTCAACGGATACTCGAGCCTGCACGCTTGGAGTAAGCACGGAATCACGGTAGTCGGAGTCCTGGGCGTCAAACCACTCCAGGCATGGCATCGAGATGACACGCGCGTGAATTCCTTCTGCCGCGAGCGCTTCGGCTGCGGCGACTGCGAGCTGCACCTCAGATCCGGTGGCAAGCAGGAGAACCGATGCCTCGACGGCATCGCGCAACACGTATGCGCCACGATCCACGCCGGTAACGGCGTGCGAGGCATCGATGAGAGTCGGCACGTTCTGTCGGGTCAAGATCAGGCCTGCCGGGGCGCGACGGGCGAGGATGCTTCTCCAGGCAGCCGAGGTTTCATTGGCATCCGCCGGACGAATGATCGCCAAGTTCGGGATCGCGCGCAGTGACCACAGGTGCTCAACGGGCTGGTGCGTCGGGCCGTCTTCGCCGAGCCCGATGGAATCATGGGTCCAGACGTAGGTAACCGCGAGATTCATCAATGCAGTGAGGCGCACCGCGCCACGCATGTAGTCACTGAACACCATGAAGGTGCCGCCGAATGGGCGCGTGAGCGTGTCGAGGGCGATTCCGTTGAGGATTGATCCCATCGCGTGCTCACGAATTCCGAAGTGAAGAACTCGACCGTACGGAGAGGCATCCGGCAGACTGCTTCCGACAGGGAGGAAACTCTTCCCACCCTCGATCGTGGTGTTGTTGCTCTCCGCGAGATCTGCCGAGCCTCCCCAAAGCTCTGGCATCACCTCCGCCACAGCGTTGATGACTTCTCCTGAGGCCTTGCGGGTGGCAACTGATGAACCGAGTTCGTACTTCGGATAGGCGTCGGAGATGCCAGAAGGCAGCTCATGGGCGAGCAGTCGATCCAAGAGTGCAGCGTGCTCAGGCTGGGAAGTTCGCCATGTTGCGTAAGCGTTGTTCCAGTCCTGGCGCTGTGCTGCTACCCGAGTTGAGAGCGACGAACGAATCTGACCAAGAAGTGCTTCATCAAATTGGAAATTCAGAGCTGGGTCGAGCCCAAGTGCTGACTTGATACCCGCAACCTCATCAGCGCCGAGTGCTGAGCCGTGCGACTTCGAGGTTCCCTGCGCCTTAGGCGCCGGCCACGCAATGATCGTTGAAAGCCGGATGAAACTCGGCTTCGGAGATGCGGATGCAGCGACGATGGCGGCGTAAAGGCCGGCAACATCTGCACTGCCATCAGATCCGAGCGCAACCTCGTGTACATCCCAGCCATAGGCGCGATAACGGTCCGAGAC
>CANFQC010000050.1 GCA_947449035.1 Actinomycetota bacterium
AAGCGCGGAAGACGGTTGAAGTCGATGCGATCGACGACATCTGTCCAGACCGGTGCTCCGGCTGCAGTGTGCGAGTGGGCGGCAACAATGTGATCGGCAGTCATCGCACGCGCTACGCCCGGCACGCCGGACATTCCCGCATCTGGGCCTTGTACATCGGCATGCTCCACCACGAGCAATCCCCCGGACTTCAGCAGGATTGCCGCAGTCCGCAATACCCCGCGCACGACGTCGAGACCATCGTCACCGCCGTACAGTGCCATGCGTGGCTCGTGATCTCGAACCTCAGGCTCGCGCGGAATCATGCCGCTCGGGATGTACGGCGGATTAGTCACGACCACGCTCACCTGACCGGCAAATCGAGCAAGCGGACCCTCGGGCTCCGCTGCAGTCGTGGCATCGTGATGGAACACCTCGACTCGCGAGCCGATCGAGGTGAGTTGCTCGTCGTAGGTCGCGACATTTCGTCTGGTCCAACTGATTGCGTCGTCGGACAGTTCGACCGCATACACGCGAGAGTGATCAACTTCAGTGCCCAGCGCGATCGCGATGGCACCGCTACCTGCGCAGAGATCGACTGCAATACGCGACGGAACTGGCTGTTCGGCGAGTTCACGAATGGCCGCCTCGGCCACGAGTTCGGTTTCGGGCCGCGGGATAAAGACTCCCGGACCGACTTCAATGTCGAGATGACGAAAGCCAGTGCTGCCAACCAGGTGCTGCAACGGAACACGAGTGAGGCGCCTGGTGAGCATCTGCTCAACCGCCACGCGCTGCTCCGGGCTCACGGGATCCTGCAGGATCATCCGACCGCGAGTAGTGCCGAGCGCATGCGCAATGATTTCGGCCGCATCGACATTCGGCGAGGGGACTCCAACATTGGCGAGCCTGCGCTCGGCATCGACCAGCAGATCGCGAACGGTTTCGCGGCCGCCTGTCGTGTAATCGGATTCGAAGGTCATCAGCCCGCTGCCAGGCGAGCGGCGGTGTCGGCCTCGGTACACGCATCGATCACGGCATCAAGATCACCATCGAGAATCTGATCGAGGTTGTGCGACTTGAATCCGACCCGATGATCATTGAGACGATTTTCCGGATAGTTATACGTGCGGATGCGCTCGCTGCGATCAACCGTGCGCACCTGCGAACGACGGGCATCAGAAGCTTCGGCAGCAGCCTGCTCCTCTGCTACGGCCAGCAAGCGCGCACGCAGGATGCGCATCGCCTGCTCCTTGTTCTGCAGCTGACTCTTTTCGTTCTGGCACGAGACCACGACGCCTGTCGGAATATGCGTGATACGCACGGCCGAGTCAGTGGTGTTCACGCTCTGGCCGCCCGGACCTGAGGATCGATAGACGTCGATGCGCAAATCGTTGGCGTCGATGGTGACCTCGACATCCTCGGCTTCGGGAAGCACAAGCACGCCTGCAGCAGAGGTGTGAATGCGGCCCTGTGACTCAGTGGCCGGAACGCGCTGCACGCGATGTACGCCACCCTCGAACTTAAGCCGCGCGAAAGGTGCCTGACCGGGCTCGGGTACGCCCTTGGCCTTCACCGCGACAGCGACGTCCTTGTAGCCGCCAAGATCGGATTCAACCGCCTCAAGAATCTGGGTCGACCATCCGTGGCGTTCTGCGTAGCGCAGGTACATGCGCAGCAGGTCAGAGGCGAACAGCGCAGACTCCTCGCCGCCTTCACCTGACTTGATCTCGACAATGACGTCCTTGTCATCCATCGGATCACGCGGCAACAGCAGTTTGGTGAGCTTCTCCGCGGAAATCTTCTCGCGCTCGACGAGGTCGGGAAGTTCCGCGGTGAATGATTCGTCTTCCTCAGCAAGCTCGCGCGCAGCCGAGACATCATCGGACAGTGCCAGCCACTCGCGGTAGGCCGCAACCACGGCTCTGAGCTCGGCATAGCGCTTGCCGTACTTGCGGGCGGCGGCCTGATCTCCGTGCACGGCCGGATCGGCCAGCTTTGCCTCGAGATCGGAGTACTCCGCGACTAGGTCATTGCAGGACTCGAACACGGTGACACCTTTCTCCTAGGACGGACGCTTGCGACTACGGGACAAGAAAAACCCGGGCGCCGGTCGGGGGTCGACCGCGTGACGGGGGAGACACGCGGCCGACCCCGGGCCGGCGCCCGGGGAAGTAACTAGTTGGAGGTCGACTTGCCGTAACGGCCTTCGAACTTCGCGACACGGCCACCCGTATCGAGGATCTTCTGCTTACCCGTGTAGAAGGGGTGGCACTGCGAGCAGACATCGGCGTGGATCGAGCCGTTCTTCGCGGTGCTACGGGTGACGAAAGTGCTGCCACAGGAGCAGGTCACGGTCGTCTCAACGTATGCGGGATGGATATCTGCCTTCATTGCATCTCCTTGTCGACCCGCGGGTCGGCCTGGTGCCGTGAACCGCGAGGTGCCAAGTATGACACCGCACGGGGAAATCGGGAAAATCGGGCTTGTTCACGAGGAAGTGAGGCCGCTGAACGGCTCCCCCGCCTCGGGGCATACCTACTATTCGTCGTCAGCGGACCCGTTGCCCGCCGGAGTGGTCTTTTGGACCTCCATGAGGAATTCAATGTTGCTCTGGGTCTGGCGCAGCTTTGAGAGCAGGAGTTCGATCGACTGCTGCTGGTCGAGAGCATGAAGCACCCGGCGCAGCTTCCAGACAATCTTGAGCTCGTCATTGGACATGAGGAGCTCTTCCTTACGGGTACCCGACGCATCGACATCAACGGCCGGGAAGACGCGCTTGTCGGCGAGACGACGATCGAGCTTGAGCTCCATGTTTCCGGTGCCCTTGAACTCCTCGAAGATGACCTCGTCCATGCGCGAACCTGTCTCGACCAGAGCAGTAGCGAGAATGGTCAACGAGCCGCCGTTCTCGATGTTGCGCGCAGCGCCGAAGAACCGCTTCGGCGGGTAAAGCGCCGTGGAGTCGACACCACCGGACAGGATTCGTCCGGAAGCAGGCGCTGCCAGGTTGTAGGCGCGGCCGAGGCGAGTCATCGAGTCGAGCAGCACCACGACATCGTGGCCGAGCTCAACCAGGCGCTTGGCACGCTCGATCGACAGTTCGGCGATGATTGTGTGATCTTCTGCGGGACGATCGAAGGTCGAGGCAATGACCTCACCCTTGACCGAACGCTGCATGTCGGTGACTTCCTCGGGGCGCTCGTCGACCAGAACGACCATGAGGTGAACCTCGGGGTTATTCGTGACGATGGCATTCGCGATGGACTGCAGGACCATGGTCTTGCCAGCCTTGGGCGGCGAGACGATCAAGCCACGCTGGCCCTTGCCGATGGGCGCAACAAGGTCGATGACTCGAGTGGTCAGGTTGCCCGGTGTGGTCTCGAGGCGAAGGCGATCTTGCGGGTAGAGCGGGGTCAGCTTGCCGAATTCCACACGGTTACGGGCGGTCTCGGGATCGGCGCCATTGACGCTGTCAATGCGCACGAGCGGATTGAACTTCTCGCGGCGATCGCCCTGACCCTCGGTCGGCTGTTGCTGCTGGCGAACCTGGCCGATGATCGCATCGCCCTTGCGCAGGCCGTGCTTGCGCACGAGCGAGAGCGAGACGTACACATCATTTGGGCCGGGCAGGTATCCGCTAGTGCGGACGAAGGCGTAGCTGTCGAGAACGTCGAGGATGCCAGCCACCGGCACGAGCACATCGTTCTCGCTGATCTCGAGATCGACATCGCCGTAGCGATCTCCGCCACGCGGACGGTCACGACGGTCACGGAAGCGGTCACGCCCGCGGCGACGGCGATTGCCGTCACCATCGCGATCGTTGCCGCCGCGGTCACCACGGTCGTTGTTGTTGCGATCAGTACCGCGGTCGTTGTTGTTGCGGTCGCCACGATCATTGTTGTTGCGGTCACGGCGCTCATTGTTGTTGCGGTCACCGTTGTTGCGATCATTTCCACGATCGCCGCGGTCGCCGCGGTCATTGTTGCTGCGATCGTTATTGCGATCATTGCCGCGCTCCTCTGAGCGCGGTGCGCGCTCGGTGCGCGACTGATCAGCATTGGACTTATCGCCCGAGCCCTTGTCGGCGCTGCCTGTGGCGGGCTTGTCTGCAGTCTTGTCAGCAGGAGCCTGCTCTCGCTTGGCGCTGCGGCCTGAACTCTTCTTGTCACTGATTGCGGCAACGAGGTCGCCCTTACGCATCGTGCTGGCGCCGGGGATACCCAGGCTTCCGGCCAGCTGCTTCAACTCGGGGAGGAGCATGGACGACACGTTGTCGCCGCCCCGCTTGGCTTTGCCAGCGGAGGACGCGGATGTTTCGGTCACGAAATTTCCTTTAATTGAGGATAAGAACGCATCCAGCGGCCGCGGAAGAATCCGTTTGCGTGCTTCGCTTGAGGGAAGTCGGCGAATGGCCGTAGAGATCTGGAGCACTTTGAGCATAAACCATACGACCCCCGATGAGGGGTCACTGGGGTCACTTTTGTCTCAGGAGCCGGTAACTCGGGCTCCAGCGGGACGGATCTGAAGGGCATAGGTACGCCACTCCCCCTCAATAGCGGAGAGCACGGAATCGACCTCGGAGGCCAGGGCGAAGGCAATCACCGTGGGCCCGGCTCCAGAGATTGCCGCGGCAATACCCCTACCCCGAAGGGAGTCGACGAGAACCATCGACGGGGCATACATGCCACGACGTTGCTCCTGGTGCATGCGGTCTGCTGTCGCCTCGAGCAGCAGGGAGGGATCTTCGGTCAATGCGTGTACGAGCAGGGCTGATCGGGCGATGTTGAAGCTCGCGGTGGCGTAATCAACATGGGCCGGCAGCGCCTGACGTGCAGCCTTGGTCGGGACCTCGAATGACGGAATCGCCACGATTACCCGCAAATCGGGATTCACCTCGATTCGGGCGGCGTCAGCAATTCCCTCGTCAGTTGTCCAGGCGATGGTGAAGGAGCCGAACAATGCTGCCGAGATGTTGTCGGGGTGCGATTCCATCGTGAGGGCGAGCTGGAGAAGGTTGTCATCACTGAGTCGATCATCACCATCGACAACGAGGGCCCGCGCGAGCACGAGCCCGCCGATGATCGCTGCAGCGGAGGAACCCAGCCCACGACCGTGCGGAATGACATTGGTACACCGAAGCACGAACCCCTCAGGAGATGCACCCAACGCAGAAAAACCCAAGGCCATTGCGCGCACGACTAGGTGCGAGGAATCACGCGGAAGATCATCACTGCCCTCGCCGCTTACTTCGACGAGAACTCCGGGATCATCGGTGACCATGGCCACCAACTCGTCAACGAGTTCAAGTGCCAGACCTGCAGAATCGAAGCCCGGGCCGAGATTCGCACTCGTGGCCGGAACTTGCACACGAACGGCATCGCGACGAAAGACAACTGTCTTCTCGCCGTCGGCACCGCTCACGGACATCAGGCCTCCAGGCCCAGAGCTCGAGCGGCAGCATCTGCATTGACATCAATGATCACAGGATCTGCGGCACCTTCGAGTGCCCACTGCGGATCCTTGAGGCCATTGCCGGTCAGGGTGCAGACGATGGTTTGACCCGAATCGAGCTGACCGGCGCGATGCTTCTTGAGCAGGCCGGCAACACTTGACGCACTTGCCGGCTCGCAGAACAGCCCTTCGCTCGACGCGAGTAGACGGTAGGCCTCGAGGATCTCGGCATCGGTAACCGAGTCGATCAAGCCCTCGGACTCATCGCGTGCCGCGATGGCGTAATCCCAGGAGGCCGGGTTGCCAATTCGGATTGCAGTGGCGATGGTCTCGGGATTGCGCACGGTTGCACCATTGACCAGCGGCGCGGCGCCTTCCGCCTGAAAGCCCCACATGCGTGGCAGCGAATCGCTGATGCCGTCGGTCTTGTACTCGCGGTAACCCTTCCAGTACGCCGTGATGTTTCCGGCGTTACCTACGGGCAGGCAGTGAATGTCGGGGGCAAGGCCGAGTTGATCCACGATCTCGAAACTCGCGGTCTTTTGACCCTCGATGCGCACGGGGTTCACGCTGTTGACCAGCGCTACCGGGTAGTTATCGGCGAGCTCCCGAGCCACGGTGAGACAGTCATCGAAGTTGCCGTTGACCTGCAGCAAAGTAGCGCCATGAACAATCGCCTGGGCGAGCTTGCCCATCGCGATCTTGCCCTCGGGCACGAGTACGGCGCACTTCATGCCGGCCTTTACTGCGTATGCAGCCGCACTTGCTGAGGTGTTACCAGTAGACGCACAGATCACGGCCTTGGAGCCCGCCTCCGCGGCCTTCGAGATTGCCATGGTCATGCCGCGATCCTTGAAGGAACCCGTCGGATTCGCGCCGTCGTACTTCAGCCAGATGTTGCATCCGGTCAGCTCACTGATAACACACGCGTAGACCAACGGAGTGCCGCCCTCTCGAAGGGTGACGACCGGGGTCGAAGCGGAGACAGGGAGCCGATCGCGATACTCCTCAATCAGGCCACGCCACTGGTGCGCCATTACTCTCCCGCCTCGCCTTCGACTCGCATGACTCCGGTGACTCGCTTGATTGTCGGTAGTTCTCGCAGGGCATCAACAGTGCTGCGAAGAGCTGCGTCGGTGGCTCGATGCGTGCGCACGATGAGCTGCGCACCATCACCATGACCATCTTGCCGAACGGTCTGAATGCTCACGCCGTGATCAGCGAACGCCGCAGCGATCGATGCGAGAACGCCCGGGCGATCGGTGACCTCGAGATTGATGTAGTAACGAGTCTGGGCTTCACCAATCGGCAAGACCGGCAGATTCGCGTAGATGCTCTCCCCCGGGCCACGCCCGCCTGCGACCTTGTTGCGCGCCACAGCGATGACATCGCCGAGAACTGCGCTCGCGGTCGGAGCGCCACCAGCGCCACGGCCATAGAACATCATTTCGCCAGCAGACACAGCCTCGACGAAGACAGCGTTAAAGGCCTCGCGCACGCCGCCGAGCGGATGGGTGCGCGGCACCATCGCCGGGTGAACGCGCACGATGACTCCGCGTGCGACGCCAGCATCGTCGAACTTCAGCTCTGCAACGGCCAGCAACTTGATGACAAAGCCCATGTCCTGGGCAGCCTTGATGTCGGCAAGGGTCACGTTCGAGATGCCCTCGCAGTCGACATCGTCGACTGTCACGCGCGTGTGGAAGGCGAGCTCGGCGAGGATCGCAGCCTTAGCCGCTGCATCATGTCCCTCGACATCTGCGGTCGGGTCTGCTTCCGCGTAACCCAGAGCCTGCGCCTCTGCGAGAACCTCGGAGTAGTCGGCGCCTTGTTCGTCCATCTTGGTGAGGATGAAGTTGGTGGTGCCGTTGACGATACCGAGCACTCGGGTGACCTGGTCGCCGGCGAGTGATTCGCGAAGTGGACGCAGCAGCGGGATCGCACCGGCGACAGAGGCCTCGAAATACAGGTCAACTCCGTGCTGGGCTGCCGCGGCATACAGGCTTGCACCGTCGGCGGCGAGCAGGGCCTTGTTCGCGGTGACCACGCTTGAGCCTGCAGCCATCGCGGAGAGAATGAGTGTGCGGGCAGGTTCGATGCCGCCCATGAGTTCGACCACGATGTCGGCACCTGAAGCAGCCACGGCTGCGGCATCGCTGGTGATCAGGGCCGGGTCAATGCCTGGGCGAGGCTTGGCGGCATCGCGCACGGCAACCGCAGTGAGCTGCACCGGAGCTCCAATGCGCCTCTCGAAGTCGGCGGCATCCTGAGCGAGGAGCCGAGCAACCTCAGCGCCCACCGTGCCGCCACCCAGCAGGGCGATGGTGATCGGGGCCGCGGACATCTCACTCCTTCATCGGGATGCGGGGTGCATCACGCCCTAGCCTTCCAGGTTGAGTCCGTGAGGGCGAACCTGGCTCCACCCTCCTCACGTCACGTCCACGGACCCCCTAAGCCGCCCTACCGCGTCCCCTACTCCAGTAAGGCCGCGTGGCCTCCCCGCGAATCCCTCACGCTGCCCCTACCGTGTGGGGCATAAGTGGCCCAAGGGGCCAATGTTACGAAGGAGAGCACTATGAGCAGTTCACTCGGAAAACGCCTTATCGGCGAATTCATCGGCACCTTCCTCCTGGTATTCCTGGCCGTCGGAGCTGCAGTCTTCGGCATTGGCGGTGCCCTGGGCATCGACAAGAACGGTCCGGGTAATGGCATCGTCGGCGTGGCCTTGGCCTTCGGTCTCGTACTGCTCGCCGTGGCCTATGCCATCGGCCCGGTATCGGGAGCTCACGTGAATCCGGCCGTCACCTTGGCCATGGTTGTCGGACGCAAGTTCCCGATCAAGGATGCAGTCGGTTACTGGATCGTTCAGTTCCTGGGCGCCATCGCAGGCGCGGCGCTTCTGAAGCTTTTCGTCTCTTCGTTCGGCGTCACCGACCAGACCGGCGGACTCGGCACGAATGGTTACGACAACGGCGCAATTAATCTCGCCGGTGCATTTGTGCTCGAGGTCGTGCTGACTGCAGCTTTCGTTGCGGTGATCATGCTCGTCACTGAGCGAGTCGCGGCTCCCGGTTTCGCCGGCATCGCCATCGGCCTTGCGCTCACGGTCGTGCACCTTGTTGGCATTCCACTTGATGGCACCTCGGTCAACCCGGCTCGTTCATTCGGCCCGGCACTCTTTGCCGGTGGCAATCACCTCAGCCAGGTGTGGCTCTTCATCGTCGCACCGCTTGTTGGCGCACTTGTTGCGGTCATCGCGTGGAAGCTCATCAAGAGCGATGACGAGATGCCGGAGAAGATGGTGGCAGGCGCAGAGCGCGAGTAATCACGCTCCCTCGGTTCGAAACCTCGACCCGGGTGTTCAGCTGAGCGATCAGCTGGCGCCCGGGTCGAGTCGTAGGAGGTCTTCCATCGACTCACGGCGAAGCACCACGGTGACCTTGCCGTCGCGCACGGAAACCACGGCTGGCTTGGGCAGGTGGTTGTAGTTCGAGGCCATCGAGCGGCAGTAGGCACCTGTCGCCGCCACGGCGAGCAGATCGCTGGCCACGATGTCGTCAGGGAGCAGTGCATCGCGCACGACAATGTCACCTGACTCGCAGTGCTTGCCCACGACGCGCGACATGCGCACTGGGGCCGCGGAATCGCGCGAAGCAAGTGCGACGGAATACTCGGCGCCGTAGAGCGCAGTCCGTATGTTGTCACTCATGCCGCCGTCTACTGAAATGTAGGAGCGGCTACCACCGTCGTCGAGTTCAACCAGTTTGACCGTGCCTACCTCGTACAACGTGATACCCGCCGGTCCGACGATGGCGCGCCCTGGCTCGAAGGCCAACGACGGCATTACCAGCCCGGCATTAGCGCATTCCTTTGCAACGATGTCGCCAATGAGTGCAGCCATGACAGGTATCTCGAGTGGGTCGTCGTCGGGCAAATAGGCAATGCCCATGCCGCCTCCGAGATTGAGGTGGCTCACCTCGGTGTCGAGGTCGTCCCAAATTCGCTTGGCCAGCGACACGATGCGCTCGGCGGCAATCTCAAAGCCACCTGCATCGAAGATTTGCGAACCGATGTGGGAGTGAAGGCCGAGGAAGTTCAGGGACGGCAGCTTGATGATGCGTCGGACGGCCTCCAGGGCATTGCCGTTAGCAAGCGATAGCCCGAACTTCTGGTCCTCGTGCGCCGTCGAGATGAAATCATGCGTATGCGCCTCGACTCCCACAGTCACGCGCACCATCACCGACTGCACGATTCCCGCACGGGAAGCTGCGTCGGCAACGCGCACGATCTCCTCGAAGGAGTCGATCACGATGCGACCGACTCCGACTTCAATCGCTCGCTCGATGTCGGACATTGACTTGTTGTTGCCGTGCATGATGATGCGATCGCCCGGAACTCCGGCTCGTACGGCGACCTCAAGTTCTCCGGCAGAGGCGACATCGAGCCCAAGGCCTTCGTCATATACCCAGCGCGCTACCGCCGTAGCCAAGAAGGCCTTCGCTGCGTAGTAGACGATTCCAGCGCCAGCCTCTTCATACGCCTCGCGATACCGACGCGCAGTCAGGCGCACTTGATCCTCGTCGAGTACATAGAGCGGTGAACCGAACTCGGCCACGAGATCGCGGCAGTCGACGCCGGCGATTGACAGGGCTCCGCGCTCGTCGCGCGAGGCATGCATCGGCCAGACGTTGGATTCCACGGCGAAAGGCTAGGGCATCGCCGACTACATGCGCTCGGGCGCGGATACGCCCAGCATGGTCAGACCGTTGAAGATCACCTGTCGAGTGGCCGCGCACAGCCACAGTCGGGCAATGTGCTCGGGCTCAAGCTGCTCATCGCCCCGGGGAAGCACTCGACATGCGTCGTAGAAGCGGTGATAGGCCGTGGCGGTGTCTTCGAGATAGCGCGCCACGCGGTGCGGCTCGCGAAGCTCTGCCGCGCTAGCCACGACGCGCGGGAATTGGCCCAAGGCACCCAACAGTTCACCCTCGCGCGGATGCGAAAGCTGTGACGGATCGAAGTTGGCTGATCTCCAGTCAATACCGAGCTCCTCGGCATTGCGCAGCACTGAGCAGACACGGGCGTGTGCGTACTGCACATAGAACACGGGATTGTCGCTGGTGCGCTGAGTAATAACTTCAAGATCGAGGGTCAGCGGTGAATCAGCCGGGTAGCGAATGAGCGAGTACCGAGCCGCATCAACACCAACTTCATCAACGAGATCCTCGAGAGTGACGATGTTGCCCGCGCGCTTGGAAAGCTTGACCTCCTCGCCACCTCGCACGATCTTCACGAGCTGGCCGATCAGCACCTCGACGTTGTTATCCATGTCGTCACCAGCGCAGGCGGCAACGGCGCGCAACCGGTTCACGTAGCCGTGATGGTCAGCGCCGAGCAAGTACACGCAGAGGTCGAATCCGCGATCACGCTTATCGACGTAGTACGCGGTATCGGAAGCGAAGTAGGTGTACTCACCGTCGGCCTTGATCAGCACGCGATCCTTGTCATCGCCGAAGTCGGTGGTGCGAAGCCAGGTGGCACCATCGAGCTCGAACACGTGACCCTGCCCGCGCAGCTTGTCGAGACCCTTCACCACTGCGCCGGAGTCATGCAGGCTGCGCTCGGAGTACCAGACATCGAATTCGGTGTGGAAGATGCGCAGAACCGACTGCTGCTGTCGCAGTTGAAGGCCGTACGCGGCCTCGCGGAATGCAATGAGCTGCTCTTCCTCCGGAAGTTGCAGGATCGCCGGCTCAGCTGCGGTGATCTCGGCAGCGAGGTCGAGGATGTAGCCACCGTGGTAACCGTCTTCGGGCACCGGCTTTCCGTGAGCCGCGGCCATGACTGACGCACCGAACTTGTCCATCTGGACGCCACGGTCATTGATGTAGAACTCCTTGGCCACAGTCGCTCCGGCGGCTGCAAGTACCCGCGCAATCGCATCGCCCACGGCAGCCCAGCGCGTGTGACCGAGGTGAAGAGGGCCGGTCGGATTTGCGGAGATGAACTCGACGTTGACCGTGCGACCGGCGAGTGCGGTGCCGGTGCCAAAAGCGACGCCGGCTGTGACGATGCCACGGGCGAGCTCGCCCTGGGCTGCATCATCAAGGCGGATGTTGACAAAGCCAGGCCCCGCGATCTCGGCAGACTCGATGCCCTTACACGCGGTCAGGGCCTCGGCAAGGGCCGTCGCAAGTTCACGCGGTGGAATGCCGGCCTGCTTGGCCAAGGTGAGGGCCGCATTGGTGGCGTAGTCGCCGTGGTCACGATTACGAGGACGCTCGATATGCACATCGTCGGGCACAGCGACAAAGAGATCGCCACGGGCGGCAAGCTCGGCCAGCGCACCGCGGACAACGACGGCAAGTTCCTCAGGGGTCACGAGGTGAGCGTAACGAGCCGCTCGTGCTGGCCGAACCATGCCCATTCGGGACTGCGTCCGTGCGGAGATAACGATTGGATAATGACAATTTTTCCCACGAATTTGCCCTCCCTCAGCGTGATCGGGCGCATTAGGCTCTTTTTAGGCAAGGCCTCATCAGCACCACCGTTCTGAGGAGTCGCCCCCTCACACGGCGACTTCAGGGTTTCTGAGCACGTGCACAGATTCGACGGACGCAAGGGTTTGAACGGCTAGGCCGCGTGCCGGGCAACCGTCCGTCACGACGTTCCGTGCAAGGAGAATGTGCATCATGGCTCAAGGAACCGTGAAGTGGTTCAACGCCGAAAAGGGTTACGGCTTCATCGCTCAGTCTGATGGTGGTCCGGACGTTTTCGTTCACTACTCAGCAATCGATTCCGACGGGTACCGCTCGCTGGAGGAGAACCAGGCAGTTGAGTTTGAGATCACCCAGGGTCCCAAGGGTCCCCAGGCTGACAAGGTTCACGCTCTGTAATCACCGGAGCATGGTGAAAGGCCCCGTCATGATGGCGGGGCCTTTCGCGTTGCCGGTGATTCCCCCGAATCCGGCACTGTCACTCTCCCCCGTAGACCACTGGTCCAAACCGTCCGCAGCGGGCAAGTCTGAGGCCTGACATTCCTCGAATGTAACGGCTGATCTCTCGTGTGACGCATGGGGAAAGTAGTGACCTGAGTGAAGAAGACTTCTAGACGAATCTGCCGTCACGCTCTCGCCTGATCGCTTCCATCTCCGAGCCCGTGAGCAGGCCAAGGAAACAGAGGTACAGCCACAGAAGTGCCACCACAGCCGAGCCGAACACCAACACAGCAGCGCTGAGCGTCGAGGAGTTCGCGGCGTACACACCCACGCCGATGGTCGAGCCGGCGATGATCACGGTGGCCACGATCGGGCCGAGAGCGAGCACGGGGATTCGCTGCCGGGCAGCAGTGAGGTGCCGCATGGTTAGGCGAATCAGCAACCACACCACGACCACCAACGCGATCCAGTCCAGCGTGGTACTGCCCGTTACGAGGCGCACATCGGTGAGTCCGAAGGCGCTCACTACTTTGGGAACGAAGGTCAGGGCCACGATGATGGCGGTGAAGGCCAGCAAAGCGGCAAGAGTGACGATCGCGGAAATGGCACGGATTAGCAGAGTGCGATCGGAGCTGGCTACCCCGTAACTCGTGTCCTGGGCCAGTCGAATTCCGTAGACCACTTTGGAAGCCGCGTAAATCGCGACGATCACGCTCACGGTCGTGGCGACGGTGATCGAGGTCGTCGAGGCGTTCTCCACAATTGACACCAGCGAATCCGTGAAACCGGAAACATTCGCAGCGAGGGCGGGCGAAGCCTCCTGAAGGCGGGCGAAAGCATCGCGAATCTCGGTAGGTGTCAAGAACAAGCCGGCGAGTGATCCGACCACCACCGCGGCGGGGGCGATGGCCAGCACCACGAAATACGCGAGACCGCCTGCGGCAAGAGACGCTCGATGCGCCCCCATGCGAGCAGTGATTTCGCGGACGTAGGCAACCACGGCCGACAGATTCACGGCACCATCATGGTCAATGACGCGCCCGTATGTGCACTCGCCTCACGCTGATAGCCTGTGCGCTCCTGACGCCTCCGTAGCTCAGGGGATAGAGCGCCGGTTTCCGGTACCGAAGGTCGCAGGTTCGAATCCTGCCGGGGGCACCGT
>CANFQC010000051.1 GCA_947449035.1 Actinomycetota bacterium
CTCGGCAGACCACCCGGACCACCCAAAGGACGCCCCCAACGCGGAGGCCGTCGGCGGAAAACAGGCCAGACATAAACGAAGTCCCGGGACATCTATTAACGATGTCCCGGGACTTCACATCGGAGCCGCCTCGGGGATTTGAACCCCGGACCTACGCATTACGAGTGCGTTGCTCTACCCCTGAGCTAAGGCGGCCTGCACTCGGAGGGGCCATTCGGCAGCCCCCCGAGGGCTAGGGAATGCTATCCCAGTCCCCTGGGGCTCAATTAGCCGACGTGAGCCATAGGGGCGTCGTTGGCAGCCATGTCGTTCTTGGTCATGGTGACAAGGCTGATCCAGAGGACACCCGCGACGGCCAGGATGATTGCGCCCCAGAGGAAACCGCGGTTGAAGCCTGCTACCAAGGCATCGGGGTTCGGACCCTGCAGGTTGTTGCTGACGATGTAGGCAGTCGTTGCCGAGGCGGCGATGGTATTGAGGAATGCGACACCGATTGCACCGCCAATCTGCTGGCTCGTGTTCAGCACTGCCGATGCGACACCGGCATCGTGGTTACCCACGGCGAACAGCGAGACCGCCGAGAGCGGAACGAAGACCAGACCCATGCCAAGGCTGATGATGATCAGCGAGGGCAGGATGTCGGAGGCGTAGGCACTCGTCGAGTTCATGCGCAGCAGGAGCAGCATGCCGATGACCGTCATGATGAAACCGGTGCCCGTGACCCAGCGCGGACCAAAGCGCGGAAGCAACTGGCTCGCGATTCCGGCACTGACGATGACGCCAGCGGAGAACGGAAGGAACAGCAGACCTGACTTGAGCGGGCTGTAGCCAAGGACACCCTGGAAGAAGTAAGTCAGGAACAGGAACATCGCGAAGAGGCCGATGCCAACGAAGAAGGCAGCGAGGTAGGCCCCACCGCGGTTGCGGTTCTTCAGGATTCGCATGGGAAGCAGGGGATGCGAACTCTTCGACTCGATGAACAAGAAAATGATCAGCAGAAGAATGCCCAAGCCCATGAAGGTGAGCGTCTGGGTGCCGGTCCAGCCTTCGGCGGTTGCTCTCGTGATGCCGTACACGAGCGAGACAAGGCCTGCCGTCGCGGTGATAGCGCCCGGGACGTCGTACTTCGTGTTACCCGTTGCACGCGACTCGCGAACAAAGGGAATTGCGAGGAAGACGGCGATGATCGCGATCGGAACGTTGACAAGAAGGGTCCAGTGCCAACTGGCGTATTCAGTAAGGATGCCGCCGAGCACGAGGCCAATGGCGGCGCCGCCACCGGAGAGCGCGCCGTAGACGCCGAAGGCCTTCGCGCGCTCCTTGGAATCCGTGAAGGTCACGGAAATCAGGCTTAGTGCAGCTGGTGCCAAGATCGCGGCGAACAGACCCTGCAGGGCGCGAGCGGCAAAGAGGGTGCCCGACGTCTGAGAGATACCACCGAGGAATGAAGCGAAAGCAAAGCCGATCAGGCCGATGATGAACATGCGCTTGCGGCCGGCGTAGTCGGCAATTCGACCGCCAAGCAGGAGCAGGCCACCGAACGCAAGGGTGTAGGCGGTGATGACCCATTGGCGATCAGCGTCGCTGATGCCCAGGTCAACCTGCATCGACGGCAGGGCGATATTCACGATCGAGGCATCGAGCACCACCATCAACTGGGCGATCGCGATAACCACGAGCGCCCCCCAACGCTTGGGGTCGGGGATGACTGCCGAGGCGGTCGCGGGCGTGGTGGCTTCAGACACGAGAACTCCAGGATGTGAACGATGTTGAGTTGCCTCAGCCTAGCACTTTTGTTGAATGGGCAACTTTCCTGTGAGGAGGTATGCGTCGACCTGCTCGTCAATGCACGTGGATCCGCGGCTGTAGGCGGTGTGCTGGTGAGAGTCCCAGGTCAAGAGCACAGCATTCTCGAGCTCCCCCGCTACCTGCTCAGCCCATGCATACGGCGTCGCCGGGTCATAGGTGGTGCCCACCACGAGGATGGGCGCAGTTCCCGCCGCGGTCACCGCCGTCACAGGTGAAGCGGCGTCACCTGGGGCAGGCCAGCCGGTGCACGCCAGGAGACCCCAGGCGAGTGACGGGCCGAAGGTTGGTGCCTCGCTCGACCAGTCCCGAGCCAATGTCGCAACATCGTCACTCGAGCCAGTGAAGGGTCGGTCCAGGCAGGTCACCGCGTAGAACGCCTCAAGTGAATTGGTCACGTAGTGCCCCTTGGCATCTCGATCGGTGCGCCGATCCCAGAGCTTCAAGTGTTCATCGGGTTGAGCTTTCGTCACGGCTGCCGCAAGCGCAGGAATCAGCGCCTCGTAATCGCTGGGAGGGAAGTACAGATACGAGATGACACTCGACTGAGCCAGTGCTTGGGTCAACGTTCGACCATCAGTGCCGATGAGGGGCTTCGAATCGAGCCCGGCGAACCACTGCTGCATCTGCGAAACAATCTCGTCAGCACTCCCCCGCCACGGGCATGCCTCGGATTCACTGCAGGCTTGCGCAAAGTTGTGCAACTCACCTTCGAGCGCCACTGCCTGCATGCGAGTGGTTTCCACAAGATCAGTGCTCGCCGGAAGCACGCCATCGAGCACCATGCGTCCGACATTTTTAGGGAAGAGTTCGGCATACACCTCGCCGAGATACGTGCCGTAAGACTTTCCGAGGTAATTGAAAGCCGCATCGCCCACCACTGCTCGCACGATGTCGAGATCACGTGCAGCATCCACCGTGCCCATGTGCCCGTAGAGCGGCGACTCCGATGCGGCACACCCTTCCCGCAACGAGGTACTCACTGACTGGAGTTGCGTCACTTCCTGCGGCGTATCTGGCGTGGAGTCGGTGGAGACGAGCGCATCCTTCTGCTTGTCGGTAAGGCACTCGATGGGCGAGCTATGCCCGACACCACGCGGATCAACGCCGATCAGGTCAAAGTGCTGGAGAACATCGGCGCTGACAACGGCCTCGGCCGCTTTCGCATAGTCGAATGCACTCCCACCGGGGCCGCCGGGATTCACGAAAAGCGAACCCAGATCGCCCTCACCCTGGCTTACTCGCGCAACATCGAGATCGATCGTCGCGCCATTCGGATTCGCATAATCGACAGGGACCTTGACAGTCATGCAGTCGGCGTTACCGCAGTTGTGCCATTTCGCGGGCTGCTCGTAGAACGAGCTAAGTTCCGCAGGTGGTGTCGGCATGACAGAGGGCAGGACGGGAGTGACCTCTGGCGAACCAGAACAGGCTGCGAGCACAACCGCAGTCGTCACGAGCGCCGCGGCTGAGATAAGTCTGCGCATCAGAGCCCACCGACCGTGCGAGCGGGAAGCTTCGCCTTGTCGACTGCCCGTCGCAGAATTTCCGCGAGATCCTGGTATTCCTCGAGACGCGAGCTCGTATTGCGAAAAACAAGACCGACGCGTCGACCCGGGGCCGGCGAGGTGAACCGCGCAATGCCTAGTGCTGCGCCACGTGCTTCGACGCGCACAGCCGTCTCGGGAAGCAAGGTGGCGCCGTGCCCAGCGGAAACCAACTGCACGATCGTGCCCAGCGAGGATGCACGAGCCGGATCAGAGCCAGCATCGGCAAGGCCCGCCTGCATGCAGACATCGAGTGCCTGATCACGCAGGCAATGACCTTCGTCGAGCAGGAGCAAGCGCATGTTGGTCAAGCGCGCGAGGTCAACGCCCTCGGCATCAGCCAGCGGATCATCGGCTGCGACCGCAAGCACGAAGTCCTCGTCATAGACAGGGATCTCGACAAGGTTGGGCTCGCCGGTCGGCAGCGCGAGCAGGGCAACATCAATGTCACCGTGCCTGAGTGCTTCAACAAGTCGGCCCGTTTGATCCTCATGCACTTCAGGCTGGAGATCTGGTGCTTCTTTGCGCAAGGTGCGAAAGACGGCAGGCAGCAAGTACGGAGCAATGGTCGGGATGATGCCGATGCGCAGACGCCCGCTGAGCCAGCGCGCGGGGATCGCAGCTTCGGCGACGGCGTCAACAGCCTCGACCGCACGACGTGCAAGCGGCAGCAGGCTCTCACCGGCCGGGGTCAGAAGCACCTGCCGCGGATTGCGCTCGACAAGCTGTACTTGCAGATTCGTCTCGAGGGACACCAAAGCCTGACTCAAGGTCGGCTGAGAGATGCCGATGATCGCAGCGGCCTCACCGAAGTGAAGGGTCTGAGCGATTGCGACAAAGGCGCGCAACTGCGCGACTGTCGGCGATTGAGGGCTCATAGAAAAAGACTATGACACGAGAATTCGCGATTGGCCAAGCCTCAGGCGGAGGCAGTGCGGATCCAGGGATCCTTCAGTTCGACCATCAATGACTCCAGGGCCGAGAGCGGAGCAACATTGGCTCGGATTTGCGCTCGGGTGTGCTCAATGGCATCGAGTCTGCGGCCGGTGTCATTTGCGGTGCTCGACGCAGCAAGCTGGCTGAGCTGCGGACGCATCTCGTCATTGATGAGCATGACGGGTGAATCGAGCTGGATCATCAGCACATCGCGGTAAAGGCCGAGAAGGTCGACGAGGGCACGATCAAGCTGGTCGCGTACCGTGCGCGTGGCCCGCTTCTTCTGCGAATCAGTGAGTTCCTTCTGAGCTGACTTCATCAGCTTGTCCATCTTGGCCTTGGTCACTCCCTCAGCACCAAACCCGTACGTCGTTTCCATCCGCGCTTGCTCTGCGGCATCGAGGGGCTCGGTGATCGCCTTGGCGTCATCCGTGGCCGCACCAAGCAAGTTGTTAGCCGACGCGAAGCAGCCGGGGATGTCCTGCAAGCTCATCGGAATTCGCAGCACCTCCTGGCGGCGCATGCGGGCATGCTCGTCCTTGGCGAGCGCGCGAGCTCGGCCAATGTGACCCTGGGATGCGCGCGCGGCAAAGGAGGCCATCGCCGTATCTACTCCATACGCGTCGACGAGCAACTGGGCTACCGACGCCGTGCTGGGCGTCGCGAGATTCACGTGCCGAGTGCGCGAGACGATCGTGGGCAGGACATCTTCCACACTCGGTGCGCAAAGAATCCAGACTGTGTGCGGCGGCGGTTCTTCGAGGGCCTTGAGCAGAACATTGACTGCGCGTTCAGTCAGGCGATCAGCATCCTCAACGACAATCACTTGCCACGGTGCACTCGCCGGTGACATCGACGACGTGCGCACCAGCTCGCGCGCATCATCGACTCCGTAGGTGAGCTCAGAGGTGCTCACGACATCGACATCGGCATGGCCATTAAGCGGAGCGGTGCGGCAGGCCTGGCAGAAGCCGCATCCACCGTCAGCACACACCAGCGCTGCCGCGAAACACGTGGCGGCGGTTGATCGACCGGAACCAGGCGGACCAGTGAACAACCATGCATGGGTCATTGACGGGCCGCTCTCGCCGCGCAGCACCAACTGCGCATCCGCGGCCGCGCGGCTTAGCTGCTCGACGACAGCATCCTGGCCGACTAGCGATGACCAGATGGTCATGAGCGTGCTCCGAGCTCAGTATCGACACGGATGCGAATCTCGGCGGCGATCTCGTCGATGGTCTGTCTGGCATCGACGACTAGATAACGCGCAGGATCAAGGGCAGCGAGGGTCAAGAAGCCCTGACGCACGTGACGATGGAATTCGATCGGCTCAGCTTCCATGCGATCGGGGTTTGCTACCCGCGAGAGGCCGAGCGCCGGGTCAACGTCGAGCACGATGGTGAGGTCAGGTACGCAATCCTGCGTGGCCCAGATGCTGAGATCGCGGATGGTGTGGATGCCGAGCTCGCGTCCGACGCCCTGATACGAGACAGAAGAGTCGATGTACCGATCGCAGATGACGATGTCACCGCGCTCGAGTGCAGGTCGAATGACGCGTGCCACGTGCTCGCTTCGAGCTGCCGCAAAGAGCAGCGCCTCGGCACGGGAGTCGAGACCGGTGAACTCCGGGTTCAGCACGACCGAGCGAATGGCCTCGCTTGCAGGAGTGCCGCCTGGCTCGCGAGTGCGCACGATCGCATGACCGCTTTCAGCAAGATGCGCGGCAAGCAAGCCCTCTTGAGTGGACTTGCCCGCGCCCTCGCCGCCCTCGAAAGCGATGAAGTAACCGGTCATGGCTCTACTGTGCCGAAGCCGCGGACTTCTTGGCGGCCTTCTTTGCCGCAGTCTTCTTGGTGGCCTTAACTACGCGCGCTGTGGTCTTGGCCGGTGCCTTCTTGGCCGTCTTCTTCACAGCTCGCTTGGCAACCTTCTTAGCCGGCTTGCCCTCGATTGCCTCCTTCGAGCGGCGTTCGGAGAGCAGATCGCTGGCACGCTCGACACTGACGGTCATCGGGTCATCGGCTACGCGCAGCGAGGCATTGGTCTCTCCGTCGGTGACGTACGGACCGAAGCGGCCTTCCTTCACCACGATCGGCTTGCCACTCGTGGGGTCATTGCCGACCTCGCGCAGGGGTGCCTTTGCCGCACCGCGTCCGCGGACCTTCGGCTGAGCGAAGAGTTCGAGGGCCTTGGCGAGATCGACGGAGAAGATCTCGTCTTCGCTTGTCAGTGAACGCGAGTCGGTGCCTTTCATCAGGTAGGGGCCGTAGCGACCGTTCTGCGAGGTGATCTCGACGCCATCAGCGGGGTCGGTACCCACCACGCGCGGCAGGCTGAGCAGTCGCAATGCATCGTCGAGGGTGATCTCGCCAAGGTTCATGTCACTGAACAACGATGCAGTGCGGGGCTTCGCCGACTTCGGCGAGCCCTCGGGCAAGACCTCGGTGACATACGGTCCGTAACGACCAGACTTCGACATGATCTCGAGGCCGGTGTCGGGATCAGTGCCGAGCAGACGATCACCGGACGGCATTGCGAGGAGTTCTTCCGCCAGCTGAGCAGTGAGCTCATCGGGTGCGGTGCCCACAGGAATATTGGCTCGCTCCTCGCCTCGCTCGACGTAGGCGCCGTAGCGTCCGACTCGCAGGTAGGCATCAGTGCCCTCGATCGGCGTGATGGCAATCTCTCGTGCATCGATAGCGCCAAGATCCTCGGTCAGTGCCTTGATGCCGGGGAACTGGCCGTTGACACTCTCGCCGCCGCGCCAGAAGGCCGCGAGCTGCTTGACGCGATCGGTCTCACCTGCGGCGATGAGGTCGAGGACCTCTTCCATGTTGGCGGTGAACTGGTAATCGATGAGCGAGGTGAAGTGTTCCTCAAGTAGGCGGATCACCGAGAACGCAGTGAAGCTGGGAACGAGAGCCGAGCCCTTCTTCCAGACATAACCGCGGTCAACGATGGTCGACATGATCGACGCGTAGGTCGACGGACGACCGATGCCGAGCTCCTCCAGACGAGCAACCAGCGATGCCTCAGTGAAGCGTGCCGGCGGAGTCGTGTTGTGGCTTGCGGGATTGAGCGAGTTGGCATGCACGATCTGACCTTCGGTCATGTTCGGCAGTTCACGCTCGCGCTCGTCGTCGTCGAGGCTCTCTTCGGTGATGTCCTTCAGCGCCGCGAGGAAACCGGGGAACACGATGACGGTACCCGATGCGCTGAACTCAGCGTCCTTGCCGTTGGTGGCGACAGCGCCGATCTTCACCGTGGTGGTGGCGATCTTCGCGTCAACCATCTGCGAAGCGACGGTGCGCTTCCAGATCAGCTCGTAGAGCGCGAACTCATCCCCGTGCAATTCCTTCGAGACCTCGCCCGGCGTACGGAAGACATCGCCGGACGGCCGAATGGCCTCATGTGCCTCCTGCGCGTTCTTGACCTTGCGGTCGTAACGACGCGGGATCTCAGAAACATATTCGGGGCCGTAGAGCTCACGAGCCTGATTGCGTGCGGCGTTCAATGCCTGATCCGACAAAGTGGTCGAGTCAGTACGCATATACGTGATGTAGCCGTTCTCGTACAACGCCTGTGCCACGCGCATGGTGCGCTGCGATCCCCAGCGCAAGCGCTTGGATGCCTCCTGCTGGAGTGTCGAGGTCATGAACGGTGCGGACGGGCGACGAGTGCCGGGCTTCTGCACTACTGAGCGCACCGTGAAGTCAGAGCCGATCAGGTGATTCGCAAGCTCATTGGCGGTGCGCTCATCGAGCAGCACGACAGCGCTGCCCTTGAGCACGCCCTTCTCGTCGAAGTCCTTGCCGGTTGCTACGCGCACGCCATCGACCGAACTGAGCTTCGCGTCGAAGTTGCCCGGTGCGAACTCGGCGAGGATGTCCCAGTAGTTCCCACTGCGGAAAGCGATGCGCTCACGCTCGCGGTCGACGACAAGGCGCACGGCAACTGACTGCACGCGGCCTGCCGAGCGAGCTTCGCGGCCGATCTTCTTCCAGAGCACCTCGGAGACCGGGTAGCCGTAGAGACGATCGACGATGCGGCGAGTCTCTTGAGCATCGACCAGTTGCATGTCGAGATCGCGCGGGTTGTTCACGGCGGCACGTATGGCCTCCGGAGTGATCTCGTTGAAGACCATGCGCTGAACGGGCACCTTCGGGCGCAGGACCTCCATGAGGTGCCAGCTGATGGCCTCGCCCTCGCGGTCCTCGTCGGTAGCGAGGAGGAGTTCGTCGGCGTCCTTGAGAGCCTTCTTCAGCTCGGCGATAGTCGCCTTCTTCGAATCATGCACGACGTAGATCGGCTGGAACTCGTCATCGACGTTCACGGCGAGCTTGGACCACGGCTTCTTGCGATCGGCTTCGGGCAATTGAGAGGCCTTGGCCGCGAGATCGCGGATATGGCCGACCGAGGCCAGGACCGTGTAGTCGGGGCCGAGGTAGCCCGCGATCTTCTTGGCCTTGGCCGGTGACTCGACAATCACCAAGGTCTTATGCGCCACGAAAGCCTCTCCTTTATATGCACACCGGGAGTTACTCGGCGGAGTCTGACGGTAGGTGAGGCCCCTCTGTCAAATTCGGCCACCCCCGGAATTGGCCAATTTCGGCCTTCCCCTTCGGGGAAAAAGGTTCGCCCCGTGTCCGATTATCGGAGCACGGGGCGAACTGACGAGCGGAACTACATCGCCTTCATGGCCTCCGGGTCGCCGACCGCGATCGGGCGACGCTTGGAGATGACCACCGCGGTCACGATGATGATCACGGCGATGAGCGAGATGATCCAGCGCAGCGGCGCATTCTCATCGGTACCGATGCTCATGGCCACGACAGCCGGTGCGATCAGCAGCGCGACCAGGTTCATCACCTTGATCAGCGGGTTGATCGCCGGGCCTGCGGTGTCCTTGAAGGGATCACCGACGGTGTCACCGATGACAGTGGCGGAGTGGGCCTCAGAGCCCTTGCCGCCGAAGTGACCGTCTTCGACGAACTTCTTCGCGTTATCCCAGGCGCCGCCTGAGTTCGACAAGAACACGGCCATGAGCACGCCCGTGGCGATGGTGCCTGCGAGGTAGGCACCAAGTGCGCCGACGCCGAGGCCAAAGCCCACAGCGATCGGTGCGAACACCGCGAGGATGCCCGGGGTGACGAGCTCACGGAGCGAGTCACGAGTAACGATGTCGACGACCTTGCCGTACTCCGGCTTCTCAGTGCCGAGCATGATGCCCGGGTGCTCGCGGAACTGGCGACGCACCTCGAAGATCACGGCGCCGGCAGCGCGGGATACCGCGTTGATGGCAAGACCCGAGAACAAGAACACGACCGCAGCGCCGATGATCAGGCCGACCAGGTTCGCCGGGGAGGCGACGTCGAGGATGCCGAAGTACTGGGTCCAATCCTTGACAGTGTTCGTGATGTCCTCGACTCCCGACGTCTGTGCAGCGCCGATGATCGCATCGCGGAAGGCACCGAACAATGCGGTCGCAGCGAGAACTGCCGTCGCGATCGCGATGCCCTTGGTGATTGCCTTCGTTGAGTTGCCAACAGCGTCGAGGCGGGTGAGCACTGCTGCGCCCTCGCCGTGAACGTCGCCCGACATCTCGGCGATGCCCTGTGCGTTGTCGGAGACAGGGCCGAAGGTGTCCATCGAGACGATGACGCCCACGGTGGTCAGCAGGCCGGTGCCGGCGAGTGCGATCGCGAAGAGCGACAGCAGCACCGAGCCGCCGCCGACCAGGAATGCGCCGTACACGGCCGCACCGATGAGCAGTGCCGAGTAGACAGCTGACTCGAGGCCGAGCGAGATGCCCGACAAGATGACCGTGGCCGGGCCGGTGAGCGAGGTCTTGGCGACATCGTCAACCGGGCGACGGTTGGTCTCGGTGAAGTACGCGGTCAGCTGCTGGATAAGCGCTGCGAGCAGGATGCCGATGATGACGGCGAAGATCACGAACAGGCGCGGGCCAATGGTGTCGCCCGAGGAAACTGCGTCGATGCCGCCGATGGAGGCGATGCCGTCCCAGCTTGCGGGAACCCATGTGTAGACAGCTGCGATCACGAGGACTGCCGAAATCACGGCCGACAAGAAGAAACCGCGGTTGATCGACGACATGCCCGAACGGTCAGAGGCGCGCGGCGAAACCGCGAAGATGCCGATGACGGCCGTGATGACACCGATCGCCGGGATGATCAGCGGAAGTACGAGACCGAGCTCGCCGAACGCTGCCTTGCCCAGGATGAGTGCAGCCACCAGCGTGACGGCGTAGGACTCGAAGAGGTCTGCTGCCATACCGGCGCAGTCGCCGACGTTGTCACCGACGTTGTCGGCGATGGTCGCGGCGTTACGGGGGTCGTCTTCCGGAATGCCCTGCTCGACCTTGCCGACGAGGTCGGCGCCGACGTCAGCGGCCTTGGTGAAGATGCCGCCGCCGACACGCATGAACATGGCGAGCAGTGCGGCACCGAAGCCGAAGCCTTCGAGCACCTTGGGCGCTTCGCCCTTGTAGACGAGCACGACCAGTGCGGCACCGAAGAGGCCGAGGCCGACGGTGAACATGCCTGCCACGCCACCGGTGCGGAAGGCGATCTTCATGGCCTTCTGCTCGCCGGAATCCTTGGCTGCTGCCGCAACGCGGACGTTTCCGCGAACTGCGAGCCACATGCCGATGTACCCGGTGACACCCGAGAACACTGCGCCCACCAGGAAGAAGATGCTTCGTCCGACGCGCTCACCCGTGGTCTCCGCAGGAAGCAGGAAGAGCACGAAGAACACGACAACTGCGAAGACCGCGAGGGTCTTGAACTGTCGGTTGAGGTACGCCGAGGCGCCCTCCTGGACGGCTGCTGCGATCTCCTTCATCTTGTCGGTGCCCTCATCGGCCGCGAGAACTTCGCGGGCGAGGATGGCAGCGACAACGAGGGCAGCGAGCGCGATGACGGCAACGATGACGACCAGCGTCAGGTTGGTCCCGGTCAACTCGATCATGGGTCTCCTCAAAGTGGGCGCGGTCACAAATGACCACGACGCGTGGGAGTCTACGCACGGCCCCTAGGGGCGAGTGGGGGCCTCAATGAGATGTGCGTCTCATTGTGGTGACGATTGCATAACGCCGTGTTTTGAGGTCAGACCTCAAGGGCCTCGGCGAGCGTGGGATGCAAGGACAGAGCCGAGTCCAGGCCCGTCAGGGTGAAGACCTTGACCACGCGCGGGGCACTGGCCACCACGGCCAAGGTTGCCTGGCGCTCGCGGGCATCGGCGAGGGCATTCACGAAAACGCTGAGCCCAGTGGAGTCCAGGAAGCTGACGTCGGTCAGGTCGACCACGATCCGGCCGCTGGAGTCCAGGGCTGCCAGCGCCGCCTGGAGGCTTGGGGCCGTGTGCACATCTAGCTCGCCGCCGACCGTGACAACTGTCGCCGAGGGCTCCTCATGAACACCGATAGTCAGATCCACGTCTCAACTCTCGCATACGCATCGATACGTCAGTCGCTAGACCAGTGCAATCCCTGCTGCGGCCGCTGCTTTCCCTAGCCTCGAGTCCAACGTGGCGAGAGGAAGGTTCGTTTCCATCGCGACCCAGGCATAACTCGCGTCATACACACTGAGATCGAGCCTGTTGGCGAGAGACAGAATCTGCGGCCGATCCAACGACTGGCGATGTGTCTCGATTCGAAGCCCGGCAAGCCCATGCAGCGCGTTGGTCATGGCAGCTTCGCTTATGCGTCCGCGCCTCTCAGCTGAGCGAAGGCCATTCAAAACCTCAAATTCCCAAAGGGCTGGCACCAATGCCCCGTCGACGGCGATCGTCGCCAGCGCACGCTGGGAGTCAACGGTGAACTCATCCGCCAACACGAAGCTCAGAGCCATCGATGCATCGAGAACACACTTCATCGCCGGCGGCCTTCGTCAATGAGGTCACGAAGTGAGTCCGAACCCGCCTTCGAGGACTCTCGAGCTGCCAGAAGGAGCGCCAGCGAACGTTCCACCTCTGACGACTCGTCAATCGGAACCAGTCGCGCGACCGCCTTGCCGCGTCGGGTGATCAGGATGTCTTCACCACCACTGGCTACCTGCTCTACAAGCTCCGACAGCCGGGTCTTGGCGTCGAAAAGACCTACGCTTATACTCATGTGAACAGACTAGTTGGTTCACCTAGTTGTTTCAAGGAGATCGCTTCGCTGGGTGAAGGCGCGAGACACCACAACGCTCAGGCCAGCGAGATGCGAATGTCCTCCGTGCAACGGGCAGGTTCCAACATCGACCAGGGCAGGCGAAAAACCCGACCCGGCGAGACCGGCCACGGCAGGGTGCGACGGGACAGAACTCGCGAGCCCTGGCGCACGACGACCTTCGGGAAGGCCCGGTACTCCGACGACCACAGCAGCACGCGGTCTCGCGCGGGAGCGACATCGCCGGTACGCACCAGTCCGGGGCTGACCCAGGTGAAGGGGGCATCAGCCACGACGCGCGCCGCGACCTCCGGTACTCGCTCCCCCGCGAGCCAGCTCATCACCTGTCGGGCTGCATGAACGCCATCGAGTGACGCAACGTCGGCCGTATCAACTGGGTGCAGCAGGTTCCCCGCGGCGAAAATGCCCCCGCGACTCGTGCGCAGCGCGGTGTCGACGATCGGGCCACGCGAGCCGAGATCCATGTCGAGGCCGTTGCTCTGCGCCAACTCGTAATCGGGAATCCAGTCACC
>CANFQC010000052.1 GCA_947449035.1 Actinomycetota bacterium
ACCCACCATCACCGTCACCGCCCAACCCAGCGCCACACCCACCATCACCGTCACCGCCCAACCCAGCGCCACACCCACCGTCACCAGTACCGAAACCGTTCCCGGCCCGACCGTCACGGTTGTGGTTACGCCCTCGGCTGTTCCGCCTGTAGCTATCGCTCCGTCAGTGACCCCGTCGGGAGTCCCGCCAGTTGCCGTTGCTCCGTCAGCGGGGCCGTCAAGCTTCCCCCCCGTTGCTATTGCGCCAGTAGTGGCAACGATTCCGAACGCAGTCAATGCGGGCGATGGCAGTTCGGAGAGCCGTTCGATATCTCACGGGATCCTCATGCTGATGACTTTGACCGGTGGCGGCATGCTCCTCGCTGCACTGAAGTTGTCTACTCGGCGTCGCTCGGCCTCTTCGCGGAAGTAACGAAGCATCGCGTCGGTATCGCGATCCCGTGCGACATGGGCACTGCTGATAGCCAGTTCGACTTGCTGGCATTGCAGAACTCACCATCTCTCGCACGGGATCGCCGCTCAGCTCTGAGGTTGCATCAGGCTTCGAGAACCGGCTGCGACTTTGCCTTCGCCGCGAATTGAGTAGACCAAACAACGCGGTGAGCTAACCCACCTAACGACGGTCTACCCCACTCCCTCAACACGAATTCATGCGTCAAATCCCCGCATGGTTGGGGTACATGCACCACACAACCAAGAGGAGAGAACGATGAGTACGTCAACAATCGAACGTGAACCGGGTGGAGCGAAGCGTCGTTCGACCCTCAAGGGAACGGCACGCAAGGCTGCCCTGGTCGGAGTCGGAGTGAGCATGATCAGCTCTGGTGTCATTCTCACATCGACGAGTGCGCAGGCAGAGGATCAGCATGTTCGTCCTCCGCAGCTCAGGGTCTGCATCGTGGATTCGAGCAAGTCCTCAGGATTTAAGCTCGTAACTCGTGATGTGAGTGAGGTCATTGATCGCACTGTCGTTCCGCAGCCGTCAGCTTCGCCTTCGGATAGCCAGGACCAGCAGGATGAGCGGCAGGATCGAAACGTCTACGCATTCTCTGTGGCGAGCGACTACACTTCCGCAATCTTCGGAGAGCTGGTGGGCGGAGAGCACCACGACGAGTACTCCTATCTCGATACGAATGCACGGTCGCGAAATCACTGGGTCACCATCCCGGCCCACGACGGGGCGGGGACGCAGCAGATCCTTAACGACGACTGCACGATTCCGGGCAGCGAGCACAGAATCGCCATCTGCGTGCCGAACGGCGCCACGTCTGCTTACAGGCAAGACGAGGTGGAGATCGGCTTCCTGATGACTCAGGCAGGCGTTATCAAGGCTCCGTACTCGACCTCGGGTAACGGCGTCTACCCGAATAATGGCTTCGGTGACATCATTCCGAGCCTTAATAGTGGTCACGATGGTGAGCAATACCTCAACTCGCCGTCAGCCGGCTTGAACTACACCACCACCCAGTTCGGTGGGAAGTTCATTCTTGATGCCAATTGCAACGTCATCGGCATCCCGACACCGGTTCCCGGCCCCGACACCACCACCACGGTGACTGTTCCCGGCCCGACCGTCACGGTCACGGCCACTCCGACGGCTTCGGCCATCGCACCGGTGGCCGTTGCGCCCGTCGCAGCTGCACCAGTGGTCAAGCCCTCAGCGGTGCGACCAGTTGCAGTAGCTCCGGTCGCAGCAGCGGTTCCGACCGCAGTCAATGCCGGTGATGGCAGTTCGCAGAATCGGCCGATGTCTCCCGTGAGCATCGTGCTTCTGGCCATGGCCGGAATCGGCGTTCTCTACGCAGCCATCAAGCTGTCGACTCGCCGTCGCACCACCTCCTCGCTGTAGTAGCGAAGAGATCACGCCATGACGCGATCCCGTGCCACGTGGGCACTGCTGATAGCCAGTTCGGTACTACTGGTCATCGCTGCCTTCACCATCGTGCGCACGGGGTCGCAGTCAGACTCCGAGGTAGTCCCTGATCTCGGGTTCCGAGTACCGGTGACCGTCGTTCCCTCCCCCGGGACGACGGTCACCGCCACGCCTGGGTATATCGAGCCGATTGATGAGCCGATGAAGATCGCGATCAAGGCAATCGACATCACGGCAGGAGTCGTCGCGACTGGAGTCGACTCCACCAATGCGGTGAAGATCCCCGCGGATATCACCACTGTTGGTTGGTATCGCCTGGGTGTTGCACCGGGCTCACCTACCGGCTCCGCGGTCATCGTCGGGCATCGCGATGGTCGCGCACAGGGCCATGGCGCGTTCTACAACCTCTCGCAGCTGGGTATCGCTGATCGCATCACGGTCACGACGACACGTGGTGCGAAGCTCGTGTATCGAGTGACCGCGCGCGAGACGATCAAGAAGAGCAAGATGCCTTTCAAGGATCTCTTCGCGATCACCGGTTCGCCACGGCTGACCTTGATTTCCTGCGCCGGGTACTACAGCAAGGACAATGGCGGATATCAGGACAACATCGTGATCACGGCCGTGCCGGCTGTTACTGCTTCGGCAGTTGCGTCCACGTCGTGAACACCACGGCCTGACCCGGCCCCTGCGGGTAGTCGACCGTCCACAAAGTCGCATCCTCGATCATGAATCGCGTGCCGTCTTTCGCAATGCGCTCCCCCGCGTAACCAGTCAGGACTCCGGAACCTGCAGCATCCTTGAGCATCGAGGCGCGCTCGGCCTGATGCTCGGGTGGTGCCGAGAGCCGCGATGGCATCCCGATGAGTTCGCTGACCGGCATTCGCCACAGTTCTGCAGCTGCCAGATTCGCATAGACGAAGTGCGGATCTCTGCCCCCGTCGTGGCTGAGGATCACCGCGTTCAACGTGAACAATGCCTCGGCGTCACTGTCGAGGTTGTCGGTTCGTTCAATGAGTTCAGTGCCGACGCGCCTGGCATGACTATCGAGAATCGCTTTTGCGATCATCGAATCCTTGCTGCTGTTACCCATAACTGCGGGCACTAGTCAGTGCCGGACTCCATGGCAGCACGATCGAGAGCATCCTCATCGGTGCCCTGCTCGCCTGCAGGCGGCGCAGCGATGGCTGTAGCACCGCCGGCCTTGAGGCTGCCGACGAGACGCTCCTGGCTCTCGAGCAACTGGCCCTGTGATGCGTAGAGCTCAAGCTTGGAGCGAGTGTCAGCGATATCGAGGTTGCGCATCGTGAGCTGGCCGATGCGATCGACCGGGCCGAATGCGGCATCCTCCGTGCGCTCCATCGAGAGGCGATCGGGGTGGTAGCTGAAGTTCGGGCCACGCGTATCGATGATCGAGTAGTCGTCGCCGCGACGGAGGCGAATGACAACCTCACCGGTGACCGCCGAGGCAACCCAGCGCTGCAGTGACTCGCGCAGCATGAGCGACTGCGGGTCGAGCCAGCGGCCTTCGTAGAGCAAGCGACCGAGACGACGACCCTCAGCGTGATAGTTCGCGATGGTGTCTTCGTTATGGATCGCCGAGAGCAGTCGCTCGTAAGCGATGAACAGCAGCGCCATACCGGGGGCTTCGTAGATGCCGCGGCTCTTGGCCTCGATGATCCGGTTCTCGATCTGGTCGGCCATACCGAGGCCGTGGCGTCCGCCGATCTTGTTGGCCTCGTCGACGAGAGCAACCGCGTCGGGGAACTCCTTGCCGTTAATCGCAACGGGGCGACCTTGCACGAAGCGAATCGTGACGTCTTCGGAATCGATCGTGACCGAGGAATCCCAGAACTTCACGCCCATGATCGGGTCGACGGTCTCGAGCGAGGTGTCGAGCTGCTCGAGGGTCTTGGCCTCGTGGGTGGCACCCCAGATATTGGCGTCAGTCGAATAGGCCTTCTCGGTGCTGTCGCGATACGGCAGGTTGTGAGCAACAAGCCACTCCGACATTTCCTTGCGGCCGCCGAGCTCCTCGACAAAGTCAGCGTCAAGCCAGGGCTTGTAGATGCGCAGCGACGGGTTGGCGAGCAGGCCGTAGCGGTAGAACCGCTCGATGTCATTTCCCTTGAAGGTCGAGCCGTCGCCCCAGATCGATACGCCGTCGTCTTGCATGGCACGCACGAGCAAGGTGCCGGTCACGGCGCGGCCGAGCGGGGTGGTGTTGAAGTACTGCTTGCCACCGGAGCGAATATGGAAGGCGCCGCAGGAAAGTGCGACGAGGCCCTCCTCAACCAGCGGGCCACGGCAGTCGATCAGGCGCGAGAGCTCAGCGCCATAGGCGGTCGCGCGACCGGGCACCGAGTCAATGTCAGGTTCGTCGTATTGACCGAGGTCAGCGGTGTAGGTGTAGGGAATCGCACCCCTGTGGCGCATCCACGCCACGGCTACCGAGGTATCGAGACCGCCCGAGAAGGCAATTCCGACGCGCTCGCCGACAGGAAGGGAGGTGAGTACTTTCGACACGCCCCAAGCCTAAGGGTCACGGAGGGTCAGGCTCGACGCGCGTGGCCGCCTAAGCAGCGAAAGGTGAACTCAGAACGAGCTGCACACCTCGCGTGACTTCCTGCCAGAGATGAAGCGGCAGTATCCCCGCCTGATCTCCCACGCTCCACTTGTCGACCGTGGTCAGCGCGGTCACGTTCACCACGGAATCGCTGCCAAGACCGCAGGAATCCGCGGGCAGGAAAACGTTCCCCGGAAGCTGAGCAAGCCTGGTGTTCCGAGTGATGACGGCGACAATCGTGGTCGCGAGGTCTGTCCGATTAAAGGCATCCGACTGGAGAATGAGGACAGGCCGTCTCCCTGCGGGCGCGGACCCATGAGGCTCACCGAGCGAGATCCATCTGATTTCCCCCTGCGCGATCACCAGGTCTCCTCAAGCGCTCTCGACGCGGCGACATCCATCCACACATGGTCTATGGGATCAGTGCCGCCATTGCCGATGTTCTCAACAGCCTGCTGAACAGCCGCTTCTACTGCACTTACCGCCAAGCTGTCGAGGTAGTGCCGTGCGGCCGAGGCGAGGAACTGAGAGCGGGTGGTCTCAAGCTCTGCCACCTTCTTATCCACCTCGGCGAACAGCGCGTCCGGGATTGAGATTGCCGTCTTCACGGAACGAGTATTACTTGGTAATACCTAATCGTCAAGAGGCGCTATCCCTTTGCGGTGTGAGCGGGCTTAAGGGAAGGGACGGTCGGCTCGGATCCCCCAGGAAAGGGTTCCACCGCACTCTTGTTCCGGCTCCAACGCACGGGACGTTGACTCGGGAAGATGCAGGCGATGGCCGCCCCTGCGGCAAGCAGGATGTAGGCGACAACGCCGTCGATGATGAAGTGATTGCCCGTGACCACCACGACCCACAAGGTTGCGAGCGGATAGAGCACCCACAGCCAGCGCCACTTGCTGCGATCCACCACGATGATGAAGAAGGCCACAGCCGCCGCCCAGCCGCAGTGGACTGAGGGCATTGCCGCGTACTGATTGGCCCCAGGAATGGCCTGATAGACCGAGAGCCCAGTGATCTGGGCCGTGTCAGCGATGCCAAGTGAGGGCAGTAGGCGCGGCGGAGCAACCGGGATGAACTGGATGACCAAGCAAGCGCCAGTGAGGATCGCCGTCGTGGTGCGCACGAAGTTCCAGTCACGACGGTGGAAGATCAGCACCCAGATCAACGTGATGATGAAGACAGGAATATGAAGGCTGGCGTAGTACGAGTCGGCGATCTTCATGGCCAGTTCGCTGTTCAGCACCGGCGCCTGGATCCAAGCCTCACTTGGCCAGTGCAGAACGCTCTCAAGATTTGCGAGCCAAAGTCCGGACTCGTCTGCCTTGCTGAAGTCGCCGAAGTCGAATGAGCCGGCGTACTGCCACATCGCGTAGAGCACCATGATCAGCGCGGTCTCGCGCATGATCCAGGACAGATTCTTGGTGCGGGGGAACATTCGCAGGATGAGCCAGAGCACGGCAGCGATTGCCGCGATCCACAGCGCATAGCGCCATGGCATCCAGCCGATTCCCGTGACCATCAGGCAATTGTGCCCTCAGGGGTCAGCGACCTGGGTTAGCGGTGCTCGACTGACTTTCCGCCGTCGCGTCCGCCGCCGATCAAGATGTTCTGGCCGGTGACCCAGCCGGCAGCCGGAGATGCGAGATAGAGCACGCCCGCAGCCATGTCCTCCGGCGTACCCATGCGGCCGAGTGGCACCGTCGCAGCCAACTTCGGCATGTCAGCGTCAGTGAACTGCAGTACTCGATAGAACGACTCGGTGGGAACCATGCCCGGAGAAATCGCGTTCACGCGGATACCTGCGGATGCCAGCTCGGCAGCCATGGTCTGGGTGAGATTGAGCAGTGCGGCCTTGGATGCGGCATACGCCGCAGTGTTCGGCGCAGCGCGCATTCCCGCACCCGACGAGATATTCACGATCGCACCGCCGTTCGTCATGCGGAGGGCTGCTTCACGTGAGCCTGCGGCTGCGGCGATGAGATTGAGTTCGAGCATGTCGCGCATCTGATCATCAGTCGTCACGGTCATCGGCTGTACGTGAGCATCGTCGGTGCCACCGGCGTTGTTGATCCAGATGTCGAGACGTCCGAACTCGGCAATGGCCGCCTCGGCGAGCTCCTTGGGCATCCCGGGCTTCTTGAGATCACCGGGCATCTCCAAAGCTCGGCGTCCGAGGGCTCTAACCTCAGCGGCTACGGCTGCGACCTCCTGGGCGCGACGCGAGGTGATGACAACGTCTGCACCTGCTTCGGCCAGGGCAATGGTGATGGCGCGGCCAATGCCACGGCCTGAGCCGGTGATGACGGCAACCTGGCCGTCGACGCGAAAGAGATCAAGGATCGACATGGCAGGAGTATTCCAGGGGGTGACGAACCCCGCATGAATTCATCTAGACAACCCGAGAATTCCCGGTCACACGCCCAGTAAGTTGAGAAACCCCGACTGAAGGACCCGCATGAGCATCGTCGAGCCCCCCATCAACTCCGCAGACGTTCCCGCCTGGGATCGCACGGCTGAGTTCGTGGTGATCGGCCTCGGCATCGCGGGCTCTGCCGCTGCGCTCGAGGCGCAGGAACTCGGAATCGATGTGCTCGTAATCGAGCGGGCCAGCGGTGGTGGCGGTGCGAGCGCACTCTCACAGGGCATCTTCTACTTCGGCGGTGGCACCGCACTGCAGAAGGCAGTCGGCTACGACGAGAGCATCGAGAACTACCGCGCCTTCATGGAAGCGATGATCACCTCCCCCGACACCGAGAAGCTCGATGCCTACATCGACGAAAGCGTTGAGGCCTTCGACTGGCTCGAGTCGCAGGGCGTGCCGTTCAAGCGCGAGGCTTACAAGGAGAAGGCTGTTTACATCCGCTCCGGCGAGGGCCTGCTCAGCACGTGCAATGAGAAGGTGTGGCCGTTCCGCGACATCGCGAAGCCGGTGATGCGCGGCCACCAGGTCTCTGGCCAGGGCGAGATCAGCGGCGGCTCCGTGGCCATGAATGCTGTGCTCGCGACGGTCAAGGAGCGCGCTGTTCCAGTGATCTATGACGCCGCCGTGACAGCGCTCGTTGTCGATGGCGATCGCATGGTCGGCGTGAAGGTGCGCAAGGAAGGCGCAGACCTTTTCGTGCAGGCCTCTTTGGGCGTGATGATCGCGGCCGGCAGCTTCAACCTCAATGCCGAGATCACCATGAAGCACATGCCCACCTTCGCGACCTACGGAAAGCCGCTCGGCACCCCGCAGAACGATGGCGCTGGCCTGCTGCTTGGTGAGTCCGTGGGCGGCGCTGAGCGCGGCATGCACGGCACCGTGCCCACCGCCTCGATCTATCCCCCGCCGCAGTTGATCAAGGGCATCATCGTCAACGCGAACGGTGAGCGTTTCGTCACGGAAGATGCGTACCACGGACGTACCGCCGTCTACACGGAGAAGCAGCCCGGCCATAAGGCCTTCCTCATTCTCGACGAGGAGTCCTTCGACTACCCCAAGCACGGCTCGCACATCTTCATGGATGCCTATGAGTCTGTGCAGGAGATGGCCGCGGCAATGGGCGTGCCCGCAGAGGTACTGCAGCGCACACTCGATGACTACAACACCGATGCCGCGAATGGTGAGGACACTCAGTTCCACAAGCACCCTGACTGGATCAAGGTGCTCGAACCTCCGTATGCCGTGTTCGACCTATCGATCCCGACCTCGGACTATCACTGGATGTCCCTCGGGGGCCTGTGGACCGACGCTGACTCGCGCGTGCTGCGCGAGGACGGCTCCGCTATTCCTGGCCTCTACGCCGCTGGGGCATGCACCTCGCACCTCTCCCAGGATGGCGATGAGTACGGCAGCGGTATGAGCCTGGCCGGTGGCGTGATCTTCGGCAGGCGAGCATCCCGGGCGGTTTCCACCTCACGATCGTGATCCCCGAGTCCCCCATGCCAGGGGCGGCTTAGACTGACGGACGTACCCACCTTCCATCACGTAGGAGTTCACATGGGCTTCGGTCCCGTCGACGTCATCATCATCGGCTTCCCCGGCAATAAGTTCTCGGGCCAGATCGCCCCGGCACTGCTGGAGCTTGTCGAGAACAAGACCATCCGCCTCATCGATCTCCTGTTCGTCAGCAAGGATCTCGACGGCACCATCACCACCCTCGAGATCGCTGATCTTGATCCGGCGCATGGCCCGGCCTACCTCGAGATCGATGTCACCCACGCCGGTGCCCTCGATCATGAGGACGCCCAGGAGCTCAGTGAGGATCTCGAGCCCGGCTCCTCCGCACTTCTCGTTGCCTTCGAGAACACCTGGGCAGCGAAGTTCAGCGACGCGATCCTCGCCGCTGACGCGATCGTGATCGATCAGGTTCGCATCCCCGCAGCAGTCGTCGACGACTTCGTCGCCTCAGCATTCGAATAACCAACCAACAGAGAGCAGGTTCATCATGGGTCTTCTTCGCGTAGCAGCAGTTGCCGGCACGGCGTCGGCAGTCTCGGGTCGCGTTCGTCGCGGCCAGGAGCAGAAGTACGCAGCACAGGATGCCGCCGCAGCAGCGGCCGCAGCCCCGACAGCAGCACCCGCCGCCTCGGATGAAGATCCGATGGCTCAGGTGCAAAAGCTCGCCGAGCTGCACAAGCAGGGCATCCTCACCGATGACGAGTTCGCCGCAGCCAAGGCCAAGGCACTCGGCATCTAGTTCAGCTTTTCCCTCGTGGGGCCTCGTCCGATCGGGCGGGGCCCCACGAGTTTTCAAGGGCCGACATAATCAATGACATGGGGGAAGGGGAATCTGTGAGCGATCTCGACCCCTACCTCTCAGCTTTTGATCCTGAGCATCGCTTCGTCATCAGCGGCCCAATACCTCAACGCTCACGCGGCAGTGTCGTATCCCTCGGCAGACTCATCGTCGGAATCGTGCTGGCAATCGTTCTCGCCATTGCCGCCTTCGCTGCCGTACTGGGCCGTTTCTACGCGGGCATGACAGGCACAGGCGAAGCGCCACACGAGGTGCCCTTCCTCGGACACTCGATGATCCTGGTCTCCGGCGAACTCCCTGCCCGCGGGGTCGTGCTCGCCTCTCTCGCCGGCATCGTCGTGATCGCAGTCGCCGCAGTCAGCTTCGAAGTGATCGCTGCCTTGCTGGCCGTAAGCCCTCGGCGCCGATTGCTGACGTCACTTCGCGCTGGCCCAGCAGGCGCCCTCACCGGTAACGGTCTCGTGACCGTGCTGATCCCCGCACACAACGAGGAATTCTCGCTTCCGACAACCCTGCTTGCCTTGCGAGAGCAGAGCAAGCAGCCCGATCGAGTAATCGTCGTGGCCGACAACTGCACCGATCGCACGGTGGCCATCGCCGCGGAGATGGGCGTCGAATGCTTTGAGACCGTGAACAACTCACATAAGAAGGGCGGCGCCCTGAACCAGGTGCTCACCTGGTTGCTGCCCACGAGCACGCCAGATGACTTCATCATGGTCATGGATGCCGACACCAGCCTGGGCTCGCGCTACATCGAAGTGGCGTACGAGCGATTCCGTGGGGATGCAGAACTCACTGCCGTGGGCGGCATCTTCTATGGCGAAGACGGCCACGGACTCATCGGCCAATTCCAGCGCAATGAGTACACGCGCTACTCACTACAGATCAAGGCTCGTCGCGGTCGCGTGTTCGTGCTGACAGGCACCGCCTCGATGTTCCGCGCAGATGCACTTCTTGATGTCGCCGCTGCGCGTGGTGTCTTCATCCCGGGTACTCCAGGTCAGGTGTACGACACCGCAGCACTGACCGAGGACAACGAGCTGACGCTGGCATTGAAGTCACTCGGCGCCACGATGACCTCACCGTCAGAGTGCACTGACACGACGGAGCTGATGCCTTCGTGGAAGGCCCTGTGGATCCAACGACAGCGCTGGCAGCGAGGGGCGCTGGAGAATCTGAGCGCGTATGGCCTCACTCGAGCCACCATTCGTTATTGGGGTCAGCAAGTGGGCATTGGCTACGGCACTGTTGCCCTTAACTCCGCACTTCTACTCATTATTTTGACGATCCTCGCGGTCGACCAGTGGATCTGGTACCCCTTCTGGTTCGTGATCGGCGCCGTGTTCCTGCTCGAACGAGTTATCACGGCGTGGCGCGGCGGATGGAAGGCACGCCTACTCGCAGCACTTCTCGTTCCTGAACTTCTCTATGACGTCTTCTTGCAGATCGTCTTCATTAAATGCCTGATCGACATCAGTCTCAACCGCACCGCTCATTGGGGACACGTGCAACATGCGGCTTCGGAGGCAAAGCCATGATGCCTATCCGACAGGGCCTCTTACTTCCTGAGTCAACCCTTACCAGCACCTGGTTCACGATCCTCGCAACCGTCGTCGCCTTCAACACGATCATCTACGTAGGGCTTACTGTGTCGAAATTCATTCCATGGCCCAAGCAGATTCACCCCTCGAAGGTGAGAGCGCTGCATGACGCAGTGTTCAATCCGGCGCGCCCGGGCCGAGCACGCAAGCAGGCCTCACTTCGCGCTGTCATGGCCAGCGATAACCCCTTTGAGTTGATGCGCACTGAGCTCACCTTGCGTGAGGTGCCTCAGGCTTTCGCCGCCTTCGGTGGCCTCCTGGTGATCGTCGCCGCCGTCCAGATCTTCTTCCTCGACAGGAATGCGCCGGTTCAGCATCTCTTCGAGATGGTCATCGGCTTGGGCTTCCTGGTCGTCGCGCAGGTGTTCGGTCGCCGTTCTTTCCGCGCACCGATCCTCGTCTGGGGCTGGGTCATCGGATTCATGATCCTGATGGCAGTACTTCTCATCGGAGTGGCGATCGACTCCGACATTTTGACGATCGCGCTCGCCATGGTGTTCCTTACCGCCTTCGGATCCATCACGCTCCGGTGGCCACCCGTGCTCATTGCGACCTCGATCACCATCATCGGTATCGCTGTCGTGATGTTCATGGTCGATTCCACGCTTGCGGTCGAGATCGTGTTCATTTCCCTGATCGCGAGCGCGACCGGCATGCTGCTGCAGTCGATTCGGCTCTCCTCACTTCATCGCCTCAGCGAGGAAAAGGAGTTGTATACCGCCCTCGCCACCACTGATCCGCTCACCGGGCTACTGACCCGCTCCGGCCTCATTGGGCTGCTGCCCGGCGCAGTCTCGAATGCACGCCGAGCCGGTAGCGGAATGTGCGTCATGATCATCGACATCGTCGACTTGCGGTCCATGAACGCCAGTTACGGCATCACTTACGGCGATGCTGTGCTGAGGAGCGTCTCCGACGCCATCCGCAGCACCGTACGCGTGGGTGATTTGGTGTCGCGGTGGAGCGCCGATGACTTCCTCGTCACGGGTGCCGGAACTATGCCTGATGCCGACAGTATTCGCCTGCGCATCGAGGAGTTCGTGCGCAATTCCGGGATCTCGCTTGGCAAGAAGCGGGTTGAGGTCAACGTCTCCAGCGCCGCGGGCGATCCGCGAACAATGACATTCGAGGAACTTGTAACGAAGGCGTCTGGCGAACTCGCCTAGTAGTTACGCCCGATGCGGCTGGATCGCATTCGCCGGCACGCTGCCGAGACGGCCCTTCTGGTAATCCTCGAAGGCTTCCTGGATTTCAGCCGTCGTGCTCATCACGAAAGGACCGTAGGCCACGACTGGCTCGCGGAGCGGAACTCCGCCAATCAGGAAGATCTCGAGATTCTCGGTGCGCGAATCCTGCTTGGCATCGGCAGTGATCTGGATTAGGTCGCCATTGACGAGCACGGCGAGCTGACCCTCGGAGATGATCCGCTGCTCAGCGCCGATCGCACCGCTACCGGCAAGAACATAAGCCAGCGCATTGAAGTTCGACGGCCACGGGATCGAGATGCTCGCACCCGGTGCGACAGTCACGTGCGTGATGGCGAGCGGCGTGTGCGAGATGCCCGGGCCCTGATGACCGTCGACTGCACCCGCGAGAACGCGGACATACGACCCGCCATCGGCTGACGCGACCATGACTGAGTCGGTGCCTTGAAGATCCTGGTACTGCGGCGCAATGCGCTTCTTTGCACGCGGCAGGTTGATCCATAGCTGAATGCCGTGGAACAGGCCGCCGGATTCGACGAGTGCCTCGGGCGGAGTCTCGATGTGAAGGATCCCGTCACCAGCGGTCATGTACTGAGTGCCCCCGTCAAGAATCACTCCGCCACCACCGTTGGAATCCTGATGCAGGAACTGCCCGTCGATGAGGTACGTGAAG
>CANFQC010000053.1 GCA_947449035.1 Actinomycetota bacterium
TGCGCGCGGGCCACGGGTGACCGAGAGAACTGAGCGCGAAATGGCCGCGGGTGCGGCCGCCAAGCGCGGCAGGGTCAAAGCATCGGCAGTGGCGGCAGGCATGAGCGCTCCTGAGTTAGTAGTTCAAGGTTCAACTAGAATAACACAGCATCCCGTCCGCGCATTCCCGCGGAAAGTGCCGACTCAGGACCCGAAGCGCTCGTCAATCGCCTGCTTGGCCTCGGCGAGGTAGTCGATGTGACCTGCCACGGAGTCGAACCCGATCTTCTGGGTCAGTACTGACACACCGTTTCCGCCCGCTTCCTGCCAGCGCTGGGTTGCCTCAATCACCGATGCCACATCGCGAGCACGAGTCAGCGTGTACTCGTAGCCAAAGTCCACGTCACTTCGCCCGTTCTCGGCCAGAAGCTCGCGCACCCGCGCCATGCCGGCAATCGCATCGTCTTGATCGCCGGCAAACGTGAAGCCATCGCCCAGGCGAGCAGCGCGGGAGAAAGCAGGTTCGCTGAAGCCGCCAACCCAGATCGGGATCTGACGATTCGGACGCGGATTGATGCAGCAGCGCTCAAGCTGATGGAAGGTTCCATCAAAGGTCACCAAGGGCTTCGACCACAGTTCGCGCATCAGAAGGATTTGCTCATCGAGTCTCTTGCCACGCGTCGAGAAGTCCTGATTCAGCGCGTCGTACTCCACCCAGTTCCAGCCGGTGCCCACACCAATGCGAAGGCGTCCGCCAGAAAGCAGTTCAGCATCGGCTGCCTGCTGCGCCGCGAGAACAGTCTGCCGCTGAGGAAGGATCAGTACGCCGGTCGCGAGTTCGATACGCGAAGTGATGGCGGCCAGATAACCGAAGGCCACGAAGGGGTCGTGGAATGAGTGCTCTTCGGTGTACGGCCCCCACAGCGGCGGTTCGCGATCCGAGTGCTCGGCGCCGACTACGTGGTCATAGAACAGAACACTGTCGTAGCCGAGCTCTTCAATCGCTAGCCCGAGATCGTGAAGTGCCTGCGGGTTGCCGTGAGTCTCGTTCTGCGGATAGACAACGCCGAACTTCACTGCTTGGCCCGACGAGGATTCACGGCTCCGCCGTCACGTCGCGGCTCAATGCCCGCTTCGAGAACCCGGCGCTCGCGAATGCGCCACGTGCCGTCAATCCGCTCCCAGCGATCGTGGTACTCGCCCCACAGGATCATGTCTGGCTTACTCTGGTCGAGAAAGCGATGCCAGGCGCGCACATAACTGACGGCATCTGCCGTGTGCTCACCGGTGAACGTGATCGTGATATTCGAGATCAGGTGCTGGGTGGCCTCGAACTGCGCCAGGACCTTATTCATCCAATCGACGACTGTCTGAGCCCCGTGAATGTCACCGCTGTGCGGGGAGGCGAAGACGCATTCCTCCGCGAACACTCGCAGGTGATTCTCGGTCTCCAGCCAATCGGTCGCCCTCGCATAGACGAACATCTGATCCTGGATCTCAGCACGATCCTCAAGACGGTGACTCACCCTGCGCGCCCTTCCTTAAGCCATGCCTTGCTTCGTGCTCGCGAGAATACCGCCACCGGGCTAGCCCGTCCTTTGACCGAGCATTTCACTCGCTGACAGTTCTTCGCCAAGGCGTGATGTTTACTCTCGAAGGGTGAACAAGGGGGTCAGATTCGTGACCATTGCGCTCGCCTCGGCCTTGCTTTTAGCGGCTCAGGGGCCGATAGCGCGCGCATGCACCCCGTGCAGAACCAAGCCATCCGACAACCTCATTACCTTCTCTCCTCTGTTCGGGAAGAACAGACCACTGTTGTCTTCTTTCGTTCTTCTCGACGCGGACGGTCTGCCACTCGACCAGTCCTTTTACGAGACGTTGCCTCCGACTAGTGCGGACATCGGCGTGCTCGTTAACCCCACCAGTTTTCGGGTCCATCAGGGAGTCTCGTTCCGACTGCTCGTTGACGGTCGACTTCTTGCCATTCCCCAGCCGCTAGACATCACCATCGTCGGCAGCGGAAGTACACGCTCTATCGACCTCCAGGCACTCAACCAGGAAGTCATCAGTGACTTCTCCTTCAACGCCCTCACCCAAGCACTCTCACTCAGCACGATGGGAACTCAGAACATCCTGGTTCAGGAGACTCACGAAGCACTGGGGCTCTCTTATGCCTTCACCGGACTCCAGGTTCGAAGCCGCTTCTCTCGTGGCATATTCATGCGGGTATTCGAACCCGCGCGCGCAATAGTCTTTCGCGAGGATCACGGCAACGCATCGACCTGGGAGATCACCCTCACTCGCACCACCGTGAAGGGCTCCCGCACCTATCGAGCAACGAACATTCGTGTACCGCGAGGCGGCTACCTACGGGTGTCCTATGCGAAGTGGGAGGCGGCCAACGGTCGCCCGACGCTGACCGTGGTGTCCGCTCGCCCGAACTCAACAAGCACGTCGGTTCCCCTACGCCTGATCTGACGAAATCTCGCAACATGGATCGGCATCCCTGATTCACGCCTTTTGGCATCGGTAGTCGATCACCTCGTACGCTGGGCTCATGGCGGAAAGCACGGGTGCGGCGACTGCGCGCGTCGATGCGTGGACCTGGGCCGTGCGCCTGTTCCCCACACGCTCTGCTGCCACAGCCGCTGTCAAGGCCGGACACGTGAAGGTGAATGCGGCTAGCGCCAAGCCCGCACAGTCAGTGAAGGTCGGCGACACCGTCCGCATTCGTGACACTCGTGGCGAGCGCATCGTGAAAGTCGTCGGCCTGCTCGACAAGCGCGTAGGCGCTCCTGTCGCTGTAACGATGTACGACGACCTCACACCTCCGCCCGCTCCGAAGGAGGAGCGCGCAATAACTGCCACTCGCGATCGTGGCGCGGGGCGGCCCACCAAGCGTGACCGTCGTCAGGTCGAAAAGCTGATGGGCCGGGAATGAGCGAGGGCTTGAATCACGACTTCGACCGCGAGCCCGGCTGGTACGACGATGACGAGAATCCCGCCTTGAGTCGTCATTGGAATGGGTGGAAGTGGGACGCCCTCGAGGTAAAGAATCCGCCAAAGCCGCCGTTTTGGCGTGAGCTTATCGATCTCTTTACCAAACGCCGCATCTAGCGCCGCCGTTGCACAGCCCCTACAACTTGCGAAGTGGAATCCTGATGTCGAGGGTGCCGTTTGAACCCTTGTCGAGCCAGAGGACGGGCCGCCCGACCGATCCCGCCCACCCTGCGTAAGTGACCGCCAGTTGAGCACCAGGCCCAACCTTCACGTGAGTGGCGACATAACCAGACGAACCTCGAACTGTTCGGCTGGCCACGCGAATCGACCATGTTGAGGCGAAGGCATCGTTCTCGCGAAAGACAACGCGATTGCGCGACTGGTAACTCCGAAAGTCCATTTCCTCCGGGTGATAGGCGGTCTCTTCAACTCCGGTGAACGCATAGGACGCACCTCCTTGTTCGTAGGTGTGCGTCGCCGTGCCCTTGTTGGTGGCTTCACCGGCAAAACTGAGACTGCCATCGCGACTACCGACCCTCACAGTCCCCCGCATCTGCGAATTGAGTGTCTCGAGCTTGAGGGAACGTGAACTTCCGCGACTGATCACCGTGACAGTGAAAGGCTGCACGACTTCTACACTTTCCGCATTAAGCCCGATCTCGAAGCTCACTCCCCTATCGACCAGCATGACGGGACTAGAGGCCATGGGAGAGCCAACCGCATCAGTCGGTGGAATCACCCGGTACTGGTTCGGGCTCAACGGAGTTCCCGCCGAGTCAGTCAAGGTCAGGTTCTCGAAGACTCCTTTGTTCGATGCCAGCACTGGCGAGAAGGACACCAGGGTGGCAGCGCGACTTGTCTGACAGAACGTGCAGGCCTGCTTTCCCAGCGCACTGGATGTATCCCCGAGGATCATGTAGGTCGAGGCGCCTCCTGTTGCACTCGACCAGGTCGAGATAGGCAACTCTGGCGAACCCGTATAGCTCCAGGAGTTCGCTGTGGTGTCGACATGCACCGCTCTGGCCTGACTAGGCAGGTTCGGGTCATACACGGCGATGTCGAAGGTGCCCGCACCTCGATCGAGTACGGCGTAAGGAACAAGCGCATGCCCTCCAGGGGCTCCGTAGATCAGCACCGTGATCGGGATTCGGCCGGGTGTCAGTGCGGCACGAATTCGCGCGACTGCATCGGCCATCGAAGGAGGTCGAATTCCCACGGCCGAGAAATACTGCGCAATGAACGCCCGCATAATGGTGCGCTGGGCGGCTTCGTTCAAGGTGGTCTGACTGCTGACCAGGCCGCCACGAACCTCTGCAGGTGAAAGCTTGCCCGTGTAGAGCGCATTAGCCACAGTCGCGAGGCCGAAGCACCGACCTGATGCTGCCCATGAGTTCGCGGTGCGCATCACCACCTTTGCCGACTCCGTCAAAATGCATGAGCTGCCTCCTCCGAGGATGCAGACCCCCTCACCAAATACGCGTCTCATGGAGTTCGTATCGAGCCCCAGCGCTGGATCGGGCGTCGCACCTGCGACGAGAGGCCGCGGCTGCCCAAAGAGGATTTGGTTCTCAGCTTGATTCAACCCGTAGTTCACGAAGCCGAATCCATTGGGGAAAGGCCGGAAGCCCGAGTCGGCGACAATCACCCCCGTGGGTGGATCGGCTGGCATCCCTGCGAAGAGTGCCGCGTATGCCGCTGCACTGATACCTGTCGTTCCCACTGGTGGCTCTGCGGACATCTGCAAGGCATCGACATTCACTCCCCCGTCAGCCGTCGCCGCGGGAGATAGCCCGAAGGCGAAGGTCAGCGCTGCGAGCCCCACTAGCCCCGCGGCCATCCCCGTTCTCCTCCATTGAGTCTTCATACTTCGACAGTAGGCAGGTGAAGATCAGGAGTCTGCGTGGATTACAACTAACGGGTGGTCATGACCAGTCACTCCTCGCCAGTGGCCAACAGGTCACAATGTGCCCATGAGCCACCCACTGGTCGATGCCGAGAGCCCGCTAGTCGCGGATCTCCTGGCCGGCACTCTCGAGATCATCCGCGAGGCCGGTGGCTTCATCGCGCCGACCACCAGGCTTATCGAACGAAGCGGCCAACTAAGCCTCGGGTCCTCTGCGGACGACAACTCCCCCATGCTCTGCATCCCCCGCGAGTGCTTCGTGCGCGTTGACCGCGTCACCTGGGCTGAGCAAGAAAGCCGCATGGTGATCGTCGAAGTGCCTGAGGAGTTCAGCGATATCGAGACCGAGATGCTCTACCTGCAAGTTGCGCTGCATAACGCCTGCGGAAAGCTCGAATGGATGCAGCGCACCCATCCCAGCCTGGATCCACACCTTCCCGACGATCTCGTCAACGCCGTGCGCGAACTCATCCCAAGCTTTCGCAATCCGATGATGGCCGCCACTGATGTGCTGTGGGCAAACCGATGCTTCCGCATACCGATGACCGAAGGCGAGGCACCCGAACGTGTGCTCATCCCCGTCGTCGACCTGCTCAACCACCATCGCGATGGCGCTGTCGGTGACTGGACCGGCGAAGACTTCGAGGTCGGCGCCTTGAAGCCTTTCGGAACGAGTGAATGCGCTCTGAACTACGGCATGAATCGCGATGCCTTAGAGATGGTGGTCGTGTACGGATTCCTGGACGAGCACATTCATCAAACTCCCCCTATGGTCCGTGACCCGGTGGCCTTGCATCGCATCATCGAGTTATCCGAAGGAGTCACCCCGTCAGAGTCTGTTCACACACTCGCCAATGCTGCCCAATTCACTTTGAATATGAGTGAGGGCCTGAGCTGATGCTCAGACCCTCACTCACGATTTAGCCTCGTTAACGCGCGGGCGCCACCTTCACCACATTTGACTCGTTGCCGTCAGCATCGACGAACTTGACCGAGATCGTGGTGCTATTCGAGCCACGTGCGATCTTCAGCGACAAATGTTTGTTCGCAATCGCTGCCTTGGTGCGGAAGGAATTGCCTGAGAACTTGGACCACTTCTTGGCACCGTCGTATGAGACCGACGGGGTGACCTGCACACCAGATGCGTAACCCGGCGTGATGACCACGAGCTTGACCTTGGTGCCAGCCAATCCGAAGAACACCTTGTTGCGCCCAGATTTGGTGATTTGAAGGTTGTAAGGCGAGGCCGAGTTGCTCGATGCCGACGAAGTTCCCCACCCTGCACCGGTGAGCGCCTGAGCCGTGAAGGTGTATTGCGTTCCAGGGACGAGGGTATTGAAACTGCATTGGGTGAACTTTCGGTCGAGAAGACGCGTGACGCACGTCTGTCCACCCGGAGTCGCCTTAACCATGTAGTTCGTGATCGGAAGAGTTCCGCGATCGACAGGAGCTTGCCAATTTACCTGGACGCGATTCCACTTTGACGTCGCCACAACTTTCGTCGGGGCGCCCGCTGGGACTACAGCGGACTTACCATCAAACCACTGCGCGTAGACGCGATTGTCTCCCGTGAAGTTGACGTTCCCCCCGGGGTCGATCGCCGTGCCAGTGCCGTTAGGGCTGGTGTTGTAACCCGTGAAGGTGTAACCGGGGCGGGTGCAATCTTGAGACCCAGGGGCATTCGCCCATGTCGTGGCGTAACCTTGAATCTTCGATGTTTGGCAGGTACCGCCGTTCGGGTCAAGGTCAAGGGTGTAGAAGTTTACAGGTACTGAAGTAACAACTCGGGCAGTCACCTGAACCGAATTGGGAATCGTCCATCTGCCGACATTTGACGCTGAGGGCAAGGCGGTCACCAGCCCACTCGGAAAAACAACAACGACGGAACCCGTGGACCCGGTAGCTGTCGCAGTTGCCCCCGTGAGACTTACATTCCGGGAAACCGACGTGTTGGGTCCGGCAGACGAATAGCGACAGGTGATCGAGCCTCCCGACCATGTCGCATCCACGGCAGTGAATGTGATACCGGAAGGGCAGATGTACGTGCTTCCACTCAAGGTTGGTGTCTCAGAGGTTGACGGCGCCGGCCACCCGTTTGTTGCCCAGTCCCATTCGACGATGACGAATGGTGCAGCCTGACTGGTCGTGAAATTCTCAGTCACTGTTGCCTGGGGAGAACTGTTGGCAACCCAGGTCTCCGGCTCGAGTGAACCACTCGTGACCGCGGCATTCGCAGACGAGGAAATGCCCACCAGTCCGCCCGCCACCATCGCGAGTCCAGCAAATGCCGTCAAGCCTCGCCGAAAAAACTTTGACTTCTGGATACTCGTCCCCATGTCAAACCACTCCTCGTCCTGTCAATGAATTGGCTCAAGATAGCGGATTCGTGAACAGCATGCACATATTGCCTCCCACCCGCCTCCTGTTACCGTCCCCTCATGGCACCGGGACGCAAACCCACACGCACGCGTGAGGAATTCGTCCAGGCAGCCATCCGCTTTGCCGATGAGCGAGGCATCTCGCAACTGACCCTCAGGGCCCTCGGAGCCGAGCTCGGGGCAGCCACGACGGCGGTGTACCGCTACTTCGCCAATAAGGAAGACCTGATCGTGGCGATGCGCGAAGCGCTGCTGGCCGAGGCCATCCCGATAACCACTGGGGGCGAGGCTCGCCAGCGCCTCCATTCCACGGCACTCTCATTTCGCGAGACAGTTCGGCGCCACCCCTGCCTCAGCCAGATCATGGCGCTCGCTGCGCTTGAAGGTGAAGAGAGCAATGATGTCGTCCTCCACGCCGTCAGAGCCCTTGAGGACTTGGGCCTGAGTGGCTCACTCCTAGTGCGCGGCTACCGCCAGATTGAAACCTTTATCGTCGGAACCTCGTCTTTCGACTTCAGCGACGCCCCCATGCATCTTGACGAACGACTCGAGCGCCTGCGTCGACTCAACCATCCTGATTTCGACAAGGTGCTCGTTGACGCTGCTGCGGTGGAGGCGAGTAACGAACTCGCCTTCGTCACCACATTTACCTGGATCCTGGACGGACTCGTGGCCGAGGCCAATCAGGGACACCCTTCCTAAGGCGAACCGCGCTTCAACTTGGGTGCGGATAACCGCGCACCTGTCCCCCGAGCGCTAGCCTGCCTGGGTATGGGGGACGAAGGAGCGCATGAGTCGGGGACTCATCTCGAACCGTCTCGTCCCTTGACGAACGGCTCGACTCCCCGCCTCGCTCTCCAGGCCCTCGCAATCGCCGGTGGCTGGGTGCCGCTGTCTATCGCCGCAGGGCAGAGCGTGGCGGTGCGCAGCAACGAATTAGGCGCCCCTACCTCGGTGTATTCGCTCATGGTCGCGAGTGGCTGGGCAGTCTCGATGCTCTCACTGCCTGCGATGGGTCGGGTAGCCGATTGGGCGGTGCGTCGTGGAGTAGATCGCCGGGTTCTGATCGTGATCGGCGGCGCGGGAATGCTCGCGAGCTTTGCACTCCTCGGACTAGCGGCAAGCCTGCCGCTCTTCGCTGCGGTCTGGCTGATCGCGCAGGTTCCAACTTCCTTGGTCGTCACCTCGGCGTCATCGCGCTTGGCAAATGAGGCGCCCGCGCATCTGCGCGGCCGTGCCTCGACCCTCGCGGGCCTCGGACCGGTTCTGGCCATCACCATCGGAGCTTTCACGACCTTGGTGCTCAGCGATGTGCCTTCCGTTCTCTTCTTTGCACCCGCAGTTGTCGGCGCCGTCATGCTCCTGCCATCGCTCGCGATGCGCCCACTTCCGACCCACCTCGACCCGAACGTCGGAGCCGAGCCGGGTGGTCGTGGCCGCTTCTTCCCTTGGGCACTCCTCTTTGCGATTGCCCTGGCATTCGGCGGACTTGCCGTGGGACGCGTCTACCTCGTGCCACTTATCGAGTCGGTGTCCACCGGTCTCAGCGCGGCGCGAGTCACGGCTCTGTCGTCCACCACGCTGCTCGTGGCCACGTGCGGGGCGATCATTGGCACTTTCGTCGCCGGGCGAATCCTGCGCAGCGGCTCGCGCTCGCTCAGCACTTTCGGCTGGTTTTCACTTGCCTCGGCCGTGCCGCTCATTGGCTTGGCACTTGCCTCCGGCATCACGCAGATCTACCTGCTCGGGGCAGTCTTCGGTTTCGTGATCGGTGCAATCAATGCCTCCGCATACGGAATATTTCTGCACCGCTATTCCGGCCGCGAGGGTCCAGCACGCATTCTTGGATTGATCGTGGCAGCCGAAACCGTGCCCTATGTCATCGTCCCGCTTGCTGCAGCCGTCTCGCAGGCATCCGCTGACGCATCTCTCATTCCGACGCTCTTCGGCATCGGCGCGCTGCTTGCCGTGGGTGCATCAGCGATGACTTTCACGCTGCTCCGAAAGTAGAGACAACTGCGAGGACTCGATCAACCTTCGCTCCGAGAGGTTTTTCGACGTGTGAACTCAACCCGACGTCGCCAGAAGCGGGCGCCTACGAAGTCGCGTGGACTCCCGCCACCGCCGGAACATCCTGCGTCGGAGCCTCGCCACGCTTCTTGGTGATGTGCGAGAAGCCAATCGTGATCGCAGAGGCGAGAAGCACGAGTGCAGCGCCGATGAGCACATCCTGGGCCCGCTGTTCCCCGAGGTTCTTCAACTGCGCGCTCGACGATGCCGTGAAGCAGATGATCGTCGGAGTGATCAGGGCCATGTAGACCCAGTAGTGCGGGCTGAACTTGGCGGTCAGCGCGGCGATACCGAATACGAGCCCGATGATGTAGAGCACGAGCATCGAGTGGACCCCGAGCACGATCAGAGTCACCACAAGCATGCCCAGCAGCGTGCCCACCACGCGCTGGATGGTCTTGCTCACGGTGCCGACGTCACCTACCTGCACGAGAACGAGAATCGTGGAGATCAGCCACGCTCCTGCGTACTGCTTGGTGTCAGCGAGCACCCAGTAGGTCACGCCAGTGCAGAGCACGGTGATCACGATCGTGTACGGCGCCGACTCACTGCGCGGGTGCGGCTTCGGTGCTGGCATCTTCATCTTGCGCAAGAAGTGCGGGAACACAAGCACGGGTACGATTCCGCCGACGAAGAAGGTGATGGCCATCCACAGGAGGAAGGTGCTGTCGGTTCTATCGACGACCTTGTCGGCGCCCCAGAACGGCGGCGAGATGATCATCCAGGCCATGAAGATCGGCACGAGCAATGTCGCACGATGCAGGCCGTAATGAGACATCCGGCCCAAGGTCAGGCACAGCAGCGCCATGAATGCGGCGCCGGCGATGGGGGTTCCACCCGCCACGATCGCCACGGGGGTTGCGATTGCAGTGATGAATACCGTGTAGGTCGCGACTCCGGTACCACCCATAAGCACGGCGACGAAACCGAGGATGAAGGCGCCCGTCGCCCAGGTAACAGCGGGCTCCTTGGTGATGGCTAGCAGTACGACCGAGGGAACAACACCAATCAGAACCACGATCGTGGAGATCAACGCCCGCTTGCCGAGCTTCTCGTACAGCGGCTTCGAAGCCGGTGCGGCAGCTGCAGCGCTCATCAGATGCTCACCGGAGCGAAGTCACCCGTGAACGAGATCGCTTGCACACGCGCAGGCTTGGTGAAGTCGGTTGACGCAAGATCCACGACGTACCAGGTCGGGTCGGTCACCGTGCGATACGCGTAACGCTTGCCTGTGAGATTGCAGATGGTGTCCCAGACGGTGACCTCGTCAACTACACCCGCAGCCCCGAAGGATTCCTTGACGATGCCGGGCACCATGTCGAAGGAGTTCAGGATGTGCATCGTGAATTGCTCGGCATCGGCACCGGTCGCCGGGACGTCCGACAGTGCGACCTGCGCTGCAGCGCGCACGAAGCGAGCCGGCGGAGTGAAATCACCGGGAAGACCCATCAGACCCTGGCCCTGCCCAAGCGAGTTGATCGTGAATGAGCCGAATGTCTGACTAGCAGGGGTGTCATTGCTGAGACCGACGTAGTTGTTCAGGTTCGTCAGGTGCCAGTCCAGGTACGGAGCATTCGTGCCCACACCGGTCGGGTTGTCGACAATCGTCCAGCCGGAGGCGTGGAACTCAATCGCGATTGAACTGGTCGCGTCATGCACCAGGCAATGAATCGGCGGGGCGAAGCCCATGCCCGGGTCAAAGCCCCAGACGTTCACGCCGGTCATGGCGGTCTTGACCTCGGCGATGCTCGAGCAGGTGCCGAGCAGGTAGGCGATGAGATCTGCCTCGGAGAGGTCAGAGCCATCGCCCTTGAACGGCTGGTAGGTGCAGTAGCCACCGGGCATATAGAGAAGATGTGCGGAGACACCGGCGTCATTCATGCCGTCGACGAGGAACTCGGGCTTTCCGAATGCGCACATGCCCACGATGCCGTGCGAGGCAGTCCAGCTCTTGCCCGACTTCCCGCCGGACGCAACGCCAGCACCCGCGTAGGTAGACGGGAGGGCGGCGAGGGCCGTCGGCATGTTGGTGGGGAACTCGAGGCTGCGTCCGACGACCACGCTTCCGTCAGAGGCCTTCTTGGTCTTGAAGTTCGTGCACATAGTTCCCCCGAAGGCTGTGGGGCGTCACCGGGCGGACGCACGTGGCGAGGCTACCGCCTCGGGCAGAAGAATCCGGCTCCGCGGCGAGGCATTCACAACTGTCTTCACGGAGCGCATCCACGAGTCGCCTTCATGCCCTTTACTTACCCCATGACAATCCACGTCGCCCCCAACAAGGGCCTTCGCTCAGGGGCTTTGACCCTCGGCTCGAGCATCGTGCTGGGCGTGGCCTCCACGGCCCCGGCCTATTCACTGGCCGCCAGTCTCGGCTTCATCGTGCTGGTCGCCTCGGGCACCGGGATCATCGGAGTCCAGGCACCCGCGATCATCCTGCTGGCGTTCATCCCAATTCTCTTCGTGGCAATCGGCTATCAGCAGCTGAACAAGGCCGAGCCTGACTGCGGCACCACCTTCACTTGGGGAGCACGCGCCTTCGGCCCACGCATTGGCTGGATGGGCGGCTGGGGAATCATCGTGGCCGACATCGTCGGCATGTCGAATCTGGCGCAGGTTGCAGGGCAGTACACATTCGACCTGTTCGGGCTCACCGACATGGCGCAGAGCCTGTGGCCACCATTGCTCGTAGGTGTCGCCTTCTCAATCCTCGTGACGTGGATCTGCGTGCGCGGCATCGTGTTCTCGGCGGTCCTTCAGAAATGGCTGCTGCTCATCGAGATGGTCATGCTCGTCATCTTCGCCGTGATTGCGTTGGTGAAGGTCTACAGCAACAACGCCGTCGAGTCTTCGATCATGCCCGAGTGGAGCTGGTTCTCCCCCGCCGGAATCACGAGCTCAGGCCTGGTCACCGGCCTTCTCATTGCCGTCTTCCTCTACTGGGGCTGGGATTCCTCGAGCACGGTCAACGAGGAGACCGAGAACCCGGAGACAGTTCCCGGTAAGGCCGGCGTGATCTCGACCCTCTTGCTGCTCGTGACCTTCGCACTCGTTGCCGTGGCCGCCATCGCCTTCGGCGGCGTGGGCACCTCGGGCCTCGGCCTCGGCAACATCGACAATGCCGACGACGTCTTCGCGGCGCTCGGCCCATCAGTGTTCGGCGATGGGCTGATCGGGCGCGCACT
>CANFQC010000054.1 GCA_947449035.1 Actinomycetota bacterium
CCCAGACGGTGGAGATCCCGTATTGGCGGGCTACCGCCCCGTGGGACTGACCTGCCAGCACTGCCTCGACGATGACCCGATTCTTCGACATTCGACAAGGGTTAACGATGTCCCGGGACAGGGGTTAACTAAGTCGTGAAACACGGCACCCGAGGCGGCTCCATCCGATGCGGTGCATCGCGGTGAGTTTGGGATGTGGAAGGAGCTCACGTAGTGAGCGACGGATCCCCGAGGCGACTCAAGACAAATCTGACATTTGGGGATGTTGATAATCCGGGATCGGCCCGCAGGGAAGCGGTGATCGGCGTAATCTCCAGCGAAGCAGGTCCGAGAGAACGTTTGGTTTAGGGATATCCCTAAAGGCCGGAGGCCGTGTTTGCTCTCCAGCATTCTGAGACGGATGATTGAAAGATGAACACGACGTTACGTAGCTTCGCTGTCATTGGTCTCGTAGCTGCAACCGTGATGGGCGGGGTCACCATCGCGCCCTCGGCCTCTGCCGCCGACAGCGGACTGCACTATGTCAACCGGACCACCGCCAACGGACTAGGCAGCAACTGGGTGGAGGCCGTATTCGTTGACGGTAGCAAGGTGTACGCCGCCACCGGCCCTGCGGGCTTCAGCTCGCCCACGGGCGGCGGCCTGAGCATCTCGACTGATGGTGGTGCACACTTCACGAACAAGACCACCGACAACGGTTTGGGCAGCAATGATGTGCGTGGGGTATTTGCCGTGGGGAACACCATCTACGCTGCCACCTACCCCGTGGGGTTCCCCGGCACGGGCGGCGGCCTGAGCATCTCCACCGATGGTGGTAACACCTGGACCAACAAAACTGTCACCGACGGTTTGGGCAGCAACTTCGTGACGTCGGTGTACGTCGTCGCCGGAACTCCCAACACCATCTACGTCGGCACCAACCTGAATAACTACACCACCCACGATGGCGGCCTGAGCATCTCCACCGACGGCGGCGTCACCTGGACCACCAAGAAGTCCGGGCCCGCCGCCGACGACCTGTGCAGCACCGTCGACCCGTCCAACCCGGGCGCCCCGAACTACAGCTGCAACATCGTCAACGCGGTCTACGTCAACGGGTCGAACATCTACCTTGGCACTGGCCGCGGCCTGGTCTACTCAAATGATGGCGGCTCAACCTTCAGCAACGTGAGTTCAGGGCTTGGCACGCAGACTGTCAACGGGGTCTCCAAAAGCGGAAGCAACGTCTACATCTCTGCTCACGGACTGAACATCTCTCGCGACAATGGCGCGACTATCGACTCGAGTATCCTATTCTTCGGCGAAAACGGTAATGGAGTGTTCAGCACCGGAAGCAACGTCTACTTCGCGAGCTGGGACGGGTTGGACATATCCACCGACAATGCCGCAACTTTCGTCACCGACACGACCGCCAACGGCCTGGGGGGCGACTATATCTATGGGATTTTCGTCAGCGCCGGCGTTATTTATGCCGGAACGCGTGGCGGTCTGAGCATTTCCACCGGGCTTGATTCAGGCGGAGGCGGAGGCGGAGGCGGCGACAGCTCCTCGTCCGAGACGACGACCCCAACGCCAACGCCAACGCCCGTGGTCGTCATCCCCGTGGTCACGGCGATCCCGCCCGGCACGAATGCGAATATCCCTGCGTCGGGCCTGACCCCTGGCAGTTCCGTGCTGTTGGTTGACGGCACTGCCTCGACCTTGACAATCAAGCCGAACCAGCCCGTAGCGCCGAAGTCGCTGGTAGCGACAGGTGATGGCTTCACCATGGAACTTGAGGGGCTGCGATCCAACGGCCAGCCACTGGGGCTGACCAACGACGCTGCCCTTCGTCTGGAGCGCGGTAGCACCGCACACGTCAGCGGTCGCGGTTTCGCGGCGAATTCCGACGTACAGGTGCACCTGTACTCCACGGATCGATTCCTCGGCACGGTGCGTACTGATGCATCAGGTGCATTCGATGGCAACGTCCCTGTACCTGCCGATGTTGAGCTTGGGCGTCATACCCTGCAGGCCGATGCCCTTGGTTCCGACAACAAGCTGCGCTCGCTGTCTCTGGGCGTGGTGCTGGAGGCTCCCGCCAAGCCAGTGCGCACCGCGAAGGCAACCGTGAGCTTTGGTGCGCTGTCAACAGTGCTCACGCCGAAGGCAAAGAGTGCACTGAAGTCACTGGCGCAGAAGACCAAGCAAACGGCCACCGGCGGATTCGCCGTCGGCTACGTCCAAAAGGACAACAACGATGCCAACAACGCATCCCTGTCGAAGCAACGAGCTGTCGAGATAGTTCGATACCTCAAGGCCAACGGAATCTCGGCACCACTGAGCATCCGCGGCAACGGTGCGTTGACCACCAAGGCCTCCGCCCGAATCGCCAAGGTCAGCGTGTCGTACACCGGCTGAAAGTCGACACGTTCCCCCGCAATCGTCGGGTCGAGGTCGCTAGCCTGGACGCGTGTTCTCGTCGCGTATCCCTCCGACTGTAGGGGTGCGGGTGCTCGTCGGTGTGATCCTCACGGGTCTGCTGTCCGTGCTCGACTCCACGCTTGTCGTGCCCCTCCTCGCCACGATCGGCGACGAATTCTCCGCCGGGTCTGCTGTGTCCTGGCTCATCGCGGGTTACCTTCTTACCTCGACGGTGTCGATCCCGCTGTGGGGCCGCTGGATGGACCTGCGCGGTGAGCGCAATGCGATGTGGGTGGCCCTTCTGGTCTTCGCGATCGGCACGTTCATCGCGATGCTCGCGACCAGCCTGCCGTTGCTGATCCTTGGACGCCTCGTTCAAGGTGTCGGGGCCGGTGGACTCGTGCCGGTGGGTCAGGCGATCGTCGCAGGCCGGTGCACCGGCGAAGAACGAGCTCGGCTTCAGGTCTACTACAACGTTGCGTACGGCACCGCGGCCGGACTAGGTCCGCTTATCGGCGGTGCACTCATCGGGGTTTCGTGGCGCTGGGCGTTCGCCGTCATCCTTCCGATGATCGTGCTCGCAGGTCTGCTCCTGTGGGGAAAGCTCAGTAACCGCCCGCGTGAATCGGAGGCCCGTCGGTTCGACGCTCTCGGAAGCATTCTCATGACATCCGGACTCACACTGCTCCTCCTGGGGATCGAGCGGTCGTGGCCGATGTCTCTTGTCGCGGGTGCGCTTGCGCTGCTGGCCTTCGTCTGGCACGCCTTGCGTCGACGGGACGGGCTGATTCCTGCCAGCCTGTTGAGATCGCGGACGATCGTGGCTGCAGCTTCAGTAGCTCTCATCATCGGCTTCGTCCAGTTTGCGATGCTCACCTTTCTCCCACGTCTCGCCCAAGATGCCGCTCCTGGGCTCAACTCCGGGATTGTTGTGGTCCCCCTGACGTTGCTATGGATGCTGCTCGGGGCCTTCACCGGGATGCTCGCACTCCGCACCGGGACTAAGCCGTTGGCACTTCTTTCGGCTCTTCTCGCGATTGGGGCGTCTGTCACCCTGGTCGTTTCGAGTGCCTACCCGTCCCTTCTCCTGTCATCAGTTCTGGTGGGCGCCGCCGCGGGCCTCATTTTGATCCCGGCCCTCCTCCTGATTCAGCACGCAGCTCCTCGCAATGATGTTGGTGCAGCGACGTCGTTCATGATTCTCATGCGCAACTTCGGCGGCGCTGCCGGCGCGGCCGTTGTGGCTGTGCTGCTGGAGGACGGCGGAGTGACCATGGCCTTCGGGGTCCTCGCGATCGTTGCTGCTGCGGCGCTCCTCCCCGCGCTCCTCCTTCCCTCGCGAAGTGTTGAGAAACAGCTCATCGCTGCTGCTACTCGAGCTCGCCATTCGTAGGCCGGGGCTTCAAATCCTCTAGTCGGCTCCAAGAAGAGGAGCCATGCCGTCAGTTAGTAGTTGGCGTGAGTGCGCTCAAGGTCGGCTAGAACGTAAGCGAGGAGCTGTTCTCCGTGCGCGGATGCGGTGGCGATGTCGGCCGCATGGATGGACACATTGTGCAGTGACTGTAATCGCAGTACGCCGCCCCCGACATGCTGGTTCGGAAAGACCCCGGCAAAGCCCATCTTCAAGGTGTCGTCACAGGCATCGAGGACAAGTTCCGTGGTGGGAAATTCAAGGGGAAAGTCGACGTACACGGCGTCACGGCCGTCTTCAGCAACGAGCCGGTCACGCGTCGAGGTGATGACTTCGAGAATGTCGGCTCCGGGAGTGACGACAGTGATGAGAGCTAGGTTGTGATCCTCCTTGGTTTGCAGCTTCACTTCGGAATGCTCAGGGATGACCGTGCTCGGGTCAGCGATGGCAATGCGGCCGTGGATTTCCGTCGCTTCGATGATGTCGTTGATAACGCCGCGATGGCGAGCAGGGGAATAGATCCGACGATCAGGGCCGTTGTTGGTCTTGAGGTAGAACAGCGCGACCGACTCTCGGTGCGCCTCGCGGCCCTCCACGGCACTGTTGGCCACGCTGTTCGGAATCCAACCCAAGAGGAAGCCCGTCTCGGCTGCTCCGAGATCCACATTCGCCTTCTGGCTGTAGGGGTGGGCAGCGGTTGCCTCGCTGAAGATTCCGAAGAAGCCGGCGGCCCTGGCCCATCCCGCCCCGAAATGCTTCATCCGAGTGAAGAGGTGGTGGCCTCGGGCGGACTTCGTGACGACGGCGACACCGGAGTGGACGACTGTCGTGTTGCCGTTCTCGACCATGAGCGCCATGTGACCGATCACTGTGCCGTCTGCTTCGCGACCGATCGTGCTCACCAGTGAGCCTTCAGAGATTCGTCGAGCGATCTCTTCTCGGTTATAAACCCAGTCGGCGTCATAAGAGTCCCCGTAGACCTCTGCGACGAGACCGACGAGGATCCCCGCATCATCGGCCGAAAGGAACTCGATGGTGACCGTGTCAGCCTCGGCGGAAGCCAGGTCGTCGCTCTGTGAGTCAGTCATGTCGGGATCCTAGATGCAACGGATGGAATGCAGGTTCCGCTTCACGAACGAGGGCGTCCGGCTGAATGCCGAACGCCCTCGTCGTGTTGAGTTGTTAACCGATACGACACGTGGTGGTCGCGCCAGCCACTGTCGCCGTGCAGGTCGAGGGCGTCGAGGCAGCACCGGATTCATTGAATCCGAATGAGGTGGATCCTCCTGCGGGGATCTGTCCATTCCACGCCTCATTAGTGAATGTCTCACTGCCGCTTCTCGCGCTGGCAATCGCATTCCACGGCGCAACATTGGTGCCCTGCCACGGCATCGTGATGCTCCAAACGTTGACGGCTGTTGCTCCACGATTGCGCACCACGACAGACACGGTTCGGCCGGTGCCCCAGTCTGACGTAACGCTGTACGTGACCGAGATTCGCGCGCCGTTAGACGGCGAACTTGCCGTCGGTGTCGGCGTGGGTGTTGGTGTAGCGGTCGGAGTGACCACGGGAGCGGGAGTGGCCGTCGGCGTCGCCCCGGTTACGCGATCCGCGCAGTAGCCGAAGGAGGTCGGCGACGATGCGGTAACCGTTGAGTTCCAGGTAGCGCCAGTGAACACCTTCTGGCCGGAAACATCACGCGCAGTGCTATTCCAGAAGTTGGTGACACTGCCGGCAATCGGCTGAGCGACCGACCAAGTGACACCCGACGTCGATGTCGTGGTCACGTCGACGGCAGCGCAGTAGCCCGCACCCCAATCAGATGTCAGCTTCGACGTCGCAGTGATGCCCACTGATGTGGGAGTCGAAGGAGCGGTGGACGGTGACGCGGATGATGTGGGCGTGACCGTAGGCGAGGCGGTAGGTGATGCCGAAACACTCGGCAGCGGTGTCACCACTCCGCCGGATCCTCCAGGAATTGATGCGGGCCTGCCGGGGAAGCTGATCGGCTGACGCTGGATGAGCTGCGTGAGCACGGCCATCTTGTCGGTGTTCACCGTGGTCCAGTCATCTTTAAGCACGCCTCCGGTGTCACCCGAGTTCGGATTCCAGGCCCAAAAGGTCCAACTCATGCCCTTAGCGCTGAGGTAGTCGGAGAACTGACGGAACCATGTGCCCTCGGCATTGTCGGTTCCTACGGTCTTGGCACCGAACTCGCCGACCAGAATTGGTGCGGTGCCGGAGTCGAAGATGTAGCCGAAGCCAGTGTTCCAACGGCCGTAGAGGGCAGTGACAACGTCCGGCAGCGAGAACCACGGTTGTGCGTAGACCACGGGGCCGTACTCGTGCACTGAGTACACGAGCTTGTGAGCAACATTTAGGCGCACCGGGTTCTTGCGCACGCCTTCCAGGTTTCCGCCCCACCAGTTCTGGTTCAGGACCTGGCCGCCTTCGACCGGACTTTCAATTCCCTCGACCATGACAAGCCACGAGGGGTTCTTCGCCAGGACGGCATTGCCGGCTGCTTCAGCTGCTCGACGCCAGTCATTAGCCGCACCGGTGCCCCACGTTGCCGAGCCGTGCGGTTCGTTCTTGAGGTCTGCGCCGATGACGTTGGGTCGATTGGCGTATCGAGTGGCAAGTGACTGCCAGGTGGAGATCCAGTCGGCCTCGGTAAAGCCACCCTGGCCGTACCAGAGCTCGTGCATGTATCCATCGTCGGAGAGCGAGTGGCAATCCAGCAGAACCATGAGGCCCTGCTTCGCTGCCTCATCGATGATGATGTCCATGACTTGTTGCGGAGTCTTGCCGGCAAGGGATGCGTTACGGCCATTGCCATAGTCGATGCCAGTTGTCGTGTTCGATGCGAGAGCCTGAAGCGAGAAGGGCATGCGGATCGTGTTGAAACCTTGCTGCTTGATCTGAGTCAGCATGTCGATGTAGTCACGAGTCCAGAGACCGTGTGGTACGTGATTCGCAGTCTCGAAGCCGAACCAGTTCACGCCCTGCAGCGTGACCGTCTTCCCTGAGGCATCGACGATCATGTTGCCTGAGGTCGACAGGGGGAACGAGGGCATCGTGGTTCCGGCGCGTGCGGTAATCGTCGGCGCCTGGGATGTCGCGGACGCGGCAAGCGCGGTGCTCCCCGCTGATGATGCCGAAATTGCGAGCATCGATGCGGCGACCACGGATGCCGCAGTGGCAACGAGTGCGAAGTTGCGTCTCATCTTCATGAGCGCGACCAACGAGCGCTGGATCTTGCGAACATGGATGGACTCCTTGTCTAGAACCCTGAGGTAAATCCGTGTGGATTGCCGCCTATGACGCGGTCGGTGCGTACGGCGTTCCCGTCAATGTGTGAATTAGGGGTACCCCTGGTAATCCCGCTGTCTAGGACAGAGCCTCATCGAGTGGCTCGAAAGTGACAGCGAGCTGGAACTCGGAGTGGGGTGATGTCGTACCTGAGACTTGTGCTCCAATGAGCCATGTCCCGCTGCCCTGGCCTTCACGTGGGGCAAGCGGAATGACACGCACGCTGGGCTACGTCAAGGCCACGCATGCGGCTCCTACCGCGGCAGTGACGCTCGTGATCACCCTTCTTGCTTGGAGCCTCGGATGGCGAGGACTCGCTCTCGTGGGTGTCCTCTTCGCGGTCTTGATTGGCCAGTTCTCTGTCGGCTGGAGCAACGACGCATTCGATGCGCCCTTTGACGCGCGTTCCGGGCGCACAGACAAGCCAACCGTGGTCGATGGGATCTCCGCCAGGCATCTGTGGATCGCTGCCTGCTGCGCGCTGGTTATCTCTAGTGCACTGAGTTGGATTGTCGCTGGTGTCGTGGGTGGTTCATTCCACGTGTTCGCGCTTGGCATGGCCTGGCTCTACAACACCGTGCTGTCACGAACGTGGTGGTCATGGCTTCCGTACGCTCTTGCATTCGGCGCAGTGCCAGCGTTCTTGTCGTATGGCCTCAATGGACAGCCGCCACAACTGTGGTTGCCAGTGTCATTCGCGATCGTCGGCGTAAGTGCTCACATTGCGAACGCGCTTCCCGATGTCGATTCCGACAGCAAAGCCGGCGTCAAGGGATTCGTCATCAGCCTTGGCGTGGTGAGGGCCACCAGGTTGTGCTGGCTACTTCTGATTATCGGAACCCTCGTGCTCGCATGGGAGAGCGCGAGTTCGAGCCTGTGGTACCCGGCCGTGCTGGTCGCCTCAATCCTGGTTGCGGGTCTTTATGCCCGGCTTTCGGGGAGCAGAACTTCGACTTTCACTGCGATTTTGGTGTGTGTCGTAGTGGAACTGGTTGTCTTGCTTGCTTCTGCCGCGGCGTAGGAGAGACTTACCCCGTGAGCGACCTTGCCTTGAACACCCTTGCCCGCGATGTCATTGACGAGAGGGCAGACTTCGCGAATCCTGCCTACGGTTATCGCCGACTTCTCTCGGAAATCCTCGGGACCTTCTTCCTCGTGCTCGTAGCAGCAGGTGGCCCAATGATGGCGGTCGCTTATCCCGGTTCGGTCTCGCGCGCGGCGGCCGTCGTGGCCCCCGGCCTCATGGTGATGGCAATCATCTTGTTCATGGGCAAGATCTCTGGTGCTCATCTGAACCCCGCGGTCAGCTTCGCCTTCGCACTGCGCGGTGACTTCCCGTGGCGTCGCGTCATCCCTTACATCGTCGCGCAGTTCATTGGTGCAGTACTTGCTGTCGCATTCCTCCAGTGGGTCGTCGGTGTCTCGGCGAGCAATGGCGCGACCTATCCGGCGAGCGGAACCTCTCCGTGGGCTGGGCTGGCCATGGAATTCATCCTGACCCTGGGCTTGGTCAGCGTCATTCTTGGCACGGCATCAGGTGCTCAGAACATTGGCCCGATCGGCGCCCTCGCGGTGGGCGGCTACATCGCTCTCGCCGGGCTCTGGGCAAGCCCGCTGGAGGGTGCGTCAATGAACCCAATGCGGTCCTTCGCACCGGACCTCATCGCGCACAACTACACGGCGTACTGGATCTACCTCGTAGGACCTCTTGCGGGGGCGACACTTGCCGTTGTGCTCGCTTACGCGCTTCGTGGGCCTGGAGGCGGACAGTTGGCACGCGCTGCGGCAGAGGGTGCCGTAGCCGCCGAGCGGGAGAAGCAGCTCGAGCAGGCGCGACGCGAGAATGCCGAGGAGAACGTGAAGGGCCGGGTCGAGCGCGATGTCGATGACATTGATGCGTGGATCCATCGCAGGCGTCACTGCACTGGCGACGAGACTTCCGAGGGTCAACCGAGCGACGCCTCCTGACGAAATGAGCGGGTTGTTCACCGATGCGATTGCGCTACCGGTTGGCCTAACTCTCGTGATCTCATAAGACAGCCATGACGATCTCCGATGCCTTCGGGCAGGCGCTGTCCACTGATGTCGATACTGCTCACATCTATGACGACGCAGTGATCGCGATCATGTGCATGCAACAGGGAACTCTTGACCTGTTGAATCTTGCTATAGCTGCCGATCCGAAGTTCGCCCTTGCTCATGCGACGAAGGCAGCGCTCGATTTTGAGATGCATGACCTGATCGACAGTGCCGAGCAGTATCGCGCCGCTGTCGCGTGCCTGGACTGCTCGGCGACGCCTCGCGAAATTGCGTTCGTGCACGCAGTGGGCGATCGCATCCACGGCGATCGATCGGCGTACCGCACCTACGTTGACGCCTACCCGCAGGATCCGATGGGCCTGACGCTCGCGATGCCCACTATCGCCTTCTCCGGCGCCTTCGAGGATCCAGGTCACGCCTGGCATCGTCTCGACGATCTCGCGTCACTGCATGGTGACGCATGGTGGTTCACCGGTCTTCGCGCATACGCAAAGCTCGAACTCGAAGAGCGAGACATTGCGATCAGGCTTGCCGAGCAGTCGCTGCGTGATCAGCCACTCGGTGTGACCGCTGCGCATGCTCGCACTCATCTGTATTACGAGTGCGGTGACCATGCAGTCGGGGCGGAATGGCTTTCCGGCTGGATCGATGGTGCGGGTCATTCCGCGGTGCATCGTGCGCACTTCTCCTGGCACGTAGCCATGCACGAGCTCGGTCTCGGCGACACTACTGCCGCGCTCGCACGCTATGACGTTGACCTCAATCCGCGCATTCTTCAGGGAACGAGAAGCCTGATTGACGGCGTTTCCCTTCTATGGCGCCTGCACCTCATCGATGTTGACGATCGAGTTACTGACATCACCAAGATTCTTGAAGTAGCGGGTAAAGAGGTGAATGAGCCGACCACCGCCTTCACTGCGATGCACTCAGCGCTTGCGTACGCCGCGGCAGGTGATGCGGATGCCGTGGCTCGTGTTGCCACGCATTGCCGCAGAGGTGATTCGTTAGCGATGACCCAGGTGGTGGCTCCTTTCGCCGACTGCCTCGTCGAGTACGTGAATGCGGATTTCGAGGCAGCGGCTCAAGGACTGATGGCCCTACTGCCACGTACCCAGGAGATCGGTGCGAGCAGAGTGCAGTGCGAAGTAATTGAGGACACCGCACTGGCCGCGCTCATTCAGGCCGGTCGACTAGAAGAAGCCCAGGAGATGCTCGGGTTACGCCTGGATCGACGTGAGCACGCAGGTGATCGTGCCGTGCGGAAGCGCCTCACTCAGGCCTGATGCGGGGCACCCTCCACGAATCCGAATTTCCTTTCGCGATGTGATGAGTCAGCGTTGAGCCCGCCCTCAGAGACGGAACAATGTCGTCCATGACCCAGGTATCCACGGCCGACATGATGTTGGCCGCAGCCCTGGTCTTCGGCCTGGCTACTGGCTGCCAGATCATTGCCCCGCGCCTGAAGATCCCGGCGCTCATTTTGCTGCTGCCCGTGGGATTCCTCTTCGGTCTGGTAGCCCCGGGGCTACGTATGAGCGAGATTCTCGGTTCGGCGTTCCCCGTCGCCGTCGATCTGATGGTCGCCCTCATCTTGTTCCAGGGAGGAATGGCGCTCGGCGATACTCCTTTGACAGGCAGCGACGGGCGCGTGATTCGTAAGCTGATCTGGATAGGCGGAGCGATTACTTTCGTCGCCGGCTCCCTTGCCACGCACTTTGTTCTCGGACTCGCGTGGCCACTGGCGGCGCTGCTCGGCGCCATCATGATCGTCTCCGGGCCGACCGTCGTGACCCCGATCCTTGACCTCGTTCGACTCAAGCCAAGAGTTCGCGGCATCCTGCTGTGGGAGGGCACATCCCTCGATCCAATCGGGGCGATCTTCGCTGTCGTGATCTTCCAAGTGGTGAGAGCCTCGAACTCGAGTTCGGGTATCGAGGCGGTCGGCACATTCGTCCTTAGTTTCATCGTCGCCATCGTGGTCGCCGCAGCTGCGGTGCTGCTCACCGTCCTAGGACTCAAGTTCGTACGTCCGAATCACATGCTCGGGACCCAGGTGCTTATCGCGTCGGTCATCGTGGCCACCGGCGTTGCAAACTTCATCGCGCAGGACAGCGGACTGCTGACCGCCTTGCTGATGGGTATCGCCTCCCCACGTCTCGCGAAGCGACTTGGCACCTCGCTGGATCAGGTAAAACCTTTCTTCAACACGATCGCTTCAATCGGCATTGGCGTACTTTTCATCAGCATTGCGGCGTTGGTGCCCTCGCCGCTCATCAGCGAGATCGCGCTGCCGGCGATCGGGGTCGCGCTGATCCTCATCCTGATCGTGCGGCCCTTCATCTCACTGGTGTGCACGACCGGCGCAGGATTGAGCGGGAAGGAGCGTTCCTTCATCGGCTGGATGGACCCACGCGGCATCGTGGCTGCGGCGACAGCATCAAGCGTCGGAGCTGCCCTGGTAGCGGACAAGGTTCCGAGTGCGGAGAAGCTCCTGCCCGCTGCCTTCATCATCATTACCGTGACGGTCTTCATCTACGGACTGACCGCCGTTCCGGTGGCCGCGGCGCTCGGACTCCGCCAGGGAGAAAGCACGGAGGATCCCTGACCCAAGAGGGCTTGTCGATTCTTGCCTTTTCTCAATTCGGATGCGAACGTGTTCATATGACGAATTCACGAGTTCTCCGTACCTCACTTATCGCGATCGCAGCCCTGGCGCTCGCCGGCATTGCCACGACCGCTCCCGCCTCTGCTTCCAGCTGTGCACTGCAGAAAACCGGTGACGGCACTACCTATCCGGTTGTCTGCAAGAACGGCAAGGTCAACGACAAGGCCGAGCCGAAGCTCGCGAAGACCATGCCGCAGATCATGGCGCTGGGCAAGAACGCGACACTTCCGCAGGTGAAGAAGGCTGTGTGCGCCGTGTTCGGGGATGACAATGTCACGAACCCCATGATCGAGAGTGCGCTCTACTTCCAGACAACCAAGTACGGCTGGTCGAAGAAGTTCGCGAACTGGTTCAATGATGTCACCATGGAAGGCAGCGGCAAGAAGGTCTGCTAGCCCGCCAGTTGCGCCATTCGTGTGGCGACCAGATCGCAGAGCAGCTTCTTGTCGACCTTCCAGTCGAATGGCACCTTGATCGTCTTCTTGTTCACGTCGTAGCCCTCGAGGCGCGGCCGGAAGAGGTCGATTATTCCGTCGCCCCATGGCGCGATCAGGATGTGCTTGCTTTCGACTGAGAGTCCGAACACGTAGTCA
>CANFQC010000055.1 GCA_947449035.1 Actinomycetota bacterium
AGCCTTCTTCGTGGTCTTCTTGGCCGCGGCCTTCTTTGCGGGCTTTTCGGCTGCCTCAGTCACGACGGGCTCTGGGGTCACTCCCTCGACCGGCGGTCCTGCGGGGCGGCTGGCTGCGCGACGACGCGTGCGCTTCGCGGTTGCTGTGCTGTCTTCGGTGTTCTCGACCATCTGGCCGTACTCCTCAATGGCTGCGCCAGGCGCCGCCACATCACGTGGACCTCTAGGGCCCATCAAGCTTCATGGACTCCCGGCCGCGGAGCGATGTGCGCTAGGACGCCGCCGGGCGATGAACCTCGAGTCGGCCTGTCAGGAAGTACTGACGAGGGCTGCGCGGTCAGGGGCGAAGGGATCGCCGATTTCCGTGCTTCCGGGGACCAGCGGCCCCTGTGCCAGCCGGGTTACCCGCGGGGGCACCGGCGGCACGAGGTGAGCTGCGATCCTCAGTGCGGCTAGAAGGTCATCGGGTCGTACAGACGGTGTGACATGTCTGGTGACCACCTCGAGTATGGCACAGGAATCCCCCGCGCCCGACCCCTGACTGCCCGAAACGCCCGATTCGTCGCTGACCGTGAGGGACACCACCGCCTCACGCGTGTCGAACTTCCGGATGCCGTTCTTCATCAGCCGCTCGACGATCACCTCGCTCTGGGCGAGGAAGGCATCAGCGGCGGCCTGAGCAGTCACAAGATCGACGCCGGGCAGTTCGAAGCGCCAGCGGGAGGCCTCGAGGCGGTTGACGAAGTCGGGGGTCGCCGCAGTCACGACATCGACGACATCGAGTCCTGGCGGAAGTGCCTCATCGAGCGCTACGCGCATCCGCTCAGGATCGCACTGCTTCGTGACGCCAATTTCGACGTACTCGGCCTCGCTTGCCACACCAGTGGGCGCGGAGTTTGCATACGAGATCTTCGGGTGGGGCGAGAATCCGGCGCTGTACGCCATAGGAACCTCGGCGCGACGCAGAGCGCGCTCGAGTGCCCGTTGGAAATCACGGTGGCTAGAGAAACGCAGCCGGCCGCGCTTCGCGTAGTGCACACGCAGTTTCTGCACGGCGAGCGCAACATCGCGCTCTGGAGGCTTACGACTCATGCGTCGATCTCGGCGAGCACAGCAGTGGTGCGCACGGTCGGCATCGGCAACGTCACAACACCAGTGGGGCCGACCTGGATCTCGGTCTCCATCTGGTCGCAGACTCCGCAGTCGAAGCACGGGGTCCAGCGGCAGTCCTCCACGCCAACTTCCGAAAGGGAGTCTTGCCAGTCTTCCCAGAGCCAATCGGCATCAAGACCGGAATCGAGATGTCCCCAGGGCAGAACCTCAGACTGCTGGCGCTCGCGGGTGGTGAACCAGTCGACGTCAACAGGCTCATCGGCAAGTGCAACTGCAGCAGCATTCATCCAACGATCGAAGGAGAAGTGCTCACTCCAGCCATCGAAGCGCGCGCCATCACGCCACGCCTGCAAGATCACGCGGCCCACGCGACGATCACCGCGAGACAGCAAGCCTTCGACGATGCCGGGCTTGCCGTCGTGGTAGCGCAGGCCGATCGACTTGCCGTACTCGCGATCAGCACGAATCGCATCGCGCAGCTTGTGCAGACGCGCATCGGTGGCCTCGTGATTGAGCTGCGACGCCCACTGGAAAGGAGTGTGCGGCTTCGGCACGAATCCGCCAATCGAGACTGTGCAACGAATATCGCGACGGCCCGATGCCGCACGACCCGCCTTGATGACCTCGCGCGCGAGTTCTGCCACCTGCATGACGTCTTCGTCGGTCTCGGTAGGAAGCCCCACCATGAAATAGAGCTTCACCTGGCGCCAGCCTGCCCCGTAGGCCGCACTGACCGTACGGATGAGATCTTCTTCGGTCACCTGCTTGTTAATGACCTTGCGCATGCGCTCGCTGCCACCCTCGGGCGCGAAGGTGAGACCACTGCGCCGGCCATTGCGGGACAGTTCATTGGCCAAGTCGATGTTGAACGCATCGACGCGAGTGCTCGGTAGTGAGAGTGCGGTCTCAGTGCCCTCGTACCGATCAGCGAGTCCCTTGGCGATCTCCGCGATCTCCGTGTGATCAGCGCTGGAGAGCGAGAGCAGGCCCACCTCTTCATAACCGGTCTTGCACAGACCGTTCTCGACCATCTCGGCGATGCCGGTGATGCTGCGCTCGCGCACCGGGCGAGTGATCATGCCCGCCTGGCAGAAGCGGCAGCCGCGAGTGCAGCCACGGAAGATCTCGACGCTCATGCGCTCGTGAACTGTCTCGGCAAGCGGAACAAGAGGTGCCTTCGGGTACGGCCATGAATCGAGATCCATCAACGTGAACTTGCGTACCCGCCACGGAATATCGGCTTCATTCGGGACGATGCGCTTGATGCGACCATCGTCGAGGTACTCGACGTCGTAGAAGCGCGGCACGTAGATCACGCCGGTGAGGGCCAGGCGGCGCAGGAGCCCCACACGTCCTTCGGGGCGGCCCTCGTTCTTCCAGTCGCGCACGATGTCGGTGATGAGCAGCACGGCCTCTTCGCCATCACCCATTACTGCGGCATCGACGAACTCGGCGATGGTCTCCGGATTGAAGGCAGCGTGGCCACCGGCGACGATGATCGGGTGCGTGTCGTCGCGATCGGCGGCGAGAACAGGAACGCCGGCAAGGTCGATGGCGGTGAGCATGTTGGTGTAACCGAGCTCAGTCGAGAATGACATGCCCACGACGTCAAAGTCACCGAGTGCACGATGGCTATCGACGGTGAACTGCGGCACCTGGTTCTCGCGCATCAACTTCTCGAGATCAGGCCAGACGGCATAGGTGCGCTCGGCCAGGGCGTCGGGACGCTCGTTGATTACCTCGTAAAGAATCTGCACACCTTGGTTGGGTGCACCAACCTCGTAGGCATCGGGGTACATGATCGCCCAGCGCACGTCGACTGAGTCCCAGGGCTTTTGCACCGCATTGAGCTCGCCGCCGACGTACTGAATCGGCTTGGAGACGAAGGGCAGGAGTGCTTCGAGGCGGTCGAAGATCGAGGCGCCGGGCACATGAGCATGGGGAGTTGTCACGGGCAAAGGCTATCCGCCCTGCGCAGATCCCACGAATGGACCACCAACGGCGCGATTGCTCTAGGGCGAGTTACGCACCGCATGCAGTCGGACGTTCTGCAGCAGGCCGATGCCTATCCAGACGGCCATCATCGACGTGCCTCCCGAGGAGACCAGCGGCAGCGGGATGCCGGTGATGGGCATGATGCCGAGGGTCATGCCGATGTTTTCGAAAAGCTGGAAGGCGAACCAGGCGATCACACCGGTGCAGACGAGCCGGCCATAGAGATCATCGGCGCGATAGGCGATCACGATTGCGCGCCACAAGATCACGGCGAGAAGCAGGATCAGGAGCACTGATCCGATGAAGCCAAGTTCCTCGCCCACCACGGTGAAGATGAAGTCGCTCTCATTAACCGGCACGAACCGGCCCTGGGTCTGCGGGCCATTGAACAGCCCGTAGCCGGTGAGCCCTCCCCCACCAATGGCGATGCGTGCTTGTGCGGCGTTGTACGACGAGCCGCCGGAATCCGCGGCTGGATTGATAAACGACGTCAGGCGCGCGACTTGATACTGCTTCAGCAGACCTAACTGGATCGCGAGCAAGATGCCGAGGGCAGCACCGCCGATCAAGGTCACGACCCAACGCGTGCGAGCACCTGACACGGCGATGATGGAGATCACCACGGCACCCATCACGAGCACTGTGCCGGTGTCGTTCTGAATGAGAACGATGAGAATGGGGACGATCGCCAATCCGAGGGAGAGCAGAACATCCTTGTCACGCGGCTCGCTCTCGATATCGCGCTTCTCGGAGAGGATCGCGGCCATCATCAAGATCACGGCAATCTTCGCGAATTCTGAAGGCTGCAAGGTGAATCCACCGGGCAACGCCACCCACGCCTGCGCGCCGGCGATGCGTGTACCCAGGCCGGGCACGAAAGGCAGCAGCAGGATGAAGCACGCGGCACCGTAGATCACCGGCGTGTACGCGCGAAGCCATCGGTAGTCGAGACGTGAGGCAATGAAGCCGAGCACCAGTGCGATGAGCACGTTGATGACGTGCTTTTTCAGGAACGAGTAAGGATCAGTAGGCGACGCCATGTCAGCCTTGCTGGCTGACCACACCAGCAAGCAGCCGAAGATGGTGAGACTGAACGCCGCCATCAGCATGATCCAGTCGAGATCACGCCAATAGGTGCGCCCGCGATCAAACCGAGGCGCAGTCGGACGACTGACGAGATCAGTCAGATGCCAGGTACTCATCCGCTTCCTCCCGCTGTATTGACGCCGGACTTGCGTCCCTTGGGCGCAACCGGAGTGCCATCGGGACGAATGGTCGGGAGAGCTCGCATCGGCGAATTACCGATGAGAACGCTCTTTGACGGATCCACGTTAGTGCCGTTCACCCCGAAGAGGGCTTCATAAATCCGACGCACGCTAGGCCCGGATGTCTTCGAGCCGGTACCGCCTTGCGTGACCATCATGACGACGGCGTACTTGGGCTTATTCGCGGGCGCATACGACGCGAACCATGATGTCGAGACCTTGGAGCCGGTCACCTGCGCGGAACCGGTCTTCGACGCCACCGGGATCTTTCCGAGCGGGAAGCCGATGAAAGGGGTCTCGCCCGAGCCACTCGTGGTGACACCCGGGAGTGACTTGTGAAGGAAGTCGATGGTGGCGCGCGGCACCTTGACCTTCGTCTTGACCTGCGGCTCGAACTCCTTCACGACCTTGCCGTCGGCTCCGACGATGGCCTTCGCGATTGTCGGCTTGTAAACGGTGCCGCCATTGGCGACAGCGGCGTAGACCATCGCCATCTGCAACGGAGTGACGGCAGTGTCGCCCTGACCGATGGCGGCGTTGAGCGCATCGCCCTCGCGCCAACGGAATCCGTCAGCGCAGTTCTCCTTGTCGAGAGACGTGTAGTAGTCGGCAAGCTTCGGATTCGTCTTACGAGTCTCGGGATAACCGGCCACGGCATTCGCGCACCACTGCTCGCGAAGGTTTTCCCAGTTCGCGAGCTTGAACAGGCGGCTCGAGACACGTCCCGAGGATTCATTCGGCAGGTCGATGCCGGTCTTCGAGCCCAAGCCGAACTGCTTGGCTGTCTCAGCGATGGGATCGGGTGAATCCTTTGTGGCGTCAGTGCCACCGGCCTTCTCCCACATGCGATCCGCGATGCCGTAGAACACCGTGTTGCATGAGACCTCAAGCGCGCGCGAGAGCGGAATGCTGCCGTACGCATGCGACTCGTAGTTGCGGAAGGTCTGAGTGCCGATCTTCACCTGATTCGGGCAGGGGTACTTCGAATACAGGGAGAAGCCCTCCTTGCCCGCTGCAGCAGTGCTGATGACCTTGTAAGTAGAGCCTGGCGCGAATAGACCCTGAATCGCATTCGAGGAGAGCGAGTTGCTCTTCATCAAATCCTTGAATTGAGCCTTGGTCACGCCACCGACCCAGATCGAGGGGTCATAGGTGGGATAACTCGCCATGGCAAGGATGCGACCGGTATCGACCTCGACCACGACAGCAGCGCCGGAATCACCCGGGTAGCCCTGAGCCTGTGCGCGCTGGATTGCGTCGACCAATTGCTTCTCAACCACCGACTGGAGCTTCGCATCGATGCTCGTCACGATGTAATCGCCAGCCTTGGCCGCCTTCTCGTCGAGAGTGCCCGTGACTCGGCCGCCGGTATCGACAGCAAGGGTGGTCACCGCAGGCTGCCCGCGCAGGTAACTGTCGTATTCCGATTCGAGTCCGGAGCGACCCACGACGTCGGTGCGCCGCAAGCGATCAAAGTTCTGCGCATCGCCCTGCGCCGTGAGTTGCTCCTCGGTCACCGGGCCGAGGTAGCCGAGGATGTGGGCAGCGTTGACGCCGAAGGGCTCGGGGTACGTGCGCACCGCCTGCAACTGAGCGGTGATTCCTGGAAACTCCGTGCGCTTTTCCATGATGCCGAGCGCAGTGTCAGTCGACACATCGCTCGCGACCGGCACGGGCTGATAGGTCGAGCCGTTCCAGCAGATGGGCGGCGGCTTCGCACCCTCGGTGCCACAGGGCTTGAGTCGATCGGTGATGTCAGTAGCCGGAACCTGCAGCACCCTCGCCAGGCGCGCAACCACGTCAGCTCCGTCATTGGGCTGCCTGCCGAGCACGGCGCGATCGACAGTGACCACGAGTGAGGTGCGATTGGAGACGAGCGGTCGACCTGCCTGATCGAGGATGAGCCCGCGAACAGCCGGGTTCACGATCTCGCGCACAGTGTTGTTCTCCGCCGCAGAGCGATACTCGGCTCCCGAGACAACCTGCAGGTAGAACAGACGGGCCACCAAGGTGCCGAGGAGTGAGGCGACCAGAACGCCGAGCACGAGCAGGCGCAGGTTCGAACGCGCGTTCATCTGCCTCCTGCCCTGTTGCCGGCCGGGGCCGGGTTGTTCTCATGCGGGTTCTGCCCCCAGGGGGCAGACCACTCCTGATACGACGGTACGACGGACATCGGGTTTCAGCCGAATTCGGGGGCCGGATTCACGTTCGGATCAGGTCAGATTCCCCGTGAAATCAGGCGATGGCGACCTCAGGCGTGAGGGATCGCACGATTCGTCCGATTCCGGGCACGACGAGGGGGGCCAGGATCAGCCCATAGAGGGCCGAGGTCAGGGCAAGACCTGGGATGTTCTCCCAGACCACGCGATCGCCGCTGAGCACGGCAAGGAACAGGGCATTGAAGATGACGACACCGCCGGTGCTCAGGCCGACCATGCCCATGATCACCGGCACTGAACGGTCACGCGGATCGACGACGGCTCCGGTGACCAGGCCGACGATGGTGAAGATGATCGCCTGGAGCCCGAGTACACCATCGAATGGCGGTGCGAGTCCCATCAGGATGCCCGCGGAAAAGCCGGCGATCGCACCTGGCAACGGGCCGTAGGCAAGGGCCAACGCCACGATCGTCACGACAACAAGATCAGGTGTGGCACCCGGCAGGCCGAGTCGGCTGAGCAAGGTGAGCTCGACGATCACGGCGATGAAGATGGACGACGCGATGATCAACGCCTGACGTGCCTTGATGTTCATGAGTGAGCCGTTCGTGCGGAAGTGGCCGAACTCATGGCGATGGCGAGATGTCGGTGGCGGGAACCTCACTTGGCACGCTCAATTGCGGAGCGGACTCAGCCGGAGTTGGCGTGGGAGTCGGCGCCGCGGTGACCGTGGGCGCATCAGGAACAGCAGGAAGCACGGAGTCACGCGGATCTGTGCGCGGTGGCCGCACCACCACGCCGACGATGCTCAAGGTCGAGATGTCAGCGAAGGGTCGAACAGTGGCGACTCGGCTGAGCTGACCTGCGGTGCCTGCGACGCTCAGCACCTCGCCGATCGGTACGCCGGGCACGTACGGGCGTCCGTCCTTAGAACCAAAGGTGACGAGTGCGGCGCCCTTGTCGAGGGAAGCCAGCGGATCGAGCAGCTGGTACTGAAGCTCGCTCTGCTTGCCAGTGCCCGACAAGATGCCGATCTCCTGGGAGCCCGCGACACGTGCGCCGACGGAAACTGACGGATCAACGATGAGTACGACGGTTGAGGTGCGCTTCTCGACATTGCTCACTCGACCCACAAGGCCTTGGTAGTTCAGCACAGTCATGTCGACCTCGATGCCGTCATCACTGCCGGCATCAATCGTGACGGTCCACGTGAAGTCCTGAGCAGGTCCGATGGCTATGACTTCGGCGGGTACGACTCGGTATCGACCCAGGCCAGCGACCTTGAGCATCCCGTCGAGTGCTGACGCGCGTGCCCGATCATCGGCGGCACGCTTGACCTCAGATTGAAGCTCAGCATTGCTCTTTTCAAGTTCGTCGAGCCGTGCCTTCTGATCGCGCGTGTTGGTCCAGAAGTCCGCGAAGCCGGTGATCGGTGAGAACACTGTGGCCGCGCCGCGCTCGATGCCACCGAGGATGGAGGCCGCCACGTTCTGCACGGAGGCAAACGGTCCTTGTCCGCCTCGAAGGTCGAGGATGACGAAGGTGAGAGCAACGCCGAGCAGCACCGCAACAACGACGCGTAGGCGACGCGGGAACATGCGTTAGCGTCTCGGCTCGGAGACCAACACCTGCTGCAGGGCCTCGAATTCCTCGACGCACTTGCCCGATCCAAGGGCCACGCAGTCGAGCGGACGATCAGCGATCAGGATCGGCATGCCGGTCTCGTGGCGCAGGCGCTCATCGAGGCCGCGCAGCAGTGCGCCGCCGCCGGTGAGCACGATGCCGCGATCCATGATGTCGCCGGAAAGCTCAGGCGGGGTGCGGTCGAGGGTGGCCTTGACTGCGGCCACGATGGCATTGACGGGCTCGTCGATCGCGCGACGGATCTCCTCAGCGGTGATCACGACGGTACGGGGCAGGCCGGTGATGAGGTCACGGCCGCGGATCTCGGCGTTGTTCTCCTCGGGCAGCGGGAAGGCGGAGCCGATAGCCATCTTGATCTCTTCGGCAGTGCGCTCGCCCAGCATGAGCGAGTACTCCTTCTTCACATACTGAATGATCGCGTTGTCGAGCTCATCACCGCCGACACGAACCGAGAGGCTCGTGACGATGCCGCCGAGCGAGATGACGGCAACCTCGGAGGTACCGCCACCGATGTCGACGACCATGTTTCCGGTCGGCTCGTGCACGGGCAGATTCGCGCCGATTGCAGCGGCCATGGGCTCTTCGATGATGAAGACCTTGCGCGCGCCTGCGGCATAGCCGGCGTCCTTGACGGCGCGCTGCTCGACACCGGTGATGCCGGAAGGAACGCAGACGATCAAGCGCGGCTTGGCGAGGTGACGACGAGAGTGCACCTTCTGGATGAAGTAGCGCAGCATGCGCTCGGTGGTGTCGAAGTCAGCGATGACGCCATCCTTGAGCGGACGAATCGCGACGATGTTGCCCGGGGTGCGACCGATCATGCGCTTGGCTTCAGAGCCCACCGCAAGGATGCCGCCGGTGTTGTTGTTGATCGCGACGACCGACGGCTCGTTCAGCACGATGCCACGACCACGCACGTAGACGAGCGTGTTGGCAGTGCCGAGGTCGACGGCCATGTCGCGGCCGACGAAGGATGACGAACCAGCCATAGGGGAAGTGGCCTTCCGGTCGAGGTGCACGTGCAGGGTGCCCCATCTTACGCGAGGCCAGACTTAAGTCCGATTTATGCTGATTTGACCTGGTCTTCAGTCATGGTGATGCGCTGGGCGCGCTCCACCTCGAGCTTGCGCAGGTGTGTTTCGAGCCGAGCAGCGGTGGCCTCATTAGCGGGCAGTGCGTACGCCGCGGTCACGACTCCCCCGAGATCGGCGCGATAGTCATGGCCCTTGCTCTGGAAGTCACCCGGCTTCACATTGGTCGCGAAAAGGGTGTCGATCAGGACCGTGGCCCACGTGATGCCCGGCTTCCAGTTCATGCCCTCGGGCACGTTGCGACCGCGCTGACCACTGGTCGGAAGCCAGAACGGACGATCAAGGAGAAGCGCCGGGCGGTTGCGCACCACGGGGTCACCGTCATGCTCAAGGAACCACACGCGCGGATACGGAGTACGCATGACACCCGCGATCTGCTCGGGGCGATCGACTGTCACTGACTCCGCTGCGCACAGCGCATGAATCTCGTCAGACTTCAGGCCGCCGGGTGAACCGACCCACAGCACCGCGTCGACGAAGTAGTGATCGAAGTCGAGCGGGCCAGCCGACACTGCTGCTTCTTGCACGCGCGCGCCGAGACTTTCGCCGTACAGGAGGATGCGCGGACGCTTCTCGCGGCCGACGAGCTCCTCGCGAATCGCATCAAGCAACAAGCGCTGGGTCTGCGCACCGAGTCCGACCTTGCCAAGAGAAAGGAAGGACGGCAGCAGGCCATAGCCGATGGCGACAGAAGCGCAGTCACCCAAGGTGAGCATCTCGGTGACGTCAATCGGGGTGGTGTTCGCGAAGCCGGTGCCGGCAGGCGCCTGAATGATCAGGTTGGCTCGATCGAAAGCGCCGGTGCGGCGCAGTTCAGCCATGGCGAGACCCACGCGCTGCTCGACGGTGTCAGCAGCATCAACGCCCACGAACACACGTACAGGCTCGGCGATCGGCTTCTTGCCTGTGACGGTCTTGATGTCCTCGGGCGTGCTGATGCATCCCACGAAACGAGCACCTTCACGGCCGAGTTCAGCCATGGTGACCAGCGAGGCGGGTGAGCCTGAGGTCAGCGGATTGCCCGTCGACGTCGCGAAGTACGGGTCAAGAACGCGGCTTTGCTGCTCGAGGCCTGCGAGCACCTTGTCCTTCGCGATGGTGCCACCGACAGCTGCAGCCGTGGCGATGCCAGCACCAACGATGACCGGAACAACCGTGGAGACCGGGCCCTTGCCCTTGCCGCGCGCGGCCTCGACAAGAGACGCGAATGCGCCGACCTTGATACCGACCGATGCGCCGGCAATGCCGCCAGTGACGAACGGGAAGGCCGTGCGAATCTTTGACGGCCAATCGACCAGACTCGGCCCGCGCGAGGCGGCACCGACTGCTGCACCGGCAGCAACACCGGCAATGACTCCGAGCGCGGCCGGCTTCATGATTACGCCAGACCCGGGAAGAAGAGTGCGATCTCGCGTGCTGACGACTCAGGTGAGTCGGAGCCGTGAGTCACATTGAACTGAGTCTCGGTCGCGAGATCGCCGCGAATGGTGCCCGGGGCTGCGTTCGCAGGATTGGTGGCACCCATCATCGAGCGCCAGGACAAGATCGCGTCAGGTCCTTCAATGACAGCCGCGACGAGCGGACCGCCGGTGATGAAGTCGACGAGTGAGCGGAAGAACGGCTTCTCGGAATGCTCGGCGTAGTGCGCTTCGGCAATCGATGCCGGCAGTGTGCGCAGCTCGAGGGCCACGACCTTGTAGCCCTTGCGCTCGATGCGGCCGAGCACCTCGCCGACGAGGCCACGGGCCACGCCATCGGGCTTGATCAGGACGAGGGTGCGCTCAGACATGGTTCTCCCGGATGTGTCACAAAGGCCTGATGCCCCTGCGAATGTCCCAAGAGTACCGAGCCTGAAGCGGTGCTCAATACGGGTCGAGGCGAACTAGCTCTCCTGCGCCTCGGCATACGCCTTGCGCAGGGCATCGACCCTGCTGCCATTGCGCACCGCGAAGTACCAGAGCACGGCGAAGATGCCGCCCACGATGAACATCATCGGCACGAGGAAGCCCAGGGCCACCACGATCACCTGGAGAATCGAGCCCCACCAAGCACCCCACGGGCGGGTGACCACGCCGATCGAGGCGATAAGAACGATCATCGCGCCCACTCCCAGCCATACGGCCAGAGCCTGGCTTTCGAAGGAGCCATTCGTGCTGGCCACCAGGAAGCAGAGGAACACGACGATCGACTCAATGCCGAGCACTGAACTGCAGAGCACTCTCATCGGGCATCTCCCAGGATCCGCTTGGCCTCGCCGACCAACACGACAGAGCCGGTGATCAGCACGCCGACGCCGCCATACATCGCCTCTTCCTCAGCGACCGTGATCGCTCTGTCGATCGCGCTCGACAACGTGACCTCGCAGGACACCCGCTCCTCACCGAAGATCTCGATCGCAAGGTCAGCAAGATCCTCGGCGCCCAGAGCTCGCGGCGAACGCGGCGAGGTGATCACAACCTGATCGAGAACGGGCTCGAGTGCAGTCAAGATGCCGGTGGCATCTTTCTCTTCCAGCATGCCGATCACGCCGATCAGTCGCGAGAACTCGAAGGAATCGTCGACGGCACCTGCCAGAGCCTTGGCTCCGTGCGGATTATGCGCGGCGTCGACAATGATCGTCGGATTGCGGCGCAGCACTTCGAGTCGACCGGGCGAGGTGACGGTGCCGAAGCCTTCGCGGACGATCTCAGGATCGAGTTCGTTATTGCCGATGAACGCCTCGGTCGCGGCGAGAGCCACGGCTGCGTTGTGCGCCTGATGCTCGCCGAAGAGCGGAAGGAAGACATCGTCATAGCGGCCGTGCAAGCCCTGCAGGGCAAGGAGTTGCCCACCGACAGCAACATCTCGCTCGATC
>CANFQC010000056.1 GCA_947449035.1 Actinomycetota bacterium
CACCGCACCGTCTGCAGCGGCTGCACGTCTGGCATTGGCCGAGGGTGACATCAAGGCAGTCGGCCGCATCGCCGAGCTCTCGTTCGCCGATGGCACGCAGATTGATGTCGCCGTCACGCTCACACCAACGGAGTAACTCACTTAGCACGACGAAGGCCCGCAGCATTCGCTGCGGGCCTTCGTGATGATCAGGAGGAACTTAGGCGGTCTTCTCGCCCCGCACTCGGCGAGGAGCCTCGCGGGCCACCAGGGTCGGGTTCACGTTGTGCTTGACGACATCGGCATTGATGACGACCTTGGCAACATCTTCGCGACTCGGCACGTCGTACATGACATTGAGCAGGGTCTCTTCGAGAATCGCGCGAAGTCCGCGAGCACCGGTGCCGCGCAGCAGTGCGAGGTCTGCAATCTCGTCGAGGGAATCCTCAGTGAACTCGAGCTCGACTCCATCAATCTCGAACAGGCGCTGGTACTGCTTGACCAAGGCGTTCTTCGGCTCAGTGAGCACCGAGACGAGTGCCTCGCGGTCGAGCTTGGCGACCGCGGTAAAGACTGGCAGGCGACCGATGAATTCGGGGATCATGCCGAACTTCAGGAGATCCTCGGGCATCGCGTACTGGAAGACATCGGTCATGTCGCGCTCGTCTTCCTCGCGCTCGCCGTCGACGATGTCGAAGGTGAAGCCGAGGGCCTTCTTACCCAGGCGCTGCTCGATGATCGTGTCGAGGCCTGCGAAAGCGCCACCGACAATAAAGAGCACGTTGGTGGTGTCGATCTGGATGAACTCCTGATGCGGATGCTTGCGACCACCTTGCGGCGGAACCGAAGCAGTGGTGCCCTCGAGAATCTTCAGCAGCGCTTGCTGCACGCCCTCGCCGGAGACGTCACGGGTGATCGACGGGTTCTCGCTCTTGCGGGCTACCTTGTCGATCTCATCGATGTAGATGATGCCCTTCTCGGCCTTCTTGACGTCGTAGTCAGCGGCCTGGATGAGCTTGAGCAGGATGTTCTCGACATCCTCACCGACGTAGCCTGCCTCGGTCAGTGCCGTGGCATCAGCGATCGCGAACGGCACGTTGAGCATGCGCGCGAGGGTCTGGGCCAGCAGGGTCTTGCCCGAGCCGGTGGGGCCGAGCAGGAGGATGTTGGATTTTGCGAGTTCGATGTTGTCGTCCTTGGGGCGATCACTCTCGCCCGCCTGAACTCGCTTGTAGTGGTTGTAGACGGCAACTGACATTGCCTTCTTCGCGACGTTCTGGCCGATCACGTACTGGTCGAGGAATTCGAAGATCTCGCGCGGCTTGGGCAGATCGCCCCACTGCACATCAGAAGCCTCGCTGAGTTCTTCCTCGATGATCTCGTTGCAAAGGTCGATGCATTCGTCGCAGATGTAGACGCCGGGGCCGGCAATGAGCTTCTTAACCTGCTTCTGGCTCTTGCCGCAGAACGAGCACTTCAGCAGATCACCGCTCTCACCGATGCGTGCCACAGGTGCTCCCTTCGCGCCCGAGGACGCCCCGATAACCCAGAGGGGATCTGGGCTGCTTAGACCGTACCCTGAGGGACTGTCGAACGCGCGGTATGGGCAGTTCGACACACCCACTGAAGTGGGGCGAAACGGACGCGATCAGGCCTTGCGCGAGGAGATAACCGCATCGATGATGCCGTACTCCTTGGCCTGCTCGGCCGTGAGGATCTTGTCGCGCTCGATGTCCTTGGCCACCTGCTCAGCCGTGCGGCCGGTGTGGTGGGCGATGATGCCCTCCATCTCGGTGCGCATGCGGATGATCTCGTTGGCCTGGATCTCGATGTCCGAGCCCTGACCGCCGCCTTCGGTGTACGGCTGATGAATCAGCACGCGTGCATGCGGCAGTGCGAAGCGCTTGCCGGGTGTGCCGGCAGCGAGCAGCACCGATGCTGCTGACGCAGCCTGACCCAGGCATACGGTCTGCACCTGCGGCTTGACGAACTGCATCGTGTCGTAGATGGCAGTCATCGCGGTGTACGAGCCACCGGGCGAATTGATGTAGATCTGAATGTCGCGATCAGGATCCATTGACTCCAGGCACAGCAGCTGGGCCATGACGTCGTCGGCGGATGCATCGTCGATCTGCACACCGAGGAAGATGATGCGCTCTTCGAAGAGCTTGGTGTACGGATTGTGCACGCGCTCGCCCGTGGCGGAGCGCTCACGGAACTCAGGCAGGATGTAGCGCGAGACCGGATCGAGCATGCTCATCGGGTTCATCACTTGGTCTCTCCCTTGCCCTTGCGAGCTGTGGCACTGGGTGCATCAGCAGACGTTGAGTACACGTGGTCGATCAGGCCGTATTCCTTGGCCTCTTCTGCGTCGAACCAGCGGTCACGATCGGAATCCTTCTCGATCTGCTCGATGGTCTGACCGGAGTGCTCGGCGATGAGAAGCGCCATGCGCTTCTTGATGAAGAGCATCTGCTCAGCCTGGATCTTGATATCGCTCGCGGTTCCGCCCAGGCCACCGGAGGGCTGATGCATCATGATGCGCGTGTTCGGGGTAGCGAAGCGCTTGCCGGGTGCGCCTGCGACGAGCAGGAACTGGCCCATCGATGCGGCCAGGCCCATGGCAACGGTTGCAACCTCGTTCGGGATGAGCTGCATGGTGTCGTAGACGACCATGCCGGCGCTGATCGAGCCGCCCGGCGAGTTGATGTAAAGAGTGATGTCCTTCTCGGGATCCTCGGCGGCGAGCACCTGGAGCTGCTTGGCGATGCGGTTGGAGTTCTCGTCCATCACCGGACCCTCAAGCCAGATGATGCGCTCGCGAAGAAGTCGCTCATCGAGCATGTCGCCGAAACCGGACATGCCGCTGGCACCTCGCAGCTGCGGAACGTAGATGTCGCTCACCGTGCCTCCTGTACTTCCCTGTTGGCTTCACTAGACCCTAACGCGCACAACCCCGAATGACTTCCCGCCAGAGTGCGTGTTCGCCCGAGGCCAAATAGACGCGAAAAAGGGGCGGTGGTTGCCCACCGCCCCTTTCACGAATTCACGTACTTCTACTCGCCAGCGAGTGCCCCATTGAGTTCGGCATCAAGGGCCTTCAGATCGACCGCATTGCCGTCAGCATCGACGACAGTGGCCGACTCGAGCACGACCGCGAGGGCCTTGGCACGGCGGATGTCCTGAATGGCCATCGGAACCTGGCCGGCCTCGACGAGGGCCTGGGCGAACTGATCGGGGCTCATGCCGTAGCGAGGAGCCTGCTGCACCAGCCAGGCCGACAACTCAGACTCTCCGACAGAAACTTCTTCCTGCTCGGCAATCTTGTCGAGGATGAACTGGCTCTTGAGTGCCTCACGTGCCTGCTGCTCGACCTCGGCGCGATGCTCCTCGCCGCTGTCGTGGCCATCTTCGAAGTGGGCCTCGACCTCTGCGGTGATGACACCCTCGGGAAGCGGGATGTCGAGGGACTCGACGAGAACCTCATGCACCTTGTTACGCGCTTCCGCACCCTGCTCAAGGCGCTTGAGGCGAACAAGACGAGTCTTGACGTCGTCCTGGAGCTCGGCAACGGTGTCGAACTCAGAGGCCATCTGGGCGAAGTCATCGTCGAGTACCGGAAGCTCGCGCTCGCGCACGCCGGAGACCGTGACGTTGACGGTCAGCGGAATACCGACCCAGTCACCGTTTTGCGGAGTGAACTCGAAGGAGCGGCTCTCGCCGGCCTTCGCGCCGCGCACGGCTTCGTCGAAACCGGGGAGCATTCCGTCGGTGCCGAGTTCGTAGGAGAGGGCATTGCCGATGAGGTCATCGACAACGTCGCCCTCAGGGGTCGCGCCAGCGATGTCGACCAGCAATACGTCGCCATCGACAGCTGCGCGCTCGACGTCCTTGAGCGTCGCAAAGCGCGAGCGGAGGGAGTCAACCTGGGCGGAGACATCGTCATCATTCGGAACGGCATTGCCGACCTCGACGCGAAGTGAGGAGAACTCGGGAAGGTCGAACTCGGGGCGCACATCGACCTCGGCGGTGAACGCCAGGTGCTTGCCATCCTCGAGCTCGGTGACGTCGACGGTCGGTTGGCCGACCGGGATCACCTTGTGCTCGCGCACAGCCTCGTCGTATGCCTTCGGCAGCGCGTCATTGACGGCTTCCTCGAGAACGGCACCGCGGCCGAAGCGCTGCTCGATGATGCGCGCAGGGACCTTGCCCTTGCGGAAACCGGGGATGCTGACCTGCTTGCCGATGCGACCGTAGGCGGCATCAAGGCTGTCCTTCATCTCATCGAAGGGCACCTCAACGGTGAGCTTGACCCGGGTCGGGGAAAGGGTCTCGACGTCGCTCTTCACTGCAGATCAATCTCCTGTGTTGATGGGTTGCGCCTCGAGGAATCGATGCACTGGGAGTCGGGGCGGGGAGATTCGAACTCCCGATCTCCTGCTCCCAAAGCAGGCGCGCTAGCCACTACGCTACGCCCCGCGCTGGCCCACCGATCTTAGAGGTGGCACTCCCCTGCGCACGAATCGACGAGTTCCCTTGAGCCCGGGCTGGCACCCGACTTGGCTGGTTGAGCCTCGATCAGGCGGAGACCTTCTCCTGAGCTGCCGGAGCCGCGGCCACTGCGGGACGCTTGTTGCGGCGGATAACCCAGAAGAAGAGCGGCATCACGATCGCGATGTACAGGGCCCAGGCGATGATCTCGAGGGCTGTCATGGCGGGCACCAGGTTGAAGAAGGCCCGGACGAGCGAGGCAAGCACGCCGGCCGGGTCAACTGAACCGGTCAGGTCGAGGACGTAGTTGTCCTTTCCGGGCAGCACACCGGTCTCCTGGAGTTCGTGGACTCCGTAGCGCAGGACTCCTGCAGCAATGACCACGAGCAGAGCACCGGTCCAGGTGAACAGTGCGGCCAGGTTGAGCTTGAGCGCGCCACGGTAGAGAAGAAGGCCGAGGACGACGGCGGTGCCCAGACCCAGGAGGGCCCCGATCAGGGGTGAGGACGCAGCGCCGGAGGACTGAGCACCGGCAAAGAGGAAGAGCGCTGTCTCGAGTCCCTCACGAGCCACGGCAATGAACGCCACGATGGCGATAGCCCAGGTGCTCTTGGCTAAAGCCTTGTCGATCTCGCCATGCAGGTGGCCCTTGATCTTGCGGGCGTGGCTGGCCATCCAGAAGATCATCCAGGTGATCAGGCCGACGGCAGCCAGGCTCATCACACCGGCGAAGTTCTCCTGCGCCTCATCAGAGAGCTGGGCGTCGGTGTAGGTCAGGAGTGCGCCGAACAGGACCGAGAGTCCGATTGCCAGACCAACGCCTGCCCACAGTCGAGGCAGGGCCTCGCGCTGACCCAGCTTGACCAGGTACGCGACCAAGATCGCGATGATCAGGGCTGCCTCGAGGCCTTCGCGAAGGCCGATGAGGTAATTGGCGAACATGACGCTCCCGGGGACTCGAGGTTAGGTAAGGCTTACTAAGGGTAACCTAACTCACCGTACTTGTCTACACAAGTATCACCCCTGCCCCCTCGCGAAGCCGCCCGATAGACTTTCGGCGCTGGGGTTCACCCCGCACGCGGGCGTTGCATAGTGGTAGTGCCCCACCCTTCCAAGGTGGAGGTGCCGGTTCGATTCCGGTCGCCCGCTCATCGGAAAGGCCCTCGGATTCTTCCGAGGGCCTTTCACATGCCGGGAGTCAGCGACTGACGTCCCACCAAATGGTGGCGAGTTCGACCTGAGCCTCGGGATGCTCGGCGAGATACGCCGCAAGCTCGTCACTGCGATCCTCATTCAGGCACAACCGCCGGCGGGCGAGGGCCAGGCGTTGGTCATCGCTTTTGACGTTGCGCGAGCCCCACGAGACCGAGTCGACCCATACCTCGAGTTGGGCATCGAAGCCGAGCTCACGTGCGATCGCGACGAGATCGTGCGCTGAAGGCGCGGTTGGGCGATCCAGATTCCAGAAGTGCTTCCACATCGGAGACAACCGCGACATCGGATGGAACATCGGCATCTCGATTACGACGCGATTGCGCGCATGCCAGTCCAACTGCTGCAGGAATGGACCGATCTCGGGAACGTTGAATGCCACGTGATGACAGACGACAACGTCAGCTTCGGGAACCTCATCAGCGACTGCAGGCCAGGTGCCGAGGAGCTCACGGTGATGCGCGCCGTAGCGCGTGGCAGCGAGCGCGTACTGATCGAGCATCGCCTGATCGTTATCGACGCCGATCACCGTTCCGGCGGGAGGAATGAGCGCCATTGACGCGACACCACCACCACAGCCGATGTCGACCACGCTGTCGCCTTCGCTCAGCGCAGATCGTGCAGTGGTGTGCGAGAACGAATCGGCGATCTCGGTCTCGATCGTGAAGAGCTCCACCGGATGAATCCACGGCGGCACTTCAGCCTGATCAAGAATCTCCTGCGGAATCACCCACGAGCCCAGATCAGTGCGCCATTGGGCTAGCAGGGTGTCGAGCTCCGCGGAGTTTGTCATACCCCTGAGGGTATATGGATCTCACGACTTCTGGCAGCGGGGGCACCAGTACAGATTGCGGCCTTGCATCTCGGCAATGCGGATCTCGCTCTCGCACAGGTAACAGTGCATGCCGGCACGGCGATAGACGTACACCTCTCCCCCGTGACGATCGACTCGAGCGTCGCGACCCATGACAGTCGGCATGTGTTCGGGGCGCACGGTGTCGATGCGACCGTTCTTGGTGCCTTGAGTCATGAGCAACACGAGATCGGCCCAGATGCCGTCGAACTCAGTGCGCGAGATCTCATTGCCCGGACGAAATGGCGAGATGTCGTGACGGAACAGCACTTCGGCGCGGTAGATGTTGCCGACGCCGGCGAAGATGCGCTGATCCATGAGCAGGGCACCGATGGTCTGCGAACTTCGGTGCACCTTGGCCCACGCAGTCTCGGGATCAGCATCGACGCGAATGGGATCCGGCCCGATCTTCGCTACCGACGCCTTCTTCTCCTGCGGAGTCAGTACCTCACAGACCGTTGGCCCGCGTAACTCGGCATACGACTCGTCAGTGCGCAGCCGCAAACGAAGTTGCCCCTCGGGCTCGGGCGCTTCGCCCTTGCCCAGGCGCCACTTGCCGAAGAGGCCAAGATGAATGTGAATCCACAGGTCATTGTCGAAGCCGATGTACAGGTGCTTGCCGTGCGCCTCGATCTTGCGCACCACACTGCCATTGACCCGAGCTGCGCCATCGACAAATCGACCTTGCGGACTGTCGATCGCAACCGCCTTGCCGCGGAACGCCCGCGAGAGTCGGCGTGCCTGGTTGTGGATGACATTGCCCTCAGGCATAAGTCACCGATCAGCCGCGTGCATCGCGCGCACGTGCACGCGCCGCGCGCTCGACTCCATCGCGACCCTCGGAGAGCAGTCGCTGAGGAGTCGAACCGAGTCCACTGGTGATCGCCGCATCGGTCATCGAGATGGTGGCCTCGTCGACCAACAGGAACGGGTACAGGCCAACAGTGATGTTGGTGGCTGTCTCATTGGTGCGCGACTTCCAGATCTCGGCCAATGCAGAGAAGTAGGCGTCGCGATACGGCGTGAGCAGTTCGATCTGGTCGGGATGCATGAATCCACCGATGGTGGCTTCGAGAATCGCGTTCGGCAGATCTGTGCGATCGACGATGTCGGCCCAAGCCTGCGCCTTCGCCGCAGCCGTCGGGCGTGCAGCACGTGCCACGGCAGCCTGTCGGCGACCGGTGGCAGTGTCATCGCGCACGAGCTCGGCATCAATCTCTGTATCGCCGACTCGTCCGACTGAGACAAGGCGCTGAATGAGCGACCAGCGCAGGTCGGTATCGACAGCCAGCCCCGGCCACACCACAGAGCCGTCGAGCAGCCCCTCGAGGATTGCCAGTTCGTCGGAGGTACCCGCTGAGCTGATGAACGAACGGGTGAAGGCGAGCTGATGGTCGCTGCTCGGCTCCGCGCGGCGCGCGAATTCGAGGAGTGCCGCCGCGATGCGCTGCACGTAACCAGCGCGGTTCGCAGTAGCGGAGAACTGATCGATCGCCGCCTTCAACTGACGCAGAACCCCCTGCACGACACCAACATCGGATTCCTTCTCGATACCGGAGATCACCAGATCGAGGAAGTCACCGGTACTGACCTCAGCGTCGCGGGTCATATCCCACGCCGCGCCCCAGATGAGTGCGCGCGCAAGTGACGAGTCGACGTCGCCGAGATGGGCGACAGCGGTCTTCCAGCTGCGCTCGTCAAGACGGAACTTGGTGAAGGTGAGGTCATCGTCGTTGAGAAGCAGCAGATCAGGCTGCTTGACTCCGACAAGTGAAGTCACGTCGGTGCGAGCGCCGACGACATCGAGCTCAAGACGATCGCGGCGGGTGAGTACTCCACCGACCACGTCGTACAGGCCAATCGCCATGCGATGCGAGCGCAGGGTCGGAGCGATACCCGCAGGACTACTCGGCGGCTCCTGCTCGATCACGACAGACGCGTAGTTCCCGTTCGCATCGACAGCAACGAGGGGGCGCATGAGGTTCACGCCACTGGTGCGCAGCCACTCCTGAGTCCAGCCCGAGAGGTCGCGTCCGGAGCTCTTTTCCAACTCCACGAGCAGATCGTCGAGCTGGGTATTGCCCCAGGCGTGCTTGGTGAAGTACTCGTGAATACCCGCGAGGAACTCGGGCTCTCCGACCCAGGCCACCAACTGACGTAGTGCCGAGGCGCCCTTGGCGTATGTAATGCCGTCGAAGTTCACACGCACCGCATCGAGATCGGTCATGTCTGCCGCAATCGGGTGCGTTGAGGGCAGCTGATCTTGGCGGTATGCCCAGGCCTTGCGCTGATTGGAGAAAGAAGTCCAGGCATCGGTGAAGCGAGTGGCATGCACATTCGCGTAATGCGCCGCCCACTCCGCGAAGGACTCGTTCAGCCACAGGTCATCCCACCAGGTCATGGTGACGAGATCGCCGAACCACATGTGCGCGAGCTCATGCAGGATCGTGTTGGCACGCTGCTCGTACGCCGAGTCAGTCACGCGGGAGCGGAAGACGAGATCCTCGAGGAAGGTCACGCAGCCGGCATTCTCCATGGCACCTGCGTTGAATTCGGGAACGAAAAGCTGGTCGTACTTGCCGAACGGGTAGGCGACTCCGAATTGCTTTTCAAAGAAGTCGAACCCCTGCTTGGTGATCAGGAAGATGTCATCGGGGTCGAGGAACTCCGCCAGTGACGTGCGGCAGAAGACTCCAAGGGGGTACGTGCCGAAGGTTCCGGTGTAAGAGTCACGCACCTCGAAGTAAGGCCCAGCCACGAGTGCGGTGATGTAGGTCGACATGCGCAAGCTCGCCGGGAAATCCCACCGGGCCTTACCCCCGCCGAGCGACACCGGCTCCGGGCTGACCGCATTGCTGATGACCTTCCAGTGATCGGGTGCGATGACACTGAGTTGGAAGGTGGCCTTGAGGTCAGGCTGTTCGAAGCAGGCATACATGCGACGCGCATCGGCAGACTCGAACTGCGTGTAGAGGTAGGTCTCATCGTCGACCGGGTCGACAAATCGGTGGAGCCCCTCGCCCGTATTCATGTAGGCGCAGTCCGCGGTGATCACGACAGTGTTCGTGGCCTGGAGATTTGGGAGGGCGATGCGCGCACCGGAGACAACGTCAGAGACGGAGAGTTCAACGCCGTTGAGAACAACTGAGCTCACATTCGGCGCAATGAGATCGATCCAGCTCGACGCACCGGGCGTGCGGCAGTCGAAGGTCGCCGTCGTGGTCGACAGAAAGGTGTCGCCGGGCTGCGTGAGATCAAGCAGTACCTCGTAGGAGTGCGAGTGCAGAAGTGCCGAACGGTCGGCCGCCTCGGCCCGGGTGATGTTCTCGTTGTCGCTCACGCGATGACCTCCTTAGGATGGGACAACCCTATGCGCCTGGAGCATGGGAGCCACTTGAGGAGCCCACGTGAGCGTCACCGCCGATTTCTGGTTCGATCCCGCCTGCCCGTGGGCCTGGATGACCTCCCGCTGGATGCTTGAGGTCGAGCAGGTGCGCGATGTGAACGTGCGCTGGCACGTGATGTCACTTGCCGTTCTCAATGACGGACGCGACCTTCCTGAGAAGTACGTCGACCTCATGAAGAAGGCCTGGGGCCCCGTGCGCGTCATCATCGCGGCGCGCAACGCTCATGGCGATGACGTCATCCTGCCGCTGTACACCGCCATGGGAACCCGCATTCATCTACAGCAGAACGCCGATTTCGATGCAGTGATCGCGGAGTCACTCGCCGAGGTGGGCCTTCCCGCCGCTCTCGCCGAGTTCGCGCACTCCGATGCCGTCGACGTTGATCTGCGCGCGAGCCATGCAGAGGGCATCTCACTGGTCGGCGAGGATGTCGGCACGCCCGTTATCGCGGTGCCAGGAGCTGACGGCAAGCAGATTGCTTTCTTCGGCCCCGTGGTCACGCCCACTCCCCGCGGTGATGCTGCGGGCAAGCTCTGGGACGGCACCTTGCTCGTGGCCGGAACGCCGGGCTTCTACGAGATCAAGCGCACGCGCACTGCCGGCCCCTCATTCGAGTAGGCCGCGCAGGGCGCTGATTCAGGCAGGCTCCCGGAGCCGTCGCCCGCCATGAGGACACCTTCCCCGTCCGAGTCTGCCCGGACGCTCGCGTTACGGCACGGCGGTGCGGGTCGGCGAGTAGGGTCACGACCACCGTTCGCGTGATCACCGTTGATCTTTGCCTGAAGGAGGAATCGTGTCCGGACGATCATCACGAGTTCTCGGGGCGGGGATCGTCGTAGTTCTTGCGGCTGCCGGGTTCATCTGCGCCGCACCTGCCC
>CANFQC010000057.1 GCA_947449035.1 Actinomycetota bacterium
GAACACCGAAGACAGCACTGCAACCGCGAAGCGCACACGTCGTCGCGCAGCCAGCCGCCCCGCAGGACCGCCGGTCGAGGGAGTCACCCCAGAGCCCGTCGTGACTGAGGCAGCCGAGAAGCCCGCAAAGAAGGTCGCGGCCAAGAAGACCACGAAGAAGGCTGCAGCCAAGCCTGAGTCAGCCGAGGCCCCCGAGGTTGCCTCGGTACCCGTGAAGAAGGCCACCAAGCGCACCGCCAAGAAGACCGCGGCAAAGGCGGAGCCGGCGCCGACAGCTTCGGCCGCCGAATCCGCCGTGGCTGCGCCGCTCTTTGCCGCTCCGATCTTCGTTGCACCTGAAAATGACGCAGATACCAAGGAGAAGCCTGCAGCACGTCGTGGCCGTGGCCGTGGCGCGAAGAAGGCTGAAGACACTTCTTCCGAGGCCGGCAGCGAGAGCACCGAATCCTCGGAAGGCTCTTCCGACGATGATGCCGTCGCTGGTGAGACCGAAGAGCAGGCCAAGCGTCGCCGTCGCCGTCGTGGCGGTCGCGGTCGTCGCCGTCGCAGTGACGATGTCGAGGGCAGCGAGAGCAACTCTGACGATGACGGTGCCGATGGCGAGTCGAATGACTCAGATTCCGATGACGATTCCGAGGGTGGCAAGCGTCGCCGTCGTCGCCGTCGTCGCGGAGCCGACAGTGATCTCGAGCCGTCACCCGATGACCCGCCGAACACCGTCGTCAAGGTGCGTGAGCCGCGTGGCAAGGGTCGCGGCAATAACACCAGCGATGACGAGGTCAGCAATGTGCGCGGATCCACGCGCCTTGAGGCCAAGAAGCAGCGTCGCCGTGAAGGTCGTGAGGCAGGCCGTCGCCGTGCGCCGATCCTGACCGAGGCGGAGTTCCTCGCACGCCGTGAAGCGGTCAACCGCGTCATGGCCGTTCGCCAGGAAGGCGATCGCACTCAGATCGCGGTACTTGAAGATGGCGTGCTCGTTGAGCACTACGTCACGCGTGGCAGCAATAGCTCAATGGTGGGCAACGTTTACCTCGGTCGCGTCCAGAACGTCCTTCCCAGCATGGAAGCAGCGTTCGTCGACATCGGCCGCGGCCGTAATGCCGTGCTGTACGCCGGTGAGGTCAATTGGGATGCTGCCGGTCTGGAAGGCCAGCCCAAGCGCATTGAGTTCGCACTGAAGTCCGGTGATCCGGTTCTCGTGCAGGTCACCAAGGATCCTGTTGGCCAGAAAGGCGCCCGCCTGACCAGTCAGGTGTCACTTCCCGGCCGCTTCCTGGTCTACGTGCCCGATGGCTCGATGACCGGCATTAGCCGCAAGCTCCCAGATAGCGAGCGCAGCCGCTTGAAGAGCATTCTCAAGCGCGTCATGCCTGAAGATGCCGGCGTCATTGTGCGCACGGCATCAGAGGGCGCACCGGAGGATGCCCTGGAGCAGGACATCCTGCGTCTGAAGGCCCAATGGGAAGACATCAGCGCCAAGGCGAAGAGCGCGAACTCAGCGACTTTGCTGTACAGCGAACCCGATCTCGCCATCAAGGTCGTTCGCGACATCTTTAATGAAGATGTCAATCAGCTCGTCATCTCCGGCGAGGCCGGCTACACCGCGATCAATGACTACGTCACCGCGGTCGCACCCGATCTCTCCCCGCGCCTCGAGCGCTGGGTCGGCACTGAAGATCTCTTCTCGCATTACCGCGTCGACGAGCAGCTCATGAAGGCACTTGATCGCAAGGTCTACCTGCCCTCGGGTGGTTCGCTTGTCATCGATCGCACCGAAGCGATGACCGTGGTTGACGTCAACACTGGCAAGTTCACCGGCCAGGGCGGAAACCTCGAGCAGACGGTCACGCGCAACAACCTCGAAGCCGCAGAAGAAATCGTTCGCCAGCTTCGCCTGCGCGATATCGGCGGCATCATCGTCGTCGACTTCATCGACATGGTCCTCGAGAGCAATCGTGATCTCGTGCTGCGTCGTCTTGTTGAGTGCCTAGGCCGTGACCGCACCAAGCACCAGGTCGCCGAGGTCACATCGCTCGGCCTCGTGCAGATGACCCGCAAGCGCATCGGCTCCGGCTTGATCGAGTCCTTCTCGACCACCTGTGAGGCGTGCGCCGGCCGTGGCATCAAGGTGTCGCTCTCGGGCAACGAGCACGATCACCACGAGTCGCCCAAGAGCCGTCGCCCCGCCAATGCGGTCGATCCGGCCGACGTGGCTGCTCGGGCACTCGCACATGACGAGTCGCACGAACAGACCCCGGCCGGGGAGGTCGTCGCCGACCTCGTCGAGTCGGTCGAGGTCGACCTGGATTCCGCGCTCGAAACGGCCGTTGAGGCCGCCTTCGACTCGGTGCCCGAGACCCCCGAAATGTCCGATTCACCCTCGGAGGAGGGGTCAGTTTGACCCTAAGGCGGGCCCTTCCGTAGTCTTAGGGCCTGGCTTCCCCCGGGTTAGCCGTAGCGTGTGTGTCCGAGATGGGCGTCGCGTTCAGATTCTTCAAGGAAAAGGCAGGAAATCGTGGTGTACGCGATCGTGCGCGCAGGCGGCCGTCAAGAAAAGGTTGCCGTGGGCGATGTTGTGGTCCTCGACCGAGTGTCGGGTGAGCCGGGCAACACGGTGTCCCTGCCGGTTCTCCTCCTCGTCGATGGTGCCAACGTCACCTCTGACGCAGCAGTGCTGGCGAAGTCGGCCGTGACCGCGGAGATCGTTGATCACCACCGCGGCCCGAAGATCGACATCCTCAAGTACAAGAACAAGACCGGCTACCGCCGTCGCCAGGGTTACCGCTCTGAGCTGACCAAGGTCAAGATCACCACCATCACCCCCGGGAAGTGAAGTAATGGCACATAAGAAGGGTGCGTCCAGCACCAGAAACGGTCGCGACTCCAACGCACAGCGCCTCGGCGTCAAGCGCTTTGGTGGCCAGACTGTCAATGCCGGCGAGATCATCGTGCGCCAGCGCGGCACTCACTTCCACCCGGGCAACAATGTTGGCCGCGGCAAGGACGACACCCTGTTCGCCCTGTCGGCCGGCGTCGTCGAGTTCGGCGTTGCACGCGGTCGTCGCGTCGTCAACATCCTCGCGGGCTGATTCACCGCGACACACTCATGACAGCGAGGCGGGCCCGTGGGGCCCGCCTTTCTGCTTTTCACCGTAAGTTCTGAGCAGTAACAGCAAAAGGAGTACCCAGTGACCAGCTTCGTCGACAACGTCGTCGTGCACGCGCACGCCGGCGATGGCGGGCATGGCTGTGCATCAGTGCTCCGCGAGAAGTTCAAGCCCCTCGGTGGCCCCGATGGCGGTAACGGCGGTCGCGGCGGCGATGTCGTGCTCGAGGTTGACCCGAACACCACGACCCTGCTCGATCTTCACCATCACCCGCACATGAAGGCCGGCAACGGCAAGCCTGGTGCGGGCAATCACCGCAGTGGTGCGGTGGCTGACGATGTTGTCATTCCGGTGCCCTCCGGCACGGTGGTCACGACGATGAGCGGCGAGATCCTCGCCGACCTCGTGGGTTCCGGTACGCGTTTCGTCATTGCACGTGGCGGACGCGGCGGTCTCGGTAACGCTGCCCTGTCCTCTCCCAAGCACAAGGCGCCGGGCTTCGCTCTTTTGGGCGAGCCCGGTGAGCATCGCGATGTCATGCTCGAACTTAAGACCGTGGCCGATGTTGCGCTTGTGGGCTTCCCGAGTGCTGGTAAGTCGAGCCTGATCGCTGCACTTTCTGCAGCGCGCCCCAAGATCGCTGATTACCCGTTCACCACCCTCGTGCCGAACCTTGGCGTGGTGACAGCAGGCGAGGTCGTGTACACCGTCGCCGACGTTCCTGGCCTGATTCCCGGAGCCAGCCAGGGCAAGGGTCTGGGCCTGGAGTTCTTGCGTCACGTCGAGCGCTGCACAGTGCTCGTCCATGTTCTCGACTGCTCAACCATGGAACCCGGCCGCGATCCCATTGATGATCTCGATGTCATCGAGGCCGAGCTCGCCGAGTACGGCGGCCTTCAGGATCGTCCGCGGATCGTGGCGCTGAACAAGATCGACGTTCCTGATGCACGCGTGCTTGCCGATCTCGTACGTCCGGTGCTTGAAGAGCGCGACTACCCGGTCTTTGAGATCTCGGCTGCAACCCATGAAGGCTTGCGTCCGCTCTCATTTGCCATGGCTGAGCTCGTGCTCAAGGCACGTAAAGAGGCCATCGCCCAAGAGGCGCCCCGGGTCATCATCACGCCGAAGGCGGTGAACGACTCCGGCTTTAAAATCATCGCTGAGGAGGATGGCTACCGCATTCGTGGTGAGCGTCCAGAGCGCTGGGTCCGCCAGACTGACTTCAGCAATGACGAAGCAGTGGGCTACCTCGCCGATCGCCTGGCACGCCTGGGTGTCGAGGATGCTTTGTGGAAGGCCGGAGCCAAGGCGGGCAGTACGGTGATGATCGGTGACGATGACAATGCCGTGGTGTTCGACTGGCAGCCGACCATCATCGCCGGCGACGGAGCTGGTGAAGTCAGCCCGCGTGGCACTGACGTACGACTCGACGCTCGGATAGACGGAGACTGACCGTGACTGACATTCGGAACACGATTGCCTCGGCATCGCGTGTCGTCGTCAAGATCGGTTCGTCGTCTCTCACCCAACCTGATGGCGGTCTCGATGCCGCGCGCATCGAGACAATCGTCGATCAGCTTGCCGCCCGCATCGCACAGGGTCATCAGATCGTGCTGGTCTCCAGCGGCGCGATTGCCACCGGCTTTCCGGCACTCGGGCTGTCTGCGCGTCCGAAGGATCTCGCCACTCAGCAAGCCTCGGCCAGTGTGGGTCAGGGGCTGCTCATCGCCGCGTATACGCAGGCCTTTGCCAAGCACGGTCTCACCGTCGGCCAGATTCTGTTGACCGCAGAAGATGTCACGCGTCGCGCGCATTACAAGAACGCTCAGCAGACCTTCACTCGCTTGCTCGAACTCGGTGCTGTGCCCATCGTGAATGAGAACGACACCGTGGCAACCGACGAGATCCGACTCGGTGACAACGATCGACTCGCAGCGCTCGTTGCTCACGTGGTGCAGGCCGATGCGCTCGTACTTCTCTCCGATGTCGATGGTCTGTACGACGGTCCGCCGAGTCAGGCGGGTGCACAACTCATCTCCGAGGTCCGCACCTCTGACGACCTGTCCGGCATCGCTCTCGGCGGCGCAGGCAGTGCGGGCGTTGGCAGTGGCGGCATGGCCACCAAGGTCGAGGCGGCACGCATTGCCACCGGTGCCGGTATCGCCGTGCTTCTCACCTCAGCATCGAACTCAGGGGCCGCTCTGACTGATGCCTCCGTGGGCACCGTGTTCCATCCGACGGCCGAGCGGGTCTCCACCCGACTCCTCTGGCTCGCCCATGCCACCACCCCGGCGGGCCAGCTCGTGCTCGATGACGGGGCCGCTGACGCTGTTCTCCAACGGGGAACATCCCTGCTGCCGGCAGGCGTGACCGAGGTCAGAGGAGACTTCTCGTCCGGAGATCCCGTCGACCTCCTTGACCAAAAGGGCCACGTGATCGCCCGAGGTCTGGTGAACTTCGACTCGGAAGAACTGCCCAATCTCCTTGGGCGCTCCACCCGAGATCTGGCACGTGAGCTAGGACCGCAGTACGAGAGGGAGATCGTCCACCGCGACGACCTCGTCATCCTCTCCTGAGACGGAAGGGAGAGACATGAACGTTCATGTGCTGCCCCTGCCCGAACCGCCGGAGCCATGGATGTGGCATGTGACCTTGACGGTCGCCGGTGACCCGGTCTCCTCAGAATCCATCAAGGCTGCTCTCGAGCGCCTGAGTGAGCAGCACCCCTTCCTTCTAGCCGGTCGCTTCTCTATCGACCGTGCCGAGGTGCGCTACTGGGAGCAGGCTGACGATGCCGATATGGCCGTGAGCCTTGCCCTGCACCTGTGGGATGAGCACGTCGACTCAGCGGGGCTGCCGCCCTGGGAGGTTGTCGGGGTTGAAGTGATTGATCGCGAGACCTTCCACCGACGTGGCCAATGGGTTGCCGAGCGTCCGGGCCTGATGGCCGCGGGGCGAGTCGTCCCGTTCTAGTCGTCTAGCCTTGGGCCATGACCGCTGAGAGCACTATGACCGAGCGCGAGGCCGTGCACGGCGTGGCCCGCCGTGGCCGCGTGGCCGCCGCCGACCTTCGCCAATTGACGCGCAATCAGAAGGATGCCGCGCTGCATGCGCTGGCAGATGCTCTCGTGGCGCGCACTCCCGAGATCGTCTCTGCGAATGCCATCGACGTCGAGCGTGCTCAGGGCAATGGAACCTCGGCCGCAATCATCGATCGGCTGACTCTGACCGCACCGCGCATTGCTGACATTGCGCAAGCCCTTCGCGATGTCGCCGCGCTTCCTGATCCGGTAGGCGAGGTCATTCGCGGTTACACGCTTCCCAACGGTCTGCAGATTCGACAGATTCGCGTGCCCATGGGCGTCGTGGGCATGATCTACGAAGCTCGACCGAATGTCACCGTCGATGCTGCGGGCCTGTGTCTGAAGAGCGGCAACGCGGCATTGCTTCGCGGTTCATCATCCGCTGCCGCGAGCAACGCGATCCTGGTTGATGTCATGCGCGATGCCCTTGTCGCCGCTGGCCTGCCGGCTGATGCGATTCAGCTAGTGCCGGGGGAGACCCACGATTCGGTCAACCATCTGATGACCGCTCGCGGTCTCGTCGACGTACTCATTCCGCGCGGCGGTGCATCGCTGATCGCGAATGTCGTCGAGAACTCCACGGTTCCGGTCATCGAGACCGGTGTCGGCAATTGCCATGTCTACATCGACAAGGATGCCGACATCGACAAGGCGATTGCGATCCTGCTCAATTCCAAGGCTCAGCGCGTAAGCGTGTGCAATGCCGCGGAGACAGTGCTCGTGCACCGTGAGATCGCTGATGCGTTCATGCCGCGGGCAATTGCTGCTCTTAAGGATGCCGGCGTCACCGTGCATGCGGATGAGCGCTTCGCACTCTTTGCCACGGGCACCGGTATTGGTGTCGAACCCGTAACCGACGATGACTGGGCAGCCGAGTACTACTCACTCGATATCGCGGCAGGCATCGTCGATTCCATTGATGACGCCCTCGCTCATATTCGTCGTTGGTCGAGCGGTCACACCGAGGCCATCGTCACTGACAGCCAGTCCGCAGCGCAGCGTTTCGTTGCCGGCGTCGACAGTGCGGCCGTCATGATCAATGCCTCGACCCGCTTCACCGATGGTGGTGAATTCGGCTTTGGTGCCGAGATCGGCATCTCGACCCAGAAGCTGCATGCTCGTGGACCCATGGGCCTCACCGAGCTGACCACGACGACTTTCGTGGTGACCGGCGATGGGCACGTCCGCGGCTGAGGCCACCGACTAGAGTCATCCCAGAAGCCCCCGAAAGGAACGCCATGTCGATGATCTCCGCCGCCGTCCGCCTCGCGGAAGAAGCACCGATCGATAACCCCTCGGTGCCCTCATGGGCGTTCGGGGCTTTCGGCTTCGGCATCCTCGCGGTCTTGCTCATCGTTACCGTGATGCTGAAGGTCGAGCGCTAGACCCTGCTCCTCCGTGTCGGCTGATCGTGTCTGCCGACCTGAATCCTGAGGTGGATCATGACCGCTCACCGCGTGGGCATCATGGGCGGAACCTTTGACCCCGTTCACCTAGGCCACCTGATTGCCGCGCGCGAGGTGGCGCGAATTCACGATCTCGATGAAGTGCTCTTCTCGCCCGTGTACCAGCCGTGGCATAAGCAGATGAGAGGGCTTGCTCCTGCGGCCGACCGCGTGGCCATGCTTGAGTTAGCCCTTGCCGACGACCCGGCGTTCTCGGTGACCACCGTCGACGTCGATCGCGGCGGCGATACCTACACAATCGACACACTCAATGACCTTGATGCGCTGTTTGCCGGGAAACATCTTGGTGAAGGCGTCGATTGGTTCTTCATCACTGGAGCCGACGCGATCGCAGCGTTTGACTCGTGGAAGTCGACCGATGAACTTCTAAGTCGAGCCCGGTTCATCGGTGTGAGCAGGCCCGGACATGACCTGCGCCTTCCCGAGGTACAGGGCGCCGAGCGCATCGAACTGCTGGACGTCGACTCGGCAGACATCTCGTCAACCGAGGTGCGAGAGCTTGCATCGCGCGGAGATTCACTGGCCGGGCTGGTGCCGTCAGCTGTGGAGCAGTACATCGTCGAGCACGGGCTCTATAGGAGCCCGCAGTCGTGAGCGAGACGCGAGGACGACGCAGGGGAGCCATTGCTCTCGTCATCGTGGTGGTCATCGTCGCCTCCGCGGCAATCGGCATTCTTCTCACGCGCACCTCTCAAGAAGAACCGCTGCCCGTACCGAAGCCCTCGCCGTCAGAGACGGCCTTGCCGAAACGTCTCGGTACGGTGCTACTTCAACTCAAGGATTCCGACGGCAAGGCGGTAGTCAACCTCCTGCTGGGTGGTGAGCCCGCAGAGCACGCTGGTTCGAGTCTCGCCCTTCCCCCCGGCCTACTGATCCCGACCCCCGCTGTGATGGCTTTGCAAGCGACGCCGGAGAGTGCCGACACGCTCGCTGCGAAGAACGGAGTCTCGACACTTCTGCTCGTGAGGGTCGATGCGACCTTGACCCTTGATCGCCTTGCCCTCGCCGGTCTCGTGGAGTCAGTGCACGGCATCACCGTTGATGTTGGCCTCGGTACCTTGACTCTCGACGGAGTCTCAGCCGCTGATTACGCCACACAGCTGAAGCCAGGTGAGGTTGAGTCAGCGCGCCAAGAACGTGCACGCGCAGTGATCATCCAGGCACTGCGCGGGCTACCCGAGACCGACGAGTCGATGCGGCAGCTGCTGGCGAGTCTTGGTTCGCTCGCGCGCACGACGGCAACCAATGACGAGCTCGTGCCACTTCTCGGGCAGATTCATGCAGATGCTCTGAGTGGGAACATGCTGAAGGAAGATCTCCCAGTGACGGTTGTCGCATCAGGGGCCACCGATGCCGTCGTCGTCGACGATGCAGCTGCACGCGCGCTGATCACGAGACTTTTCCCCTCCGACGTGCTCACGACAGGGGAGACTCCGCTCCCGCGGGTCGTACTCGAGTCAGCCGGTGCAAGTGCCGGATACCTGCTCAAGACGCGGCGCGCTCTCACCGATTCGGGTGTGGCGGTAATCGATGGCGGGACGTCCGTGATCCCACTCAAGGTGAGTCGCGTAGAGATCAGCGCCGGTATTCCCCGCTCCCGAGATCTCGGATTCTCGATCGCAGAGTCTCTTGGGCTACCTGCGGCGGCTGTCAGGGCCAGTGACGCCTCACCGGTCGATGTGATCCTTCGGCTAGGAGCAGATGAGGGCCTAGCACCCTAGGTGTGAGAGGCTGCAGGCTCGGAATCAACGAAAAGGTGACACGTGACGGCAAGTCCTGAATCGGTACAGCTCGCGATTGCGGCTGCTCTCGCAGCCTCCGAGAAGCTGGCCGAAGACATCATCGCGATCGATGTCAGCGAGCATGTCGTCATCACCGATGTCTTCCTTATGTGCTCCGCCGCCAACGATCGTCAGGTCGCAGGCGTCGTCGATGCAATTGAAGAAGCCCTGCTCAAGCTTGGTGCCAAGACACTGCGGCGCGAGGGTGAGCAGGAGAACCACTGGGTTCTGCTCGACTACGGAGACATCGTGATCCATGTGCAGCTCGCGGAGGAGCGTATTCATTACGCAATCGAGCGCCTGTGGAAGGACTGCCCGCTCATCGCCCTGCCTGCCGAGGTCAATAGCCCGCGCAGTGCTCGCGCCTGATCGAGTCACTGATGACAGCTCCGCGGCGCCTGGTGTTCTGGAGGCATGGTCGAACTGAATGGAATGCGCAGATGCGCTTCCAGGGTCAGACCGATATTCCCCTTGACGACGTAGGCCTGGCTCAGGCTGAGCGGGCAGCGGCAATGCTCGCCTCATTGCAACCGTCGATCATCATTTCCAGTGATCTCACCCGCGCTCACAGCACAGCGAGCGCTCTCGCTCGACTCGTGGACGTCGAGGTGGGCACGGATCAGCGACTTCGTGAGACCTTTGCGGGTGACTGGGAGGGCCTGACTCGCGACGTCCTCGAGAGCACGTACGGCACTGAGCTCGCTGCGTGGTCGGCCTTCTCCGATGTCCGGCCTGGTGGGCACGGTGAGACTCGCATCGAGGTGGCTGACCGCATGGAGGCTGCTGTTGTCGACGCGCTCGCTGATCTCAAGGCGGGTCAGACCATGGTGGTGGCGACACATGGTGGCGCCGCGCGTACGGCGATTGGTCGACTGCTCGGCCTTCCGCACGAGACCTGGGGTGCGCTCGGCGTGCTTACCAATTGCTCCTGGTCGGTGCTTGTCGAGAACCTGAGCGGGCAGGGCTCCCCGTGGCGCCTGCAGGAGTACAACGCGGGCACGCTGCCCGAGCCTGCATTGGGTGACGACCGCTAGGGCGGAGTGGATCAACCGAGCGACGACCTCTAGACCGAGCAGGGGTCGATTTCACGCTGAAAGTCGCTCTAGGTATGCTTTGGCTTCCCAATACGGGGCTGTGGCGCAGCTGGTAGCGCACCTGCATGGCATGCAGGGGGTCAGGGGTTCGAGTCCCCTCAGCTCCACGTGAGTGAGC
>CANFQC010000058.1 GCA_947449035.1 Actinomycetota bacterium
CTCCGCTGTCGAATGTGTGACAACGTTGTCAGGCATTTCTAGGCCCCCGAAACGTGCTTGTCAAGGGGGAACTTCTGGAATACTCAAAATTGAGATGACAACGTTATCGAGCCCCCCTGCCGCTACCGCCGAGAGTCTGCGCGCGCGGCCGACCATGCGCGATGTCGCGGCCCTGGCCGGTGTCTCGCTCAAGACAGTGTCACGGGTGGTTAATCGCGAGGATGGCGTCTCCGAAGACCTGGCCGCCAAGGTCGAACGAGCGGCCGCGCAGCTCGATTACCGCCCCAACCTCACGGCCAGCAACCTGCGCCGCTCAGATCGCAAGACCGCCACGTGGGGCCTACTTCTCGAGGATGTCGCCAACCCCTTCTCCTCAGCCGTGCATCGAGGGGTGGAAGAGGTCGCCCGCGAGCTCGGGGTTGCAGTGTTCGCCGCCAGCATGGACGAAGACCCCGAGCGCGAGCGTGAGCTGGTCGCGACCTTCTCATCACGCCGAGTCGATGCCCTCATCATCGCTCCGACTGCCACCGAGCACGCATATCTGGCCAACGAGGTTCGCAATGGCATCGCGGTCGTCTTCGTCGACCGTCCTCCCTTCGGTATTGACGCCGATTGTGTGGTCACTGACAACCGCGCGGGCGCGGCAGCGGGCACGAGCCATCTTGTCGAGTGCGGTCACCGACGCATTGCCTTCGTCGGCGACTTCGCAAGTATTAGTACGGCGAATGAGCGCTACCAGGGTTATGTCGACTCGATGGCAGCACATGGTGTGCAGGTGCATGCGGAGCTAGTGCTGCGAGACGTCCACGATGCAACGCAGGCAGTTGAGGCCGTCCGCTCTCTACTCGCACTGCCTGAGCCGCCAACCGCGATTTTTGCTGCGCAGAACCTCATCACCATGGGTGCCGTCGAGGCCCTTCGCGACGCAGGCGCGCAGCACCGCGTTGCACTCGTCGGATTTGATGATTTTGCGATGGCGAATCTTCTTGATCCGGCAGTCACGGTTGTCGCTCAGGATCCGCGCGCGATCGGCAGACTCGCCGCGACCTTGGTCAACGAGCGACTCTCAAGCTCGAGTGCACCTGTAAGCGTGCATGTCGTGCCCTCAGTGTTGATTCCCCGTGGCTCAGGCGAGATCGCTCCGCGCAACTAGCTACGCGCGTGGCGCCGCGGTTGAGCGGCGAGTGACCAAAGTCGGTGCGATATCGACGATATCTGCGCCTCTGCGTGGCTTATCGATTCGACGATTGATGAGTTCGACACTTGCATTGGCCATTGCAGCCAGCGGCTGGCGCACGCTGGTGAGCGAGAGCAAATCAAGTTTCGCGAGCATGGTGTCGTCGTAACCCACGAGCGATACGTCACCGGGAATTGAGATTCCCTCGCGTTGAAGAACGGCAGCAACACCGGCGGCAACGGCATCGTTCGCACAGTAGATGGCGGTCGGCAGTGCGCCTCGCACGAGCTGCTCTGCTGCCTCCCGCCCAGCGTGCTCGGTGAACTCACCGCCGATGACACGCATCGAGGCAGCAAGACCCGCGTCGCGCATTGACTGCATGAACCAGTCGCGGCGAGCAGCCGCACCTGCACCGGAACCGCCGTCAATATGGACGATGTCACGGTGGCCAAGGCCCACGAGGTGATCGACCACCAGCTGCGCGCCGATCTGTTCATCGTGCATGACGACATCAACACGAGGCAGGTCAACGCGGCGCTCTACGCACACGAGCGGCGCGATCTTCGACATCGAGGTGAGCACTGAGTCAGAGATGCGCGGTGACGCGAGAATCACGCCATCGACGCGATGGTCAATAAAGGTACGTAGCGCTTCACTCTCGCGCTCACCCTCGCGGCGACCATTGGCCAAGAGCGCGCGGTAACCAGCTGACTCGGCCTCGGCTTCGAAGGCGTCGAGCACATCGGCGAAGTAGGGGTTGTGAAGATCGTCGAGCAGGATTCCGATGGTCTTCGTGCGATTTGAGGCGAGCTGGCGAGCGAGCACATTGGGTCGGTAGCCCAAGCGCTCAGCCTCGGCGAGCACCCGTGAACGGCTGGCCTCGCTGACCTTCGGGCTGTCCTGGAAGACCAGGGAGACCAGGGATCGCGAGACGCCGGCGGCTGCCGCGACGTCCTCCATGGTGGGCCTGGTCATGCGGGGAGCCTATGCCAGCAGCCAGGGAATTCGGGCCCCGGGCACTTGTCATCGATCGCCATATAGGGCATGCTATTGGAGCGCTCCAATTCACTCGCACGGAGGTTCACATGTCGGATGCATTCCTCAACCGCCTGGCGGGCGCACCTGTGTCCTGGGGTGTCTGCGAGCAGCCCTCCTGGGGGATCATGCTCGACGTTCGCCGCGTACTCAGTGAGCTCACCAGTGTTGGACTTCATGCGATCGAACTCGGTGATGATGGCTTCTTCCCGACCGATGATGCCGAGACTCGCGCACTGCTCGCTGAGTACGACTCGCGCATGCTCGGCGGGTTCGTCTCGCTGCTGCTGCACGATGCGTCGCGACGTGAGGAAATGCTCGCCATTGCCGAGAAGGCAGCTTCGCGTCTCGCAGGTACCGGCGCCACGTACTTCGTTACCGCCGCGGTCATGGATTATGACTGGCGCACCCCCACCCCGCTTGATCGTGCTGGGTTCGAGGTACTCAACGAGTCTTTGCTGCTGGTCGACGAGATCTGCGCGCGCCATGGCCTGACCCAGGTGCTGCACCCGCACATGAACACGATGGTCGAGACCAAGCGCGATGTCGATCTCGCACTTGAGACCACCAGCGTCCTGTGGTGCATTGACACAGGTCACCTCGCCATTGGCGGTACTGATCCGTACGAGTTCGTGCAACAGAACTTCGATCGCATCGGACTATGCCATCTCAAAGATGTTCGTCTCGATGTTGCAGCGCGAGTGATGGCTCGCGAGCTCACTACGCGCGAGGCTGTCGATGCCGGCTTGTTCCCCCCGCTGGGCCAAGGCGACGTGCCGCTGAAGGAAGTCGTGCTCTCACTTGAGGATCAGGGTTATCGCGGCTGGTATGTGCATGAGCAGGATTCCGCGCTCGTCGTAGAGCCTGCCGAGAACGAAGGCCCCGTCGCCGATCTACGCATCTCCATCGACTGGCTGCTCACCGATGTGGTGCCCAACATTTCGGTCAAAGCATGAGCACCGGCCGCGCCACGGTGCGCACCACTGTCGCCGATGCGATCGTGCGTTTCCTTATTGCGCAGAAGGTCGACGATGACCGCAGTGGCGAGATCATTCCGCTCGTACCGGGCGTCTTTGCGATCTTTGGCCATGGCAATGCGCTGAGCCTCGGTGAGTCACTCGAACTTCATAAGAGCGAGATCGCGACGCTGCGCGGTCAGAACGAGCAGGGAATGGCCCTTGCTGCAGTTGCGTATGCGAAGGCGGCGCAGCGTCGCCAGATCATGGCGGTGTCGACCTCTGTCGGCCCAGGTGCGCTGAACACGGTCACTGCCGCTGGCGTCGCACTCGCTAATCGACTGCCGTTACTCCTTCTTCTTGGCGACACATTCAATTCGCGCGAACCCGACCCGGTCCTGCAGCAACTCGAGCACTTCGGTGATCCGACTATCACCGCTAACGACTCTCTCAAGGCAGTCAGCCGCTACTGGGATCGCATTACGACCCCGTCGCAACTCAAGACCACATTGCGCCAGGCGATCGCCACCCTTCTTGATCCCGCCGACTGCGGCCCGGTCACCCTCGCACTTCCGCAAGACGTCCAGGCGATGGCTTACGACTTCCCGGCCGATCTCTTCGACACAGTCGTGCATCGCATCGCCCGCCCGCGCCCGTCGCGCGATCAGGTAGCCGAGGCAGTCGAACTCATTCGCGCGGCGAAGAAGCCGATGATCGTGGCCGGTGGGGGCGTGCACTACTCGCTCGCCGAGGCCGAACTTTCCGCCTTCGCGAACGCATTCGGCATCCCGGTGATGGAGACAGTCGCGGGCAAGTCGTCTCTGCTCGGAAGTGATCCTGCATTCGCCGGCTCGATTGGAGTCTTCGGTGAGACTGCTGGCCAGGAGATCTCGCATGAGGCTGATCTCGTCATCGCGCTCGGAACTCGCCTCCAGGACTTCACCACCGAGTCGGGCACGGTGTTTCGTAACCCAAACGTGAAGGTCATCGGCGTCAACGTCGCACGATATGACGCACTTAAGCGCCAGGGCGTCCCAGTAGTCGGCGATGCGCGCGAGGTTCTTACCGAACTCACCTCCGGTCTTCAGGGCTGGACCGCACCGGCCGAGTGGTTGGCCACCGGGCGCAGCTCGCGAGCGAAGCAGGTTGCACTCATCGAACAGCGCACCGCTGTCACTGAGACGGCTGACCCCACTTACGCGCAACTCATCGGCCGTGTGCATGCGATTGCAGATGAACACGACTACGTGCTCACGGCAGCCGGCGGGCTTCCGGGCGAGCTCGTCATGAATTGGCCGAGCAAGGGCATCGCGACTTTCGACTGCGAGTACGGCTTCTCGTGCATGGGCTACGAAGTGAGCGGTACCTGGGGTGCTGCACTCGAACGCGCTGCGTCGCGCCCGGGCTCAACTGTCTACGGCATGACCGGCGACGGATCGTTCATGATGCTGCCGATGGATGTCTACAGCGCAGTGCTGCACGACACCAGCCTCGTTCTCATTGTCTGCGATAACCAGGGCTACAACGTCATCGAGCGACTGCAGATTGGGCACGGAGCGGCAAGCTTCCGCACAATGCTGGCCGACGACGACCGACCGAATCCGGCAGCGATTGACTTCGCGAAGATCGCCGAGGGCATGGGCGCTGACGTCATCTCAGCGGGCTCCCTCGCCGAGTTCGATGCGGCCCTTCACTTCGTCAAGGGAATAGCAGGGGTGCACGTCATCGTTGTACCTGTGGCGAAGCACAAGTGGAGCGAGGGCGACTCGTACTGGGAGGTTGGCGTACCTGAGGTAAGCCATCGCCCCGCGGTCGACGAAGCACGCAACGCCCTTCTGGAGGGCAAGAGTCAACAGCGTTGACTTTCTCATAGGCTTTACCCCAACAGGCACCACCTGACAATCACGAAAGCAGGAATTATGGCCGCGCGCGTCACGCACTGGATCAATGGCAAGCTCTGGGAAGGCACGCCCGAGCGCTCTGGCGATGTCTACGACCCGGCCACCGGCGAGATCACCAAGACCGTCGACTTCGCGAGCGCAAAGCTTCTCGACGAAGCAGTAGCCGCCGCCAAGGCCGCATTCCCCGCCTGGCGCGATACCTCGCTCACCAAGCGCGCCTCGATCCTCTTCGCCTTCCGCGAGATCCTGAACTCACGCAAGGAAGAACTTGCCGCCATCATCACTGAAGAGCACGGCAAGGTGCTCTCCGATGCACTCGGTGAGGTCACCCGTGGCATGGAGGTCGTCGAGTTCGCCTGCGGCATTCCGCACCTGCTCAAGGGCGGTTTCTCCGAGGGTGTCTCCACTGGCATTGACGTGTACTCAATCCGCCAGCCCCTTGGTGTTGTCGGCATCATTTCGCCGTTCAACTTCCCGGCAATGGTCCCGATGTGGTTCTTCCCGATCGCCATCGCCTCGGGCAACACCGTGGTCGTGAAGCCGTCGGAGAAGGATCCCTCCGCCACCAACTTCGTCGCGCAGATGTGGAAGGACGCCGGCCTGCCCGATGGCGTCTTCAACGTCGTGCACGGTGACAAGGAGTCAGTCGACGCCCTGCTCGACAACAAGGACGTCAAGAGCATCTCGTTCGTCGGGTCAACCCCGATTGCCCAGTACGTCTACGAGCGCGGTACTGCCAAGGGAAAGCGCGTTCAGGCACTTGGCGGCGCGAAGAACCACATGCTGGTTCTCCCCGATGCCGATCTCGACCTCGCAGCCGATCAGGCCATCAATGCGGGCTTCGGCTCTGCTGGTGAGCGCTGCATGGCCATCTCGGTCGTGCTCGCCGTTGATCCGATCGGCGATGAGCTCGTCGCGAAGATCAAGGAGCGCATGGGCAGCCTGAAGACCGGCGACGGTCGTCGCAACACCGACATGGGTCCGCTCGTCACGAAGGTGCATCGCGACAAGGTGGCGTCGTACGTCGACGCAGGCGAGGCGGCCGGCGCAACTCTCGTCGCTGACGGTCGCGGAATCACCGTCGACGGCGAGCCCAATGGTTACTGGCTCGGCCCGACACTCTTCGACAACGTCACGACTGACATGTCGATCTACACCGATGAAATCTTCGGCCCGGTGCTCAGCGTCGTGCGCGTGCCCAGTTACGAAGCCGGTGTCCAACTCATCAACGATCACCCGTACGGCAACGGCACTGCGATCTTCACCAACGATGGTGGCGCAGCACGTCGATTCCAGAACGAGATCGAGGTCGGCATGGTCGGCGTCAACGTTCCGGTTCCGGTGCCGATGGCGTACTACTCCTTCGGTGGCTGGAAGTCGTCTCTCTTCGGCGATACCCATGCCCACGGCCCTGAGGGCGTGCACTTCTTCACCCGCGGCAAGGTCGTCACCAGTCGTTGGCTCGACCCGAGCCACGGTGGCATCAACCTGGGCTTCCCGACCCACGGCTAGGCACGAATTCACGAAGGGCACTCCCATGGGGGTGCCCTTCGTTCATTTCCGAATGAATGCGAGAGGCTAGGCAGGTGAGCGGACTGCAACGCGTTGAGGTGGCCAAACGGGCAGTCTCCGTCGTATTCATCCTCCAAGGCCTCGGCTTCGCGAGCTGGGCCTCGCGAATCCCGCAGGTGCAAGAGCAGCTCAATCTGAGCCCTGCTCAACTCGGCTTCGTGCTGCTCTCCATTGCGGCGGGCTGTCTCATTGCACTTCCCACGGCTGGATTAGTGGTGCACCGCTTCGGTGCTGCGACAACCACCGCTGTCACCGTCACGATTTTTTCCGGTGGAATCGCGCTCGCTGCGATTGGCACGAACATCGGCGTTCTTGTCGTTGTGATCGGCCTAGTGTTCATGGGCATTGGCACCGGCGCCGGCGACGTGGCAATGAATGTCGAGGGTGCAGCAGTCGAGCAAGCACTTGGTCGATCAGTGATGCCCAGATTCCACGCGGGCTTCAGCATCGGCACTGTCGTTGGTGCGCTGCTCGGCATCATCGCCAACGTCTTCGATCTATCAGTCGCGGTTCATCTCACGATCATTGCTGCGATCATCTTGGTCATCTCCCTTATCGCCATTCGCAGCTACCTGCCTGCAGGTGCTGAAGAGCATGACGAGGGCGAGCGCGGGCATCCCATGGCTGCGTGGAAGGAACCTCGCACCCTTCTGATCGGCGTCTTCCTCTTCGCTCTGGCGTTCTCTGAGGGCACTGGTAACGAATGGGTGGGCGTTGCATCCGTTGATTCCTTCGCTGCCACGGCCGCATTGGCCTCTGCCACCTATTTCGTCTTCGTCGTCGCCATGACCACGGTTCGCTGGTTCGGAGCAGGCATCCTCGATCGATTCGGTCGGGTGCGCACCATGCGGGTCTCGATCCTCATCTCCATTGGCGGAGTGCTTCTCGTCGTCTTCGCGCCTGCACTGTGGGTAGTCATGGTCGGTTGCGTCTTCTGGGCACTGGGTACTGGTCTTGGCTTCCCGGTGGGAATGAGCTCTGCTGCAGATGACCCGGCAAAGGCGGCAGGTCGTGTGAGTGCGGTTGCCTCAATCGGCTATCTGGCATTCCTCACCGGTCCGGCGATCGTGGGAATCATCGCCGATCACACGGGAGTGCAGCGTTCACTGAGTGTCACGGCCATCCTCTTGGTGATCGGTTTCCTGGTGGTCGGTGCCACGAAGCCACTATCCGCTTCCACGGATGGCGCGAAGTAGCGTCAATAGGCCGAGAAATACTGGCGAACGCCTAATCTGTAACTCGGCAATCGCGTCGACTGTGGATCGAGCGCCTAAGCAGAACTTCCTACGAAAGGACGCTTCATCATGAGTACTGCAGCCGAAAAGCGGGCAGCCTCGGTCAAGGGCTTCTGGCGCATGGTGATCGGCTTCGTCATCGTCTGGGTCATTTGCGTCATCGTGTGGGCACTCACCGGCCAGGGCTACTTCTGGCCGTTCTGGCCCGCACTGGGCATGGTCCTTGGTGCGATCTACGCGGGTATTCGCATCTCGCGCATGCCCAAGAGCTGACGCACTTCGTGAATCTGGCTTAACGCCGGCGGCTCAGCCGTCGGTGTGAAGGAGCCATGCGCGGGCGCCGCCCACCATCGCCGCAGTGTTCGGCACGATCACGACATCGTCGCCGAGTTTGGCCAGCACGACCGGCGTGATGTGGCGTGAGTTCCCGCCGCCGATGTAAAGCCGATCCCACATGAACACTGGGCGTAGACCCTCGACCACGCGCGCAATGCGACGCGACCAAAGCGCGTCACCGAGACGACGACGCTCGTGCTCGCCGATATAGGTGTCATACGACAATCCCCAGCGCACGGGCGCTTGTGACATTTCGAGGTGGGGGGCGAGGTAGCCGCCGTCATAGATCGCGCAGCCGAGACCAGTGCCGAGGGTGAGAACGAGTTCGAGCCCCTGGCCGGCAATGACACCAGCGGCGTGAACCTCGGCGTCGTTGAGCACGCGAGTCGGAATACCAAAGGCCTTCTCGAGAGCAGCCTTCACGTCGAAGCCCTCCCACTGCACGACCAGTTCAGGAAGCACGCGAGTGCGCGGACCTGACTTGGTGATGTAGTGCGGGGTAGTGATGACAACGCCGTGCCGGATCATGCCCGGCATGCCCACGGTGGCCCGATCGGCCTGGGGCAACTGGGCCGCCAGATCAACGAGGGTCTGGACAAACAACTCGGTCGACAGGGGGTAGGGGGTGGGAACCCGAATCGGATGGGCCCGCATCGTGCCTGCTTCGTCGAGGACGGAGGCCTTGATCCCGCCGCCTCCGCAGTCGATCGCCAACGTCGTTGTCATGGTCGAAAGTCTGCCCGATAACCTATGTGGGCAGCACGGTGGTTCCCCGATCCGGCCTTAGTGCACAATTGGGGCGGTTGCATGGAGGCGTCGCCTAGTCCGGTCTATGGCGCCGCACTGCTAATGCGGTTTGGGTTTAACGCCCATCGCGAGTTCAAATCTCGCCGCCTCCGCCACCTGTCAGGGGCGCCCCAGTGGGGCGCCCCTGACTCATGCCCGGCACACCTAAGAGGCGTTTCCTGCGATTTATGCTTCGGCCATGACCATTGACGAGATCGCCGATGCCTACGCGCAGGCCACCGAGCAGTTCGACCTCCTGGCCTCGGCTGTGCCCCCGGAGCTCCTCGACTCACGGCAGCCCGGTGAGTGGTCGGCCCGGCAGGTGATCCATCACGTCGCCGACAGTGAGGCACAGTCATACGGGCGCCTGCGTCGGCTCGTGTCCGAGCCCGAGGGAAGCATCATCCAGGGCTACGACGAGGGCGCCTGGGCTCAGTGCCAAGCGCTCGGTTACGAGGAACTTCCTGTCGAGAACTCTCTGGCGGTCTATCGGACCGTGCGGGCGGCCTCACTCGACGTCCTGCGTCGGCTCACCCCGGCAGACCTCGACCGTGCCGGGGTCCACACGGAATCAGGGCCGTACTCGGTGCGCACCTGGATCACGAACTACACGGCCCACCCCGTTGACCATGCCGACCAACTGCGACGGGCTCTCGAGGCCGGCTCAGGTTCCTGAGGCGCCGATCGCGTGCCGCTGAGCGCCCTTCGAGGGCGGTTTAGGGGATCGGCGAGGAGCCTGTAGACTTTCCGACGATCGTTCGCGACCACGCGCCCGTAGCTCAACGGATAGAGCACTTGACTACGGATCAAGAGGTTACAAGTTCGAATCTTGTCGGGCGCACTCTGTGAAGTCTCGAGACATCCTTATGGGATGTCTCGAGACTTCCTTATTTTTTGGGCTTTCTTTTGTATCCCTTTTGGACTCCGCCTTGTCGCGGGGTTCCTTTTCTTGGTCCGGGTTGCAGGCCTCGGGGTTGGCTGTCTTTGTCGGGGTTGATGGTGAGTTCTCGGAGGATTTC
>CANFQC010000059.1 GCA_947449035.1 Actinomycetota bacterium
AAGACCGGACGCATCACCATCCGCCACGCCTCACGCATGCACCACATCGGCATCGGCTACGAACACATCGGAACCAACGTCCGAATCCTCGTACACGACCTACACATCACCATCATCAACGCCGACACCGGCGAAATCATCCGAGACCTACAACTCGACACCAGCCGCGACTACCAGCCACTCGGCAGACCACCCGGACCACCCAAAGGAAGCCCCCAACGCGGCGGCAGAAAACCCCAGACATAAACGAAGTCCCGGGACATCTATTAACGATGTCCCGGGACTTCACATTGGTCGGGCTGACAGGATTTGAACCTGCGACCCCACGGCCCCCAGCCGTGTGCGCTACCAAACTGCGCTACAGCCCGATGCCCGGCGAACCGAGCGACGTAACCCTACCCTTTCGGCCCACGAGGGGACCAACGGGCTACCGGCGCGAGCGCTTCTCCCGCACGCGCATCACGATTCGAATGGGTGTGCCCTCAAACCCGAAGTCCTCGCGGAGTCGTCGTTCGATGAAACGACGGTATCCGGGCTCCAAGAAACCAGTCGTGAAAAGGGCGAAGGTCGGCGGGCTCACGGCCACCTGAGCGCCGAACAAGATGCGCGGCTGCTTGCCGCCCCTGAGCGGATGTGGATGCGCCTGGGTGAGCTCGGTGATGAACTGATTGAGCTTGCCCGTGGGCACCCGCGTCTCCCAGCCCGCGAGGGCACGCTCGATCGCCGGGGTTAGCTTCTCGACATGACGCTTGGTCTTGGCCGAGATGTTGACGCGAGGCGCCCAGGGCACCTGCACGAGATCGCGCTCGAGCTCGCGGTTCAAATAGTGGCGGCGCTCTTCGTCGACGAGATCCCACTTATTGCAGGCGAGCACCAAGGCTCGACCAGATTCGATGACCATGGCGATGATGCGAACATCCTGCTCGCTGAGCGGCTCACTCGCATCCACGAGCACGACAGCCACCTCTGCGCGATCCAAGGCCGCCTGGGTGCGGAGAGTCGCGTAGTACTCGTGGCCACTAGCTTCCTTGGCGCGGCGTCGAATCCCAGCCGTATCGACGAACCACCACCAGGTGTCACGCAACTTGATCAGTTCGTCGACGGGATCAACGGTCGTGCCTGCCACGGAATCGACGACGACCCGCTCGGTACCAGCGAGTGAATTCAGCAGTGACGACTTACCCACATTGGGCTTACCCAAGAGGGCAACACGGCGTGGCCCGCCTTGGCGCGAGGTACCGGACCCCTCGGCCGGAAGCATGCGCACAATCTCGTCTAGAAGATCACCTGAGCCGCGACCATGCAGACCTGAGACGGGATAAGGCTCACCCAGGCCAAGGGACCACAAACTGGCTGCTTCGAGTTCGGTCTGAGCGTCATCGACCTTCGTGGCGCACAGAAGCACCGGCTTGCCGGACTTGCGCAGCACGTTGACGATGGCCTCGTCCGTGTCGGTAGCTCCCACCGTGGCGTCGACCACAAACATCACGGCATCAGCGTCATTGATGGCCCGCTCCGCCTGGGCCGCGATCTGAGCATGAATGCCCTTGACCTTGGTATCCCATCCGCCCGTATCGATCAGCATGAAGCGCTTGGAGTTCCATTCAGCCTCGTGCAGAACCCGATCTCGGGTTACACCGGGGATGTCCTCCACGACCGCTTCGCGCCGACCGATGATGCGATTAACCAGCGTTGACTTACCGACATTCGGACGTCCGACGACCGCAAGGACCGGAAGACCAGGCTCACCTGCGCCGGGAATAGTGAGCTCAGCAAGTTCCTTGTCGAAGTCACCAAATTCAGCACGAGCCGCTTCAAGTGCCGCATCCAGCGAAGGATCGTCGGTGTCTTCCTCTGAATCATCGGTGTAAGAGCCAACAGCGCCATCATCGTCGATCTCGAAAGCGACCCAATCGTCGTCAGACATCATTCTCCTTGCAGTTGTTAACGAGATCGCAGACGTGATCGATGACCTGCTGCAAAGTCATTTCGGTGGTGTCGACGACGATTGCGTCATCGGCCTGAGTGAGCGGTGATGCTGCTCGAGACGAGTCATAAGCATCACGGGCCTTGAGCGCTGCCTCAGTTGCCGCAACAGCGTCAGTCCCTGTCTCTGCTGCCCTGCGCGTGGCACGCACGACAGGATCAGCGGTCAGGTAGACCTTCAGATGTGCATCTGGGAGCACGACTGAACCAATATCGCGACCTTCGACGACAATCCCATTTTGTGAATGTCGTGCCCGCTCGACATGCTCGCGCTGAAGGGCAACAAGCCTGGCGCGAACTTCCGGGACGGCACTCACCGGACTTACCGCGGCGGTCACGGCTTCGGAGCGAATCGGGGTCGATACATCGATCCCGTTCACGGAAATTGTGGGTGCTAGCGGATCGATTCCGCTTGTGATCACAGGTATTGCCGCAAATTCCGCGACCGCAGAAGCATCGGTAGGGTCGATCTTGGCGTCGAGCACAGCGCAGGTCATCGCGCGGTACATGGCACCCGTATCGAGGTACCACAACCCAAGCGCCGCAGCAGTGCCGCGACACACGCTTGACTTACCGGATCCCGCGGGACCGTCGACAGCAACGATCACGGCTTCTGGCATGACAAGAGCCTAACGGTCCGCTCAGGCGCGGACGTCGAAGCCTCGTGCCCGGAGGGCATCCCTGAGCGCCTCTCCGCGGTCAAGACTCACGAATACCTCCACAAGCCCGCTCGGGCGGCCGAGGATGTGCTCGATTCGAACGTCCTCAGTGTTGATGCCCTCGTCTCCCGCAGCCGCGAAGAGTCGAGCGAGCTCTCCCGGTGCGTCAGCGAGCATGACAGCAACACTCTCGTAGGACGTAACCGTGCCGCCGTGTTTACCCGGGATCCTGCGCTGTCCGTCAACGCCGGCAACCAAGACGTCCGAAATCTGGGAATCTTCACGGCCGTCGTTGAGGGCGAGAAGGCCATTACGAGCTGCAGTCAGGCTTTGAATGATGGAATCAAGTACGTCGGCCACGGGAACTGCGTTTGTACTGAGGATATCGCTCCACAGTCGGTCATCAGAGGCAGCGATGCGGGTCATATCCCGCAAACCCTGTCCAGCAACACGAACGTAAGCCTCATCTGCTTCAACCAATTGACCCGCAAGGACACTCGACAGCAATTGCGGGGCATGGGACACCAAGGCGACTGCGCGATCGTGCTCCTCCGCGGTCATCTCGATGGCGTAAGCCCCGCAGGTAGAAACCAATTGCATCACCATGCTGAGGCTTTCCACGGAAGCGTTATCCGGGGTGAGGATCCACAGCCGGTCGTCCAGGAGATCAACCCGCGCAGCAGTGGCTCCCGATACCTCACGACCTGCCATGGGGTGACCACCAACCAATCGTGAAGGGTCGGCGCCCATCGCGATGGCGTCCCGCAAAACTGCACTCTTTACCGAAGTGACGTCAGTGATGACAGCGTCGGGGAACGTCTTCGAGACTCGAGCAAGCGTCTCGGCCGCGTGTCTCGGCGGCACGCTGACCACCACAATTGTGGGTTGATCGAGTTCGGTCAGCAGGCTGCCTGCGCCTAGTTCACGGGCAACGATGGCCTGACCGGGTTCAGAATCGTCGAGGAGAACTTCGACTCCGGCCCGACGTAGCGATAGCGCAATCGAGGTGCCGATGAGCCCGGTACCGACGATCAGCACCGGACCGAGAGACGGCGTCAAAGTCGACATGATCTCCCTTTCAGAGTCCGACGTCGGTGTATAGGGAACGCAATTCTGCCCCATGCAGCTCACGCATGACACCGGGACGTTGCTGGCCAAGGTGAATCGGACCGATCCGGGTGCGCACGAGTTCCAGAACTGGGTGTCCGACGGAGTCCATCATGCGGCGCACGATCCGATTACGCCCCTCATGCAGAACAATCTCAACCATCGCTCGATCAGGCAGTTGCTGCACCAACCGAGCAGATACCGCCTTTGCCGGGCCATCATCCAGCTCCACGCCGGTGCGTAGTCTGGCGAACACATCCTTCGCAGGCTTTCCGGTCACAGTGGCAATGTAAGTCTTCTCCACATCGTGCGAGGGATGCGCCAGACGATTGCCAAGATTTCCATCATTGGTCAAGATAAGTAGGCCCTCGGTCTCCGCATCGAGGCGGCCCACATGGAATAACCGTTCCTCGCGATCTGCGATGTAATCACCCACACAAGGTCGACCGTTCTCGTCAGACATAGTCGATACGACGCCACGAGGCTTATTGAAAGCGATCACAACCATGTCGGGGATTGTGGGAACGCGCTGCCCATCGACTCGCACGACAGCAGTCAACGGGTCTACGCGCATGCCTTGTTCTTCGACAACAGATCCATTTACCTCGACGCGCCCTTGCGCGATCAGGATCTCGCAGGCACGGCGGCTTCCGATCCCCGCGAGAGCGAGAACCTTCTGCAGTCGAGGAAGATTGCTGTCGTCAATCACCAGTAGCCACCGAGTCGAGGATGTCCTCGAGATCGGCGAGGTCAGGCAAATGCTCCGCCAAGGGTGGCAGATCATCGAGTGAAGCAATGCCCATGCGCTCGAGGAAATGTGAAGTCGTGCGGTAGAGGATCGAGCCGTCATCGTGCCCGGCCTCCTCGATCAGGCCGCGCGCAACGAGTGTGCGAATCACGCCATCAACGTTTACTCCACGCACGGCCGCAACGCGTCCGCGACTCACAGGTTGCCTGTAGGCAATGACAGCGAGGGTCTCCAAGGATGCCTGTGTCAGTCGTGCCTGCTGGCCATCGAGAACGAAACGCTCAACGAGAGGTGAGCACGCGGCACGCGTGTAGTAACGCCAGCCACCGGCCACCTCTCGCAGTTCGAAGCCGCGCTCCTGCTCGTCGTATTGGACGACCAACGCTGCGATGGTCTCCTCTACTTCATTCACGGGCCTACGGGTGGCGGAAGCGAGAGAAAGAACGGTCATCGGCTCATCAGCCAACAGCAACAGAGCTTCGAGGCCGGCAGCCAAGGAGGGTGCCCCAAGCTCGTCAGAGGGTGTCTCAGCATCGGTGGAGTTATCGTCAAGATCAACGATTTCCTCGACTGTATCGCTGTCACTCATCGGCACTCCCCTGCTGGTCATTCTGATCTTCGGTCAGGTCTTGATCTGCATCACTGTCGTCGGTCTCGCCGTTCCATTCACTGCCCATAGGGCCATCCGGCGATTCATCTGCCTCGGTTTCATCCCCGGAGGGTTCGGACACTGGCGATCCCTCGAACTCATCCACGATGGTGATTTCGCCTTCGTCTGGCCCGGTCCAGCGGACGGTGAGATCACCGAGCGGGGTGATCTGCTCGAAAGCCACCATTGCATCTCGATACAACTCGAGGAGTGCGAGGAAGCGACCCACGATCAACATGGTGGTATCGCAGTCGGCTATCAAGGCACGGAAGGTCGATGTGCGCTGACGTCTCATCCGATCAGCGATGATTATCGCCTGCTCTCGGACACTGACTTTTTGCACATGGATGTGGCCGATGCCAACCTCGGCAACCGGCTTAGGAGCGAGCGCTTTCGCCGCCAGTGCAGCGAACTGATCTGGGCCGAGCCCAAGAAGTACCTCGGGCAGGAGCGCAGCAAAATGTGCTTCTAGTCCGACAGTCCGTGGCACTCTGCGATGCGCAGACCCCATGCTTTCGGCGAAGAGTGCTGCCACTTCCTTGAAGGCTCGATACTGAAGCAAACGCGCAAAGAGCAAGTCACGTGCCTCAAGTAGCGCAAGATCCTCTTCGTCTTCTACCTCTCCACTCGGCAGAAGCCGGGCAGCCTTCAGGTCGAGAAGCGTTGCCGCAATGACAAGGAAACTACTGGCCTCGTCGAGATCCCATTCAGCGCCTTGCCGCCGGATATACGAGATGAATTCATCGGTGACCTGATGCAATGCCAGTTCAGTGACTTCAAGCTTGTGCTTGGAGATCAACTGCAGGAGTAGGTCGAAGGGACCTTCAAAATCCCCGACGTGCACAGAGAAGCCTGGAGAATCCTCTGTCACTACATCAATGTCAGGTGGGGCGTCGGTGGGCACGCTCACCGCGAAAGGACCTCGCGCGCGAGTTGCTCGTAGGCCTGAGCTCCTGAACTGCCCGGCGCGTAGGAGGTAATGGGCTCCCCAGCGACGGCCGCATCAGGGAACTTCACGGTGCGGTTAATCACGGTCTCAAAGACAAGATCGCCGAATGCACCTCGGACAGTGTCGAGTACCTCCCGGCTGTGCAGAGTGCGCGGGTCATACATGGTGCCCAAAACGCCAATGATCTGAAGATTGGGGTTCAAACGAGAAGTCACCTTGTCGATGGTGTCTTTCAGGAGTGCGACGCCACGCAGGGCGAAGTACTCGCACTCCATGGGGATGATGACGCCAGAGCTCGCAGTGAGCGCGTTAAGCGTGAGTAGACCCAGCGAGGGCTGGCAGTCGATGAGAATGACGTCGTACTCGTCGATGATGGGTGCCAGCGCGCGCCCCAGGGCGTACTCGCGCCCGACCTCGCTGACCAACTGAAGTTCGGCTGCAGAGAGATCAATGTTGCTCGGCAGGAGGTCGAGATTCTCGACATCAGTCGAAACAATCACCTCGCCCACGTGACAATCCAACTGAGTGAGCAGGTTATAAATCGACAGTTCCATCTCATTGGGATTTAGGCCAAAGGAGATGGAGAGGGCACCCTGGGGATCAAAATCCACAAGAAGTACGCGTCGGCCGTATCCGGCCAAAGCCGCTCCGAGGCTCACAGTGGAAGTGGTCTTACCGACTCCGCCCTTTTGATTCACCATCGCCAGAACCCGCGCAGGGCCGTGCGAGGTCAAGGGGGCGGGTTCAGGGATCACGCGACTCACGGGACGACTCTACTGTGCGGGAGTGGTATTTCCCGTGGTCCACCCCGTGAAGACCTAGAGGGCCCGAGGGTGGCTCGTGGCATAGACCTGACGGAGGGTCTCAGCCGTGACCTGGGTGTAGATCTGGGTAGTAGTCACGGAGGAATGGCCCAGAAGCTCCTGGACAACACGGACGTCCGCTCCGCCCTCAAGCAAGTGGGTAGCAAACGAATGTCGCATAGTGTGCGGACTCACGGCAGCGGTGATCCCGGCACCTTTCGCGGCGGTGGCCAAGATCTGCCATGCGCTCTGCCTGGACAGTGGTCCCCCACGAGTATTGAGAAAAACCTTGGCTGTCCCTCGGCCCTTGACGGCAAAGATCGGGCGCGCCCGTACGAGGTAGTCCGTAAGGGCCGATGACGCATATTCACCTAGAGGCAGCCGGCGCTGCTTGTCACCCTTGCCCGTGACCACCAGGGTTCGCTGGTCAAAGTCAATGTCGTCGATGTCGAGGCCAATGGCTTCTGAGATCCGGGTTCCGGTTCCGTAGAGCAACTCAAGTAGCGCTCTATTGCGCAGGCCTGAGGCAGTCTCCAGATCTCCCGAGGCCTCGAGTATCGCGGACACCTCCGAGTAGGAAAGGGCTTTAGGAAGCCTTTTGGGAATCGCCGTGGGTTGGACCTCAACGCAAGGATCACTGTCGGTCCAGCCTTCGCGCACGGCGAACTTGTGCAGTCCTCGGACCGCAATCACGCTGCGCGCAGCGCTCGGGGCAGACAGAGCCGGCCCATGTTCATCCGTGTGTCGAAGTGAGATCGCGAAATCAGAGACATCGTTGGGTCGAATGGCATCTACGGTGACAAGACCACGGAGGTCACACCAAGCCACGTACCGACGAAGATCTCGGCCGTAAGCCTGGACCGTATGCGTGCTGAGTCCGCGTTCGACGGCAATGTGATCGAGATATCCCATCACCGCATCTGCAAGTCGAGTGGCGATCAGGCAAGCACCTCAGCCAGCGAAGGAGCCTCGAGCCCGAAAGCCTGCGCAACCGCACCGTAGGTGATCTGCCCGTCATGCACGTTCAGCCCGAGTGCCAGCGAGTGATCATCACGTGCCGCCTGTTTCCAGCCCTTGTCTGCGATGGCTACCGCATAAGGCAAGGTCACGTTGGTCAACGCATAAGTCGAGGTATGCGGCACGGCTCCCGGCATGTTTGCCACGCAGTAGAAAAGCGAGTTGTGCACGGGGTACGTGGGCTCAGCATGCGTAGTCGGACGTGAATCCTCGAAACAGCCACCCTGGTCGATCGCGATGTCGACCAGTACAGAGCCTGGCTTCATATGCGACACCATCTCGTTGGTGACCAGCTTGGGCGCCTTTGCCCCAGGCACCAGCACAGCACCAATGACCATGTCGGCATCCTTGATCGCATTCTGAATCTCGTAGGCGTTAGACGCGATCGTCTGCATGTGTCCCTGGTAAATGGCGTCCACGTGACGCAGTCGGACAATGTTCGTGTCGAGCAACAAGACCTCAGCCTGCATGCCCAATGCGATAGCCGCTGCGTTCATGCCTGCTACCCCGGCTCCCAGAACAACCACCTTCGCGGCATACACACCCGACACACCACCCATAAGAACTCCACGACCGCCATAAGGCCGCATCAACGCCTGAGAGCCAACCTGGGGAGCCAATCGACCGGCAACCTCCGACATGGGGGCGAGCAGCGGAAGACTGCGATCAGGCATTTCGACTGTCTCGTACGCGATTGCGGTAGCGCCTGATGCCACCAACGCGTCAGTGCATTCCCGAGAGGCGGCGAGATGTAGATACGTGAAGAGAATCTGGCCCTTGCGGATTTTCGAATACTCAGAAGCGATCGGTTCCTTGACCTTCATGATCATGTCTGCCGTCGCCCAAACATCGTCTGCGGTCGGCAGGATGGTCGCGCCAGCCTGAATGAAGTCTTCGTTCGTGATCGACGAGCCTGCACCGGCATCCGTCTCGATCACGACCTCGTGACCGTGGCGGACCAGTTCATTCACGCCGGCAGGGGTTATCGCCACCCGGAACTCGTTGTTCTTGATTTCCTTGGGAATCCCGACCTTCACGACTTCCTCCTTGTGCCATGCCCTCGCCTGGCTCTGACTTGATAGTAGGGCTGCGAACAGGCCTTAGTACACGGTCGAAACACCACTCGGGCGGGGCAATCTGGCGTCATGCACCGAAGTGGACACGTCTTTCTCGCATGAGGTGTTCACGCACCGGCCATGGGGCATCAACTGGACGAAGGGTCTCCCAACCTCGAGCCCGGGCCGCTTTAGCGGCTAGGACCCCCACGACGGCGCTGGGGCTTCCCAGGGCACCGTCAAGGACAAGCTCTGCCGCTTCGTCCAGCGGGATCCAGACTCGGGGAAGAAAAGCCTCTTCAGCCTCCCCTGTGAGCTCCCGTCCGCCTGGAAGCTCTGCGAGGTCACGGGCAAGGAATACCCGAATAGCCTCACTAGAGCCACCAGGGCTATTAAAGAAGTCCACAAGCACATGCCAGGTGTGAGCGGTGTAACCGGATTCTTCCGCCAATTCCCGCGCTGCAGTCACGTGGGCGGCTTCACCGTCGACATCAAGCAAACCTGCCGGCGGTTCGAACATCATCATTGCAATGGGATGTCGGTACTGGCGAATGAGCAGCACACGGTCGAGATCGTCGACCGCAATGATCACGACTGCCCCGGGGTGGATCAGCTGGTCACGCTCAACCATCGCACCATTGATTTCCACGGTGTCTGAGCGAACTGACCACACGCGACCGATAAATCCCGACCGTGAACTCGAGATAATGGCAGGCGCTGGGGTATCGCTTACGGCGCCTAACCAGACCTCATCGGGCACTTCAGGCCTGAGAGGCAATCGAGGAAACGCCCGAACGCTGAAGGGCCGCTGCGACAAGGCCGATGAAAAGTGGATGTGCACGCGTTGGTCGGGACCGCAGCTCAGGGTGCGCTTGTGTTCCCACGTAATACGGATGAACATCTGCAGGAAGTTCCACGAATTCGACCAGACGCCCGTCCGGGGATGTGCCGGAGAACACGAATCCCTTTTCCTCCAGC
>CANFQC010000060.1 GCA_947449035.1 Actinomycetota bacterium
CAGCCGTCTAGCCTGGGACTCGTGACGCCCAAGATCTCCTACGCCCAGAACGCGGAGGATGTCCGTGTCTGGCGTGCCTTCCACGAGGGTGTTGCAGGGTCGGCCGGCGAGCGCGGCCTCACCTATGTGGATGTGGGCGCCAATGAGCCACGGCACCTATCGATCACGGCCAGTCTCTATGACCTGGGGTGGCGCGGACTTCTCATCGAGGCAGATCCGCAGCTGGCTCACGAACTTCGCCGCTTCCGGCCCGCCGATCGGGTGGTTGAGGTTGCGGCCGCGTCGGGGCCGGGCGAGCTCATGTTCTATCGCGTTCCGGGCACCGGGCTGGGAACCCTTGACTCGGCCGAGGCCGATGCTGCTCGCGCCCGCGGCTTCGAAGTTCTCGGTCACTCGGTGCCGACGAAAGCACTCGACGCGATTCTTGATGAAGCATCGATCAGTGACATTCATTTCATGTCGATCGATGTGGAGGGTGCTGAGGCAATCGTTCTCGCAGGCCTCTCACTCACTGAACATCGCCCGTGGGTGATCTGCATTGAGGCTGTGCTGCCCGGCACCCAGACTCCAAGTCACCACGAGTGGGAGTCCCGACTTCTCGATAACCGCTACTCGCTCGCGGCCTTTGACGGAATCAACCGGTGGTATGTCGCTGATGAGCACGGTGAATTACGCGATGCCGTTGCGCTTGGCCTGAACACTCTCGATATCGGTATTCACGGCTGGGTGCGATCAACGGAACGTGAACTCACGAGCGCCGCGGCCGAAGCACACGCCAAGGACGCTTGGCAGCGCGAGCTGATCATGAACGATGCTCGCAATGCCGTGCCCACGAGCGAGTATGAGAAGCAGATTCACGAATTGCGCACGGCTCTCTCCGCGGTTGAGGGTTCCCGAAGTTGGCGCTACTCGCGCAAGCTGGGCAAGGCGGCTCGGGTCGCCCGTCACAAGGCGCGAGTCGCGGCCATGAAGGCGCCTGGCCCGATTAAGACCGCCCTGATTCGTCGTCGCCACCTTGCGCATGTGAAGGCGAACCTCCCTACTTTGATCGACCCGGCCTATCTCGGCGCGAAGCCTGAGTTCACCGTGAGCTGGATCAGTCCGGAGGGGATGCCCGATCTACCGAAGGCCGGGCTCGCCGTGGGTCGAATGAGTGACGGGGATCGAAATGCCGCACGTGAATGGCTCGAGGCCAGCACATATGACTCAGATGACCTGCTCATTCTGCGCACTGATAACCATGACGACGAGTTAGGACGCGTGATCGCGGCGCTCCGGGTGCGTCTGGCTTTGGCGGAGCGACCGAACCCACCCATCCCCGCAACCGGTGCGAAGGTGCTCTTCGACGCGCGAAGCCTGCAGACAGCGGCGTTTGGTGCTCGTGGCATTGGGCGGTTCGCTCGCACGGCGCTGGATGCTGCGCGCACGCAACTCGGTGACGACAAGCTCGTGCTACTAGTCGATGACGCTCTCGAAGTTCTGCCGGAGAGCGTGGCCGGTGCCTGCGAGCAAGTCACCTGGGTGCCGGATGCAGCCGTCACCCGCTATTCAGTGCTGATCCAGCCTTCACCAATGACCTCTGATTTGTCGCCGCTCGTGTCGCTGCTGTGCAGCGGCGTGCACAAGATCGCCATCGTCTTTGACTTCATTCCGTTGCACTACCCGAGCGTCTACTTGAGGCATGCCGGTTCGAGTGTCGAATACGCGGCGACGATGGATGCTCTCGCACTCTTCGACGAGTTCATTTGTATCTCTCACACGGTTAAGCGCGAACTAGGTGAACTGCTTGGTCGCACCGAGCTCGACGCAACGGTTGCCTGGCCTGAAGACGTTGGTATCAATGCGGAATCCAGGCCGGGCGACCCCTTCGGCCCGATCGTCATCATGACCGGTGACGAAGGCCGCAAGAACACTTACGGCGCCCTCGCTGCTATCGCCCTTGCCACAGCCGGCACTGACTCTGAGCGAGATGTTCTGGTGATCGGCATGGCCGGGCAGGAAACGCGTGTGCATCACTGGAGCATTCATGCGGCGATGCGTCCGGGTGAAGCTGTGACTGCGGGTCGACTCTCCGATGTAGAAATGCATGATGCGCTGAACACCGCATCGCTCGTGATCGTTCCCAGCTTCGATGAGGGTCTCTCCCTGCCGGTCATTGAGGCGCTTGCAGCCGGGGCGAACGTCGTCGCCTCCGATATCCCCGCTCATCGAGAACTCATTGGGCGCGGTTCGTACATGGTTGACCCCTCGGATCCGAAGGCTTTCGCCCGAGCCATTCGTGCTTACTCAGGTAGCCGTAAGGGCTTCGCCTCCCAGCGCACCCGACTTCTGCGTCACGAGCATCAGGGCCTCGGCGCGGTCATCGGGCGAAGCGCGATGAAGAATCTGGGCAAGACCGGTGTGAGTCTGCCTGACACACATGCGTACATAGCCCCCGGCAACTTCACTGTCGGCATGGCTACGCCATGGCCGCCGCAGAAGTCCGGTGTCGCTGACTACAGCGAAGCAGTCGGAATCGAATTAGCGAAGCTGTGTGATCTCACCGTCTATACGACTGCGGATGCCCGCGTGGGTCACGGAATCAAGAGTGGTCGCGTCGCCGATGTCATCGCCCGCGGCGCGGATCACCATGCCTTCGTTGCGGTCCTGGGTAACAGTCACTTCCATCTTCCGATGCTTCAGGCCATGCGCCGTGTCGACTCGGCCGCGATCCTTCATGACACCCGCATGATCGAGTTCTACACGGCCCTCCGTGGTCGCGGTGGCGTAGAGCAATTGATGGTGCGCGGTCAAAAGAGTCGCGTGATCTCGCCGCCTTTCGACGAGCAGCTGGATGACATGCGACTACTGCAGAACGCAGGCATGTGGGAGATAGCTCGTCAGGCGCGGCCGTTGATCATGCACTCCCCGATGAGCGCTCCGCGCATCGAGCGCGAGACTGGCGTGACGGCGAAAATGTTGCCTTTCGTGAATTATCGGTCGCCCGATGTCGGGACTGTCACCGAGCAAATGAGAGCCGATGCGCGCACCCGACTCGGCCTTGACCCCGCTCTCAAGCATGTAGCCACCTTTGGCTTCATCGATATTCGCACCAAGCTCACCGATGTCATCGTGGAGTCAATCGCGTGGCTGGCGCAATGGGGTCATGACGTTCATCTTCATCTTGTCGGCTCGGCGACTCCGTCGGTCGAGGCTGAGTTGCGTACGCGGGCGCACGAAGCAGGCCTTGAGCACTTCACGATCACCGGTTATACGAGTGACGAGCAGTACCGCGATTACGCGATGGCTGTCGATGTTGGTGTGCAGTTGCGCGTCAGTCCGTTCCTCGGCGTGAGTGGCCCGTTGAGCGACATGGCCGCATGCGGCACCTCCGCGATGGGCAGTTACGGCCTGACCATAGATGTCGACACGCCGCCGTTTATCGATCGGCTGCCCGATGAGGTGAGCCCGCTCATGGTCGCCGAGGCTCTTGAATACCGCCTCGCTCACCCCGTGCCTGCTGACGAGCGCGAGTTCCAACGTCGTGAGTACCTCGTGGCCAAGTCACCCAAGGTCTACGCCGAGCAGTTGCTGGCCATCTTGCGAGAGGGGGCCGAATCATGACCTTGGGCATCGATCTCGAGCAGTTCGTGCGCGACCCTTACGGCTCAGGCATCCAGCGGGTGCTCCAGCAACTCGCCCTCCACTGGCCCGCCGAAATCCCGGCCGCCTTCGTGGTGCCAGTGGGGGGGCGATTCCGGCTCCTAGAACCCCAGCAGGCTGCCGAGCTACTCGATATTCCCTTCGCTCCGCGCTCGATCGATGTGGACCTCAGGGAGCTCGTCAGGACGTTTATCGAGGCTCAGGAAGGCCCGCTCTTGGGCCTGGGTGATCTTCTGGCTGTCCACGACGCCTGGCTATTGCCCGAGGTCTCCTATCTGCCGAGCGTTCTCGAGCGCCTGGAGATCTTCCAGAAGTGCATGCCGGTCTCGATGATCGGCTACGACGCCCTCCCGATGACCCACCCGGCGAATTACCGCTTCGTGCCAGGTTCCGCCGGTTGGGTGAGCGAATACTTCCGCCACCTCACGCGGGTCGACTCCGTGATCTGCATCAGCGACTACGCGGCTGATGAGATCACCGGACGCCTGCGTCGAGACCTGCGCAAGACCACCGTGGTCGCGCACCCTGGTGGCGATCATCTGCCTCAGCAATCTGCCGAGAGCGCGAACCAGCCGCGCGAAAAGCAGCCCGATACCCCACTTCGATTCCTTCGCCTCGGCACCCTCGAAGCACGCAAGATGCCGGTCGAGATCCTGGCCGGCTTCCGTCAGGCCATCGGCGGCGGCACCAACGCCGAGCTCGTCTTTGTTGGCCGCCCGTCAGCCTCCGACGAGGCCATCAACTCAGCGATCCAAGAAGCGATCGACGAGGGTCTCCCGATCACCTGGATCCGTGATGCCGATGATGAGCGCGTGCATGCTGAGATCGCTGATGCCGATGTCTTCCTCTCCGTCGGAACTGAGGGCTACGGCATCCCAGTACTCGAGGCGATCAGGCTCGGCACCCCGGTGATCTTCGACGGCATCCAGCCCGCAGCCGAGCTCATGGTCGGGCGCGGTGCTGTGCGCGTCGATGCGATAGCTGACGATCAGTTCGCCCAACTCTTCGACGGCCCAGTGTTGCAACGCATTGATCAGCTTCGCAGCGAGTGCAGCGAGGATGACATCCCCACGTGGAAGGCATTCGCCACCACCATTGCAGAGTCTGCGCGCCGCGCGTGATTTCTAAGTTCAAGACATATCACCGAACACGAAAAGCACTTCGATGAGAGTGGCCATCGATGAGCAAATTTTCGCCATCCAGGCCCACGGTGGAATCTCAAGGCTGTTCTACGAGCTTGCGCTTGAATTCTTGGCGCATAAGGAACTTCGTGTGGGTCTCACCCCGTTTGATGCACCAATTGTTAACGAGTACATCCTTCGTAATCCGGAAACTCGTCGTGTATTTGGCGCCCGTGATGCCACGAATGCCTTCGATTCGCTGAGTCGACTAGCTCGAATGCGAAAGCCGGCAGGTCGACCCGAACTTGTTCACCACACTTTTTATCTGCCGACGGCTCTTGGGCGTTATCGCGGTACCCCCCGCGTAGTGACCGTGTACGACATGATTCCCGAGCTGATGCGGCACACGAAACGTCGGCTGGATTTCGTCACGCAAAAACGTCGGTTCCTCGAGAAGGCAGATCACATCATCTGCATCTCGGAATCCACGAAGTCAGATCTGCTGAGGGTATGGCCGGATCTTCAAGCACCGATATCGGTCACCTATCTCGGAGCCAGCGAGCTGTTCGCACCACGCGCCGATAGGCCGTCATCACTCCCTGATCGATACATCCTGCATGTCGGCACACGATCGGGCTACAAGGATGCGTGGACCCTGACCGAGGCCTTCTCTCGCGTCGCTGCCGATCACCCGGACGTCACCCTCGTGTACATAGGTGGCGGCGCCCCGACCCCTGATGAAGCCAGGCAATGGAGTTCGCCTGCCCTTCGTGGTCGCGTCAGATGGATGTTGCCGAGTGAATCCGATCTTCCGGCGTACTACTCCAACTCAGAGTGCTGTGTCGTTCCCTCCAGGTACGAAGGCTTCGGACTGCCGACATTGGAAGGCATGGCCTGCGGTGCGCCGCAGATCCTGTCCGACACTTCTTCCCTTCCCGAGGTCGGCGGCAAGGCTGCTCGCTACTTCACGCCGGGCAACATCGAGCAGCTCGCGAGTCGTCTGAACGAAGTGCTCAACTACCCCGACGTACGGTCGAGCATGCGATTGGCCGGCCTTGCGCGCAGCCGTGAGTTCACCTGGCACCGTTGCGCAGAGCAGACTGCCCGCGTCTACACATCCGTGCTCGCCTCCTAGGCGCACGGAAGCGGTCTCGCCACCTCAGCTCTCGCCACGCGTGCGGAGGGGATCTCCCTCACGCTTGAGATAGCGTTCCCCCATGGCTTTCCGGAGGACTCTCGTGGCAATCCCCGCCTGGAACGAGGAGCCCTCGATCGCCGGAGTGATCGGCAAGGTCAAGGAGCACCGCCCCGACGCCGACATCCTGGTGGTAAGCGATGGCTCCACCGATCGAACCGCCCAGGTGGCTGAAGCGGCCGGGGCACAGGTCGCAATCCTCCCCTTCAACGTCGGTGTGGGCGGGGCGATGCGCACTGCCTTTTTGTACGCGGCGCGCAATGGTTACGAAGCGATGGTGCAGGTCGATGCCGATGGGCAGCACGAGCCGGCTGAACTCGATGCCCTCATCGACGGCCTTGACGATGCAGACATCGTGGTCGGCACCCGTTTCCACCCGAACTCGACCTACGGAGTGTGGGGACCGCGCAAGTGGGCGATGAAGATGTTGTCGGCAGCGATCAGCCGCATGGCTCATAGCCGCATCTCTGATCCCACGTCGGGTTTCCGTTCCGCAGGACCGAGAGCCATCGCCCTCTTTGCCGTGCATTACCCGGCCGAGTATCTAGGCGACACGGTTGGCTCACTCGCCATCGCGAGCCGCTCTGGGCTGCGAATCAAGGAAGCGCCGGTCACGATGTACTTCCGTGAGTACGGGCGCCCGAGCAAGAACGCCCTCTGGGCCACGCTTTATCTTGGCCGGGCAAGCCTTGCTCTGATCGTCACGGCCCTGCAGCAAACCCGTAACCCGGATAGTGGTGATGTCGAGTGAGCGTCTCAACCCTCACGATCCTGGCAGTTGCGGCAGCTGCGGTGATTTTCGGCTTCAACATCTGGCTCCTTCGCCGCGGAATCCTCAAGGAGAAGTACGCAGTCCTGTGGCTGTTCGTCTCGCTTGTGGCCATCGTGCTCGCGCTTTTCCCCGGCATCGTGCGCTGGTTCAGCAATCTCGTGGGAATCGAAGTGCCGTCGAACCTGCTGTTCTTCGTCACGCTCTTACTTCTCGTGCTCGTAGGAATTCAGCTCAGTTATGAGTTGAGCCGGCATGAGGCCAAGATCAGGCGTCTCGCCGAGGAGAGCGCTCTGCTCTCAGCACGAATCACTGAACTCGAAGAGCGCCTCGGCGAGTCCGAGAAGTGACCTTCCGCTGCAGCGAGGCCGTGCTCCTCATCGGCTTCAATCGCCCGGAGCTTCTCGCCGAGGTCATCGAGCGCATTCGCGTTGTTGCCCCACCGCGGGTGTACCTCGCTGTCGATGGCCCCAGACCCGATCGACAAGGTGAGGTCGACAAGGTCCGTGCCTGCCAGGAGCTCGCAAGCTCAATTGACTGGAACTGCGAGGTATTCACCCTCTTTCGTGAGCAGAACCTTGGCTGCGGGCGAGGTGTCTCAGGAGCGATCACGTGGTTCTTTGAGCGTGAGGAACGCGGAATCATCCTGGAAGATGACATCCTCCCTGCCCCAGATTTCTTCCCCTACGTTGAGGCCATGCTTGATGCGCACGCAACTGACCCTCAGGTCGCGTGCGTTACCGGAACTAACTTCATTCCCCCCGCGGATCAGAGCGACTCCACTACCCCCCGCCTGACACGCGTTCCCCTGGTCTGGGGCTGGGCCACCTGGCGGCGCGTGTGGAATGAGTACGACTTTGATATCGCCGGCTGGCGAGAAGGCTGGGATGCCTCGGCCATGAAGTACGCCATGGGTGGCACTCGCCCGGCAAAGCTGCTTTGGTCTGCGAACTTCGACCTCATGGCGCGTCACGCCATTGACACATGGGATCTCCAGTTCGTGTACGCCTGCATGCGTCGGAATCACCTGACCGTGGCGCCGCCGGTGAATCTCGTCGCGAACGTCGGATTCCACGCGGATGCGACCCACACTCGACGCCGGCCGAGGTACCTCCGCGAGACCGAGACATTCACGCTTTCTGATTCGTGTCCTCAAGCCGAGCTTGACGAGAGGGCTGATCGGTGGCTGATGCGCCAGGTGTACGAAGCCTCGTACCCCGGTCTCGTGCGCCTGGCCACGCGGTACGTTAAGCGCATGGTGAAGAGGAAGTCATGACGGCGCAGTCAAAGCGAATACTCGTTACCGGCGGCTCCGGGTTCATCGGCTCGCACCTGTGCGAGCGACTGCTCGACTCGGGTGCGGAAGTCCTGTGCGTCGACAACTTCTACTCCTCAAGCCGAGCGAATGTCGAGCACCTGATCTCGAATCCCCGGTTTGAACTGATGCGCCACGATGTCACCTTCCCGCTCTTCGTCGAGGTCGATGAGATCTATCACCTGGCTTGCCCAGCTTCACCCGTGTACTACCAGCGGGACCCTGTCTCGACCACGAAGACTGCCGTGCATGGCTCAATCAACATGCTGGGCTTGGCCAAGCGCACCGGAGCCAAGATCCTGCTCGCCTCGACCTCGGAGGTTTACGGCGACCCACAAGTACACCCGCAGTCGGAGGATTACTGGGGCAACGTGAATCCCATCGGCCCGCGCGCCTGCTACGACGAGGGTAAGCGGGCAGCCGAGACATTGTTCTTCGACTACTGGCGACAGCATCAGCTTCAGATCAAGGTCGTGCGCATCTTCAATACATATGGCCCGCGGATGCATCCGGAAGACGGTCGAGTGGTTTCTAACTTCATCGTGTCAGCTCTACGCGGTGAGCCGCTCACGATCTATGGCGATGGAAGCCAGACGCGTTCCTTTTGCTTCGTCGATGATCTTGTCTCAGGGCTTATCGCGATGATGGCCACAGGTTCCGAGGTCACCGGTCCGATTAACCTGGGTAATCCGGGTGAGTTCACGATGAGTGAGCTGGCCGCTGAGGTCATCGCAGCGGTGGGCAGTGATCCAGGGACGATTCGACTGCCGCTGCCCACCGACGACCCGACCCGGCGCCAGCCCGACATCACGCGTGCTCGCACGACTCTGGGCTGGGAGCCGACAATCGCGCTCAGGGAGGGCTTGGCGACCACGGTCGCCCACTTCCGCGAAAGGCTAGCCAGCGACTAACGAGGCAGCGTCGGCGGTTTCATATTGGTGAGTGGCCGGAGGCCGCGTGCCACCAGGCCGTCTTCGAGCCGGCCCCAAAAGTCATACTTCGCCAGATCAAGTGCGCGAATCCGTGCATCGGCTTGATCTCGGCGGAGCTGATCACGATCTGCGAGTCGCGCGGTGACCACGCTATTGAGCGTGGCAATTGACTCGAAGTAGGCGTACTCATTGGGCTTGAAGAACAGGCGACTGCGTTCCTTGTCATCGGTCAGGCAGATGCAGCCGACCAGCGACGCCTCCTGCACGCGAATCTTGTACTGCTCGTGCGGACCACCGCTGGCGAGGGAGAAATTGATCGTGAGCTCGCTTTGTGCGAGGCCGGCCATGTAGTCAAGATAAGTCGGTTGATTCGCCCGACTCTCGTGATAGGTCTTGGTCTCGTCGGCGCGGTGCGGATTGACGGCAACCGCGAAACCACTCGCTCGCAACTGCTCGATCAATTCGGCTCGATAGTCGTAAAGAGCACCAATGAACGTAACGTCGAACTTCTTGGGTTTACC
>CANFQC010000061.1 GCA_947449035.1 Actinomycetota bacterium
ATCCCTTTTCCTCCAGCGGCGCCCGATAGGCGTTGTTCACTTCGAATCGGTGACGGTGTCTCTCGTCGATGTACGGCAGTCCATAGGTCTTGGCGACCTGCGAGCCTTCCGCAAGCTTGGCCGGGTACAGGCCCAGGCGCATGGTGCCGCCCATGTCCCTTTCGCCAGAGACAACATCGCGCTGATCGGCCATCGTCGAGACCACCGGGTGGGCAGTGGACTCGTCGAATTCCAGGGAATTCGCTCCCTCGAGACCCACCACAGTGCGGGCGTACTCAATGACCATGCACTGCAGTCCAAGGCAAAGGCCCAAGGTCGGAAGGCCAGTTTCGCGGGCATAGGTCAAGGCACCGAGCTTGCCTTCGATTCCTCGCACCCCGAATCCACCGGGGACACAGATTCCGTCGAGATCACCGAGGGCCTTAGCCGCACCTTCGGGAGTCGCGCAATCGTCGCTGCTAACCCAGCGAATGCTGACCTTCGCGTCGTTGTGGAAGCCGCCCGCACGAATTGCCTCTGTTACAGATAGGTACGCGTCAGGAAGATCGATGTACTTACCAACGAGTCCGATGGTTACCTCATGCGCAGGTTGATGCACGCGACGAAGCAACTTGTCCCAGGTAGTCCAGTCAACGTCGCGGAAGGGAAGATCGAGGCGACGGATCACGTATGCGTCGAGACCCTCCGCGTGCAGCACCTTAGGAATGTCGTAGATGCTGGGCGCATCCGTTGCCGCAACCACGGCTTCCTGGTCAACGTCGCACATCAGCGAGATCTTGCGCTTGATCGCTGCCGGTACGGGGCGATCAGCCCGCAGGACGATCGCATCCGGCTGAATGCCGATACTCCGCAGGGCTGCGACGGAATGCTGAGTGGGCTTGGTCTTCAACTCCCCCGACGGGCCGATGTAGGGCAGCAAAGACACGTGCAGGAAGAAAACATTGTCGCGACCGATCTCGTGCCGAACCTGGCGCACGGATTCGAGGAAGGGTAGCGATTCGATGTCACCGACGGTTCCACCGACTTCGGTAATGACAACATCTACATCGGCGGTAGCCATTCGACGGATACGTGACTTGATTTCGTTGGTGATGTGCGGAATTACCTGGACCGTGTCACCGAGGTACTCCCCGCGACGCTCCTTGGCGATGACTGTCGAATACACCTGCCCAGTCGTCACGTTCGCTGACCCATGTAGATCGGTGTCGAGGAAGCGCTCGTAATGGCCGATGTCGAGATCAGTCTCGGTGCCATCGTCGGTGACAAAGACTTCGCCGTGCTGGAACGGGTTCATCGTTCCAGGGTCAACGTTCAAGTAGGGATCAAGTTTTTGCATTGTGACGCGCAGGCCGCGCGCCGAAAGCAGGTTCCCGAGGCTTGACGCCGTCAGTCCTTTGCCGAGAGAGGAGGCCACGCCTCCGGTGACGAATACATGCTTGGTTTGTCGGCTGCGGTCCACGGAAGGTCAGACTATCAGTGGTTGGAGTCAGGTATTCCAGGACGCGCGGGCGGCATCGGCGAGGTCGAGGAGTTCTTGCGCATGCGCAGCGCCGGCCGCCGAATCTTCGAGTCCCGACAGCATTCGCACGAGTTCAGTCACTCTTGTCTCACCTGTAACTGCGCTCACGTGTGAGGACGTGACCATGCCATCGGCTCCTTTGCTCACGACCAGCTGGACGTCGGCGAAGGCCGCAACCTGAGGTAAATGCGTCACGACGAGAACCTGTGAGGTTCGGCCCAGGCGTGCCAATTTGCGTCCGACCTCGACGGCTGCTCGACCACCGATTCCGGCATCAACCTCATCGAAGACAAAGGTGTCTATGGGGTCTGCCCCCGCGAGAACCACCTCAATGGCCAGCATCACGCGAGAGAGTTCGCCGCCTGACGCCGACACCGCGAGCGGACGAGCAGGACCGCCTTTGTGGGCACGTAGCAAGAATTCCACCTGATCTGCCCCATGTGAGCCCCAAGCTGCCGAATCCTCGGCGGAGGCCACGCGCACTGAGAATTCCGCGTCTGGCAGCGCTAGTTCATGGAGTTCATTCGTGACTGAGGTGCCAAGTATCGCGCCGGCCTTGTTTCGAGCCTGCGACAACTCTGTCGCGGCGGACCTAAGGTCCCTCTCGAGTTGAGCAACGTCTGACTCTAGATCAGCGATCGTCGAATCATCGTCTGCAACCTCAGCGATCAAGGCTCGCGATTCCTCCGCCCAAGCCAGAATCTCGTCAACGGACGCTCCATACCTTCGCTTGAGTGCAGTGAGAGCACTTCGCCGCTCCTCCACCCACGCCTGGCGGGTCGGATCCGCGTCGATATCTGCCGAATAGGAGGCAAGCTCGATACCCACATCGGAGAGCGACACGGCAGTTTCCCTGACGCGATGGACGAGTGGTTCAAGGCTTGCGTCAATCTGAGCGGCTCGCTCTAAAGCTCGGATCGCGACATGGAGTGATGCCACGGCATCATCGGCTGCACTGCCTGAGTCTTCCCCCACCAGACGCACACGAGCTTCCTGGATATCAACCAGGAGCCCGCCAGAGTTCGCCAGGATCGCCGCCTGACGATCAAGTTCGGCATCCTCCCCAGGAAGGGGTGCCACAGAATCGATTTCGGCAACGGAGTCAGTTAGACGCCGAGCCTCGGCAATCCGCGCGGAAGACGTGGACCGCAATTCATTAAGCCGAGTCCGTGCAGCGGTCCATGACCGATGCACCGATCGATAGCTCTGAAGCGAGGAGTCAACCTGTTTTCCACCAAATCGATCAAGAAGATCACGTTGTTTTGCTGGGCTCTTCAGGCGCAACTGGTCTGATTGACCGTGCACGGCAATGAGCTCACTGCATACTTCGTCGAGCACCGATGCCGGAACGGATCGTCCGCCGGCAAATGCCCTGCTGCGTCCCTCACTGGCCACCGTGCGCGACATAGTGAATGAGACAGACTCGTCGGAGGATTCAATGTCAGCGCCAGCCTCCTCCAGTCGATCACGGACCACCTGAGCGGAGGAACCGGCCAGTATCCATTCCCCGTCAACATCGGCCCGCTCACTTCCGTGTCGCACGATTGCGGGGTCGGCCTTACCTCCCATCAATAACGAGAGGCCGGTCAGGAGCATGGTCTTGCCTGCCCCCGTCTCACCGGTGACGGCCGTTAATCCGCGCGTCAAGCTGATCTGAGTTTCGGAGATCACACCAAGATTGCGAATCCGAATGCTCTCAATCACGTCGACCGCGCCAACCGGTCACGGGAAGATCAAACTTGGCAACCAAGCGATCAGTGAATGGCGCTGTCACGATGCGAGCGAACTTGATGGACTGTTCCGCTCGCCTCACTTCGATGCGTGAGCCGCCTTGAACATCGAGCATGCGACGCCCGTCGGCAGAAAGCACTGCATGGGATGAGGTCTGCAACTCGAAGGCGACCACACTTAGAGGAGAAACGACCAGCGGCCGCGCGAACAACGCATGTGCGCTCAGTGGGACGACCATGATCGCCGACACTTCTGGCCACACCACTGGGCCTCCGGCGGAGAATCCATAGGCAGTTGAACCGGTGGGAGTGGAGCACACCACACCATCGCAGCCCCAATTGGAGAGCGGTCGCCCATCAATCTCAACAACGAGATCAATCATGTGTTCACGAGCGATCTTCTCAACACTGATTTCGTTCAACGCCCAGGTACGATGCTGCTCTACACCGTTGACCAACACTCGGACGTCAAGTGCCATGCGTTCCTCAACCGTCCACTCGCCATTGACGATTGCAGTCACAACGGCAACAGCATCTTCTGATTCCGCTTCGGCCAGAAAACCGACATGGCCGAGGTTTACTCCCAGAATCGGCACACCCGCAAACCGAGCACGTTCTGCCGCTCTCAGAATAGTTCCGTCGCCTCCGAGTACGACGACCAACTGGCACCCATCACCGGCATGGTCGTCTGCCGGCGCTACCGATGCGCCCGGCTGGGCCGCCTCGGGCCACAAGTTCGCGTCATCAGCGGCGACGACAATCTCCACGCCAGCCTCCCTTAGCGCAGAGATAACTGTTGCGCCCAGCTGCCGAGCCTCTTCGCGAGCAGGGTTGATGGTCAGCAGTACCCGTGAAGGCTTCACTGCGGTCCCTCCTCGATTGCGCGGTCGATCATTGACTTGAGGGTATCGGCCACCGGTTCCCCTGCCGAGAGCCATAGGAAGAACTCCACATTCCCGCTCGGTCCAGGCAAGGGACTGGCAACAACACCCTGTGTCGACAGACCAAGTCCGGCCGCACAGGTAGCCACCTTCTCCACCGCGCCAGCACGGAGGCCAGGATCTCGGATTACTCCGTCACCGACAGATTCACGTCCGACCTCGAATTGAGGCTTGACCATCAAGAGGTACTCCGCCTCGGGTGATGAAGTGGCGCGCATCGCCGGGAGAACGACTTCCAGGGAGATAAAGGAAAGATCCGCGACAACGAGGCTTGGGCGAAATGGGAAATCATCCGCTGTCATGGAACGAACATTCATGCGTTCGTACACGTGCACACGATCATCTGTACGAAGCGACCAGGCCAATTGCCCATAGCCCACATCGACGGCAAGTACGCTAGCCGCGTTGCGACGCAGCAGCACTTCTGTGAACCCACCTGTCGATGCACCGGCGTCAAGGCAGAGTCGATCGGCCACTGTGATCTCGGTGAAGTGATCAAGTGCCCCAGCAAGTTTCACCGCACCACGCGACACGTATCCGTGGCCGACCTCATCGGCTTGAACCACGATGGAATCGAAGTCATTTACCTGCGTCGCAGGTTTTGCAGCGACGGTGCCCCGAACAACCACGGCGCCAGAAGCGATCAGGTCACGAGCATGCTCTCGGGATCGTGCTAGACCTCGTCGAGTGAGCTCGGCATCGAGCCGACGCAGGGCCATGAATCAGGAGCGAGCGGAATCGCTGAGATCGGTCAGCCGTCCGCGAAGCTGATCATGGATGGAACTGAAGATCTCGACGTGATCGCCGAGTTCAGCGAAATCGAGGGTTCGGAGGTCCTCCAGTGCAGCGTCAACCACCGCATCACCAGTGGGCTCCCAGACCTCAAGCACCAGTTCGACAGGCGCGTCCTCAAGAACCATGAGCTCTTCCACGTTGTCGCCGACGTCAGCGCGAACCATGTCGTTATCCATTATCGGAGTCCTCTAAGTAGATCTTCTTCTTTGGAGCCGGGGCATCTGCCTCGACCGTAGTGATCGAAGCTTCGACTGGGCGTTGGGCGACCTCTGTGCGCAGCTCACCAATCTCAGATTCCAGACGTTGCACGTGGCGACGCAATGCCGCGAGTTCATCCTCACGGACAAAACCCATTCGACCCACGGCTTTGTCTACCTCTGTTCGGATCATGCCCGTCAGGAGATCCCGATTGCCCTTGCTCGTCGCAACAAGATCATCGGCAAGTTCCTGTACTTGACCGACAACGTCAGGTGCCTTGGTGCTCAGGTTCATTCCTTGGCCTACCAGCGCCATGGCGATTTCACGCGCCTTCGCTGCAGTGACCTCCGTGAGACCACTGGCCATCTGCAGATAGCCACGAATATCGTCAAGCATGGATGCCTCCTATCGTGTCGCTCCACAGTACTGGTTCGACCAACAGGCTTCGGAGATCTTCGCCGACGTAGGTCGGAATCTCATCGCCTTTCGCAGCGGCTGAATCCCCTCGCGTGCACACGCCAGTCAGGACCAGGAGGGTTTGCATGCCGGCACGATTTCCACCAGCGATATCGGTGTCGAGGCGGTCACCCACCATCAGGCCTCGCACGGCTTTGGTGCGGGCTACAGCTTCGTCGAAGAGGGACTTCTCAGGCTTCCCCGCAACCGCATCAGGTTGCCGACCGGTCGCATGTGCAACGGCCATGACCAACGAACCGTTTCCGGGAGCTAGCCCACGTCCGGTCGGGAACGTGGAGTCCATATTGGTGGCGATCCAGGGAATACCTCGACGCAGCGCGTAACAGGCTTCTGCCAGATCACTCCAGGACAATTGAGGTCCGAAACCTTGCATGACTGCCTGAGGCTCATCGTCGTTGCTGAAGACAGGTACGAATCCGCGCTCGATGAGTGCCGCCGCGACACCTGGTCCACCCACGGCCAGCACCTTTGACCCAGGGGCGACGAAATCGCGCATCAGGCTCGCTCCAGCCTGAGAACCGGTCACGACTTCACTATCGAGAGTCGGGATCCCGAGATCGGTCAAGTGCTGGGCTACTTCGATTGGAGTTCGGGCCGCATTGTTCGTGACGAAACAGCATCCGATTCCGCGCGCCTTCAATTCACTGACGACTTCGGCAGCGTGCTGTACCGCATTGCGTCCGATATAGATCACGCCATCGAGGTCAAAGAACACGACATCATGGTCGTCGCATAGCGCTGTCACGTGTCCTCGACAGGGAAGGTGATCACGGGATTGAGATCCGCGGCTGGGCCTTGTCCGGAGATCGGACCATTGGCTGGTAGACCACCATCGGCGCGGGCGCGCAAGGTAGCTCGAACCTGGCCGAGGGCCTTTCCATACTCTGAACGGTCTGGTCGCATCACGAACGCCATTGCCAGCTCATCTCGAGCGAGTGTGAACTCCTGGAGACGCCACAACGAGACACCGAGTCCGTAGTGGGCGAAGTCGTCAGATGGCACTCGTTCACACAACTCACGAAAGACTGATTCAGCCTCAACGTACCTGCGTGCATCAAAGAGAGCTCGACCGAGTGCTTCCAGAACCGACGTCGAGGAATCCTCGGCTTTGACTCGGTACAGAAGTTGGAGGGCGGCGTCTGCATTCCCGCTTGCGAGAAATTCCTGCGCTCTTTGAAACCACTCATACACGCTGCCCTCAGGGGCCCCGGCTGACTCATCCGACATGGGTGAATCGTGTCATGGACCCCGAGAAGCGGTGACCAGGCCCAACACAACTCAGGAAGCTTCTCTCACGAGAAGGAGTTGACGAACATCTACCTCGGTGGCACTGGCTAGCCCGCCCCCCGCCTTCCAGAACCTTCTACGAAGGACACCGGAGATTTCGATCACCTGGCCATGCTCAAGCCGCTGGAGTCGACCAGCCACGGTGGCCCGGGTGGTCTGACAGGCAATTGTGTCGACCTTCGTGCGCCCATGCACCTCCCGTGCCGGACGATCGATGATGATGCTGAAATTCGTCAGCACAGTACCGCTAGGAAGTTCACGCGCGTCGACGTTGCTCCCCAACCGACCGACCAAACGCACTTCATTTACGTGCTGGTTCATGAATCCCCTTTGAGTTGGTGATGGGAACCCAAGAATGTGCCTAGTTTTCAGGTAGCACGATCTTCACGATCAAGATGTGGACGCTTGAACGCTTTCATTCACGTGTGGAAAACCGACGCGCCTCAACAGGATTTGGGGTGCGTCAGGTGTCGCTATCGAGTTCTTCCTCAGTGAAGCTGATCCCGGCAAACTCCTCGCACCGCTCCGCTGCATCGGTATCACCGTCTATATCCGAACCCGCAGCACGCTCCATCCACTCCCAGGCCTCATTAATGCGCCCGGCGGTAAGCAGGAGATCGGCGTACGCGTACTGAAGACGCGCACGTGGGGTTCCCGGTGGCAGTTTGGTCAGTTCGGGAACCTGAAGCGTGACGATGGCAGCATCGAGCTTGCCCATGTCGGCGCGAGCGCCGGCACTGACTATCAACAATTCTGATCGCAGCTCAGGAGAAAGCTTGCTATTGGCGACAGCCTTGATGGTGTCAAGTGCCTTCTGAGGCTTGCCCAAGCCCCGTTCGCAGTCAGCTATAAGCGGTAGCAATGAATTCGATCCGGTCATGCGGCGCACGGCGCGTAGATCTGTTAAGGCTTCAGCGAAGTTCCCTGACTGATACGCCACGATTCCTGCCGCTTCACGCACCACGGAAGAACGACCGGCTCGACGCTTGGCAGCGCCAACATGTTCAGCCGCAAGGGCGAAATCCTCGTTCTGCATCGCAAGATCCGCCGCTACTAAGTGGCGCGCAACGATCTCAGCGAGTCCATCCGGAAGGGTGCGAAGTTCGAGCGCTATCGACTTATCGAGCTGTTCAGCCTTGATTTCATCGGCAATGTGCGGTTCGCGAACGCGCTCGGTGCGCTGCGGGCGCTCCTCACGCTCATAACGATCACCTGAGCGTCGAGGACCACCGGACGTAGGACGCGAACTAGGCGCACTTCGCCGATCCGACGACGAGGAGCGACTCGGAGCACTACTACGAGAACCACCCGCAGGACGTCGATCGTCAGAACGACGATCATCGCGACGATCGTCACGGCGGTCCGAGGACCGAGGAGCTCGCGAATCTGGACGCGCAGACCCACGACGATCATCACGCGAATCCGAGGAGCGAGGCGCACGTGAATCTGGACGCGCAGACCCACGACGATCATCACGCGTGTCTGGACGCCCGTTGGAGCGCGGAGCTCTCGCATCGGACGAACGGGACGTTGTGCGACGATCATCACGCGAATCACGGGAATCGCTCCGGCCGGCTCCTGCTGTGGATCCACGCGAACCCGACGATGGCTTTGCAGAGGTCGAACGCCCCGAAGATGGTTTGCCGGCTGGCGGTCGACCGCCAGTACCGGGCTTACCAGATCGTGACGATGAGGCTGGTTTGCCACTGGTGGACCGAGACGGGGAGCCGGGTCGACCGCCACTCGACGGACGTCCGGAGGAAGGCTTGCGCTCTGATCCCCCACGTGAACTACCTGCTGCTGGCATCGCCATTCCCTTCGATGTGCCCCACAGTAGGGGCATTGTCGCCACAAACAACAAAGGCCACCCGAAGGTGGCCTTTGTTGAAAAATTGTCCGGCGGCGTCCTACTCTCCCACACAGTCACCCGTGCAGTACCATCGGCGCTGAGAGGCTTAGCTTCCGGGTTCGGAATGGAGCCGGGCGTTTCCCTCTCGCTATGGCCGCCGAAACTCTATTGAGATTTCAACGAAAATAAGCACAACTCTTTCGAGGTGCTTAGGTTCCCGATCGAATCTCGGGAACCACACAGTGGACGCGAATTTTTAGTATAAGAGGCAAGTCCTCGGCCTATTAGTACCGGTCAGCTCCATGCGTTACCGCACTTCCACATCCGGCCTATCAACCCAGTCGTCTAGCTGGGGGCCTTACCAGGTTAACCCTGTGGGAGATCTCATCTTGAGACAAGTTTCCCGCTTAGATGCTTTCAGCGGTTATCTTTTCCGAACGTAGCTAATCAGCAGTGCTCTTGGCAGAACAACTGACACACCAGAGGTTCGTCCACCCCGGTCCTCTCGTACTAGGGGCAGATTCTCTCAAATCTCCTGCGCGCGTGGCGGATAGGGACCGAACTGTCTCACGACGTTCTAAACCCAGCTCGCGTACCGCTTTAATGGGCGAACAGCCCAACCCTTGGGACCTACTCCAGCCCCAGGATGCGACGAGCCGACATCGAGGTGCCAAA
>CANFQC010000062.1 GCA_947449035.1 Actinomycetota bacterium
GTAGCAAGTTCGTGGCAAAGCTGGGCTCCACGCGCTGCAAGCCCGACGGTCTGCTGGTGATCCCGCAGCAGGAGGTCATCGCGTTCTTGCATCCGCTGCCGGTTGGCGCGCTGTGGGGAGTCGGCGAGAAGACTGAGGAGCAACTGGTGCGCCTCGGCCTGCGCACAGTCGGCGATATCGCGAACACTCCGGTGGCCACGCTGCAGCGTGCGATTGGCGATGCGACTGGTGCTCATCTGCATGAGCTCTCCTGGGGCCGCGATGATCGCTCGGTTCTTCCGCATGAGCCGGAGAAGAGCATCAGTAATGAGGAAACCTTCGGCACCGATGTCGACGATCCTGAGGTGATCCATGCGCATCTGCGCGCCCTCGCCGATCAGGTGGGCGGTCGGCTGCGCCGGTCCGGTTACGTCGCGCGCACCATCGCCATCAAGGTGCGCTTCTCCGACTTCACCACCATCACTCGCTCGCGCACCCTGGCCAGCCCGACCGATGTGGGCAAGGAGCTCTACGACACCTCACGCATGCTCTACGAGGCCCTGGGTCTGCAGCGTGCTCGCATTCGCCTGGTCGGGGTGAAGGCCGAGGGCCTGATCCCCGTCGACGAAGCCAGTCGGCAGCTGGCCCTGGGGGAGCCTGAACTGGGCCATCGTGAGGCCGAACTCGCGGTCGATTCCCTTCGGGCCCGCTTCGGCTCCCAGGCGGTGCGCCCGGCTCGCCTCGTGGAATACGAGGTCGACGAGGAGGATTAGCCCGCCACGAGGGGGTGCTGGGGTTTCCAATGTCGCGAACCCCGCCTATATTTATGGGGACGGCAGTTCACGCCGCCCACTGCGAGGAAAGAAGGAGGTCACGATGCCGCTCTCTGAGCATGAGCAGCGCCTTCTCGAGCAGATGGAGCGCGCCCTCTACGCCGAAGATCCCACCTTCGCCAATAACCTCCGCACCACCACCGCTGGTCGTGGCTCACGAGGCAAGGCAGCCATGGGCGTGCTCGCGATCTTCGCAGGCATGGGCCTGGTCATCGCCGGTGTGGCCACGATGATCATTGCTCTGGGTGTTGTCGGCTTCGTCGTCATGCTTCTCGGTGCCGCAGTCACCTACTCCGCCTTCCGCGCCCCGGTTGTCATCACCGACTCCGCTGAGGGTGCATCGGCCAAGCCCGCGGCGAAGGCCAAGCAGGCCAAGCCCGGGTTCATGGATCGCATGGAAGAGCGCTGGCGCGAGCGCAACGGCGAATAAGGTCACGCACCTCACACTCCAAGCCTTACTGGGGTGACCTTCCATGCGGCAGGATGCACGCATGACCAACATCGTTCCTGCACAGCTCGGCCGTTTCCTCGAGGACTTCGAGGTGGGCACCACCTACCAGCATCCTTTCGGACGCACGATCTCCGAGACTGATTCCACGTGGTTCACGCAGCTGACCTGCAACACGAATCAGAACCACTTCAATGCTCACCTCGCGGAGTCGAACCCGATCACCGGCGGACGAATCATCGTGAACTCCGGCCTGACTGTTGCTCTGGTGCTGGGCCTGTCGGTCATCGACATGAGCCAGAATGCTGTTGCCAATCTCGGCTGGACAGACATCAAGCTCACTCATCCGGTGTACATTGGCGACACCATCTACGCCGAGTCGATCTGCCTTGACGTGCGCGAGAGTTCATCGCGTCCGGAGATGGGCATCGTTCGCATGAAGACTCGCGGACTGAACCAGCATGGTGACGAAATCGTGTCGTGGTTCCGCTCGGTCATGGTTCCCAAGCGCAGCTCGGGTATCGGGCAGAACTACTTCCCGCAGGCGAAGAACGGCCCGCTCACCGCGGAGTAGTCAGTTCGCGCTCGGTGCAACGGGCGGCGGGACATCGCACGTGCGAATTGTCGGACGATCGTGGAAGCGATCGTCTATCCATGCAACAGCCTCTGGGCCAACTGTCATTGCAGTGTCCTGATGCGAGACAACTCCGAGCCATGCCATCGTGATGTCGGAGCCAGCAGCGCACCACTCGTTCTGCAGCTTTGCATTGGGCCAGGCGAGCACGACAGTGTCGGCGATGCTCTGCGCGACGAAGACCGGCATCGAAGCCGGCAGGGGAGCAGGCGTTTGCTCCGTGGCTGCTGCGGTCCAAGACGGATTGTCAGTGGGCTTCTGCTCGAAGTAGTTCTGGCCGAAGTCAGTGCGCACGAAACCTTCGAGAGCTGCAGGAACGATGCACTCATTCGCCAGGCGCTCGGTATTGCGCAGGCCCGCTGCAGAGACGAAACCCTTGGCATTGAGATTGGGGTAGTAGTGCGGCCACGAGCTGACAACTTCTGGGCCGATGGCCCAGCCGACTGCTGTTTGCCACTGTGCATCGATGATGTCGGGCAGTTCGGCTGCCGGTGCTGCGGCAGCGACGGCCTTCAAGGTGAGTTCAGGTGCGAGCTCTTTGGCGAGGTGACCTGTCCACAGCGCTGAGTGACCGCCCTGCGAGTGACCCCACACGATCCAGTTCGTGCTGGCATGCGCGTCAGGAATATTGCGTGCAGCGCGCACGGAGTTCACGACGTCGCGAGCCTCTGCTTGTCCGACGAGATACAGATTCGGACCTGGTGTGCCGAAGCCGGTGTAGTCGGTGGCGACGACCACGTAACCAAGGCTCATCATTTGATTGAGCCAGTTGGCGGTGTCACCGAGCGGCTTGTCGGAGCGCGAGGGTGCGCAGGCATCGCCCATGCCCAAGGTGCCATGTGCCCACGCGACGACCGGGCGACCGCCCGCTGGGGCAGGTGTTGTCGGGATGAAGATCATTCCGCTGGATGCTGCGGGAGTTCCGTCAGGGTGCTGCGAGGTGTAGAGGATGCGCAGTGCCGTGGCGCCGGGAACGTCGACACCGAGGGGCTCGGTGCGAATAACCGTGCCGAGCTCGGCAGGCAGGGGCGTGGGGGGCACATAGAAGGAAGCGATCTTGGCCTGGGCCCGCGAGACGCTGAGCTTGTGAGCTGAGATCACCCAGATCGTGCTGATCAGGGAGATCACGATCACCGCAGCCACCGCGATGCCGATCCACTTCAGTGCGCGCATTCGTTGAATGTACTGCCTTTTCGAGGTGGGCAGGCATACGAGAGGATGGGGGAGTGAGTGAAGCCACCGAGGTCATCGTCTTCGAGCCGCGCCCCGGCTCCGGTGCCGCGAATCCGCTGGGTGCCGTCGTCGACATCTCGGCCTCGGCCATGTTTGCACTGTTCGCCGTAGCCGAGCAGACAGTGAGTTCCACGGTGTCGACCGTGGCGAACTCTGCCCTCGTGAACTCAGCCCTCGACAAGGTCGTGCCCTATGCGGTCAACGCGGTCATCGGGAGAATGAATCTCACCGAGATTGTTCTCGATCGGGTCGATATCGATGAGATCGTTGCTCAAGCCGACCTCGGGAAGATCATCGATCGACTTCCATTGATCGACCTTGCGAACTACATCATCGACGAGATCGATCTTCCACAGATTATTCGCCAGTCCACAGGCGGTATCGCGACCGATGCGATGAATACCACGCGCATGCAGGCCATTGATGCTGATGATCTCGTGCAAAAGGTTGTCGACACGATCATGCTGCGCCGCAAGGCGCGTAAGACCACCGCGCCTGGTGAGATCGCTTCCGAATACTCGGGGGAGCCCACGTGACCTCCTTCAGCGAGTACAAGCGCCGAGTTGATGCAGGTGTGCCCGGCCTCGATGTTGACGCATCCGTTCCCAAGGATGCGCGTCCCTATCAGGGCCACCGAGCCGGTTTCGTGTCGCGAGCACTCTCGGCATTTATCGACATCGGCTCAGTGATCGCCCTGATCTTCGTGATCAATCTCGTCATCGCGTTGGTGCGCTTGATCATCGAGCGGGTTCAAGGTGCGACCTTGCCGCAGTTCGGCTGGTCGGTGGCCGGCGGCTTCTTGCTCATCTGGCTGGCCTGGACCTACGCCTGGGGCACCACTGGTCGCAGCCTGGGCATGCACATCATGGGCTTGCGCATCGTCAACTACTCGGGCCGTCGTGTGCGCCTGCCGGTAGCTGCGCTTCGCTCGCTCTTTTGTGTCTTCTTCCCGATCGGCCTCATCTGGGTGATCTTCAGCCCGGCCAATAGGTCACTCCAGGATGTTGTTCTGCGCACCAGCGTCGTGCACGACTGGGTGGTGGACCTGCCCTCCATTCACAGCGGTCCGCCGCCCGGTACCGCCTGATCTCGGCCCACTGATCGGGGCGCTGCCCACCGATCTCGCGTTTTTCCACCCACACCCGCCCCTTGAGGGGCGGGTTTCGTGTGTTCAGGCCCAGAATCACGTGGCCAGTGGGGCAATCGGGGATGGCAGCGGACCCAGGTGGAGGGAAATCCAAAGAAAGTGGCAGATGGTGGTTGACCGTGGGGCAAAGTGGAGTACAGTGGCGTCACCTGGAGGTGCCAGGGTGACGAGTGGGGCTGGAGGTGCGGAAGTTGTTCCTTGGAACCCACTCACCGCGCCTCGATGACAAGGGCCGTCTCGTTCTGCCCGCCAAGTTCCGTGAGGGGCTTGCCGCAGGTGTCGTCCTGGCCAAGGGTCAGGACCGTTCAATCGTGGTCTGGCCGGCGGCCGAGTTCGCGGCCCATGCTGAGCGCCTGAACGAGGCCTCCCGTTCTGACGCCCAGGTACGGGCTTACCTGCGAGTGCTGTTCTCCGGGGCATCCGATGAGATTCCTGATCGCCAGGGTCGAATCACCATGCCTGCAGCGCTGCGCGAGTACGCCGGCCTGGACCGCGACGTCGTCGTGGTCGGTAACGGCACGACCGTCGAGATCTGGGACGCCACCAGCTGGGAGACCTACCTGGCAGGCCAGGAAGAGGGCTTCTCCGGCATCAGCGAGGAGGTCGTTCCGGGAATTCTCTAAAGGATCCGTGCGGTGAGGTCTCCTCCCGCCTCCGCTCTGACACCACTTCCCCGGTGCCAGAACCGCTTGAGAAAGCGGGCGGGGACCTGGCTACACGGATCGAATGGCAAGAAAGAACGACAGCACGGCACGCACCACCACCGCGACAGATGAAAGGCACGACATGAGCACCCTGATCAGCCAGGTACAGCGCGTACCGTCCACCGCGCGTACCGCGGGTGTTCTCCTAGCTTCCACTGCTCTCACTGTTGCGGTCCTGGCCGGTCTCAACTCGATCGTTGGGTCCTGGGCCTGAACATGACGACTTCCACCCGCCACATCCCGGTCATGCGTGACCGTGTGTTGGCTTTGCTCGCTCCGGCACTTGAGACCCCTGGGTCCGTGCTGGTCGACGCAACCTTGGGCCTCGGCGGTCATGCTGAGCAGGCTCTGACTCAGTTCCCCGACATTCATCTCGTCGGTCTCGACCGCGACCCCGAGGCGCTGCGCCTGTCAGGGGAGCGTCTTGCACCGTTCAATGGCCGCACCACACTCGTGCACGCGGTTTACGACGAACTTCCCGAAGTTCTCGACTCACTCGGCATCCCCGCTGTGCAGGGCATCCTCTTCGACCTGGGTGTTTCCTCCATGCAGCTCGATGAGATTGATCGTGGCTTCTCCTACGCCAATGACGCCCCGCTCGATATGCGCATGGATCCGACCACTGAGCTCACTGCCGCCGAGATCCTGAACACCTACCCGGCCGGCGACATCGTGCGCGTGCTTCGCGAATTCGGCGAAGAGAAGTTCGCCACCCGCATCGTCTCGCGAATTGTCGACGAGCGAGCCCGTGAGCCGTTCACCAACTCTGCCCGTCTCGTCGAATTGATCCGCGAGGCTATCCCGCAGGCGGCACGTCGCACCGGCGGCAACCCGGCCAAGCGCACCTTCCAGGCCCTTCGCATCGAGGTCAATGGCGAACTCGACGTTCTTCGCGCAGCGATTCCCGCAGCGCTTGATTCACTGAGCCTCGGCGGCCGCATCGTCGTGATGTCTTACCAGTCACTCGAGGATCGCATCGTCAAGCAAGCACTTGCCGAGGGAGCCGAGTCCAAGGCTCCGCGTGATCTGCCGATCGTTCCTGACTCCATGAAGCCGTGGCTTCGCCTGATCACCCGCGGAGCCGAGATGGCCTCCGAGTCCGAGATTGAGTCGAACCCGCGCGCAGCATCAGTGCGCGTGCGCGCTGCTGAGCGAGTGGGAGTAGCCGCATGAGCGCCAACGCCCGCAAACTCGTCGAGCCGATCAATGAGTCGACGGCCACTGAGTACGCCACCCAGGGTGCCAAGGTACGTAAGCTCTCGCGCCCTGACCTCAAGCTCGTCTCGCAACTTCGCCCGGAGAAGGCCAGCAGGGGAGTCTTCGCACTCCTCGTCGGCGGCCTGCTCGGTGCCGGACTCGTCGTGATGCTGCTCATCAACACCTCACTTGCGTCCGGCGCCTTCGTCGTGAGTGAACTTCAGACCCAGAAGTCAGCACTTACGGTCGAGGCCCAGGCGTTGTCGAAGGAAGTCGACGCCATGTCGAGCCCGGCGAATCTGGAAGCCAAGGCACGTGCCCTCGGCATGAAGCCCAGTAAGAATCCGGTCTTCCTGAACCTCGGTGACGGATCGATTCTCGGCAAGCCGAACGGTGCGAATGTCTCGCCGAATGCGCCGCTGCCAAGGCTCGCGACCCCCGCTGATCTCACCGCAGTCGAGGCAGTCGATAACTCCGCAGTCACCAGCGATTTCCCCACCACGGTCGGCCCGAACTACGACCCGGCTGCAGCAGATGCAGCAGCCGCGGGCGCCGCCACAGCTGAGGATTCAGCATGGGGCGAGATCGTCGACGTCACCGATACACCGAAGGCCGCACGCGCTGGCAAGTCCGGCAAGGCGAGCCAGCCGGGCAAGAAGGCCAAGATTGCCAAGAGCGACTCCGGCCTCACCGCCACCCCGATCGGTTAATCCTTCGATCATGAGTCGGTCCTCCGCGAATCAGACCCCGACACGTCCGCGTCCGACCCGTGCGCCGTCGTCGGATTACCGAGGACCGGTAGATCGCGAGTGGATCAGCCTCGGCGATCACCGCAAGCGCAACACCGCGATTCTCGCCATCGTTGCCATCATCCTCACGATTTTTATCGGCCGGCTCATTGAACTGCAGGGCTTTCGCGGCTCCGCCCTCGCGAGCGAGGCCACTGGTCAGCGACTAAAAGAAATTGCCCTTCCGGCCGCGCGTGGCGCCATCACCGATGCTGCGGGCAATCCGCTGGCTGTCACCGTGCAGGCCTACAACGTCACCGCTGATCAGACCTTGATCGCCGATCCGGTTGCCGCGGCCGCCGCGATGGCGCCGATCCTCTCCGTTGATCCGGCTGCGCTAGCCGCACGCCTGTCGGGCACACGCCGGTTCGTCTACGTTGCGAAGAACATCACCCCTGAGAACTGGCAGCGCATTGCCGATCTCCAGCTGCCGGGAATTTTGAAGGAAGGCACCTCGAAGCGTGTCTATCCCGATGGCAGCCTCGCCGCGAACATCGTCGGGTTCGTGGGCGCCGATGGCAAGGGGCTCGGTGGTCTCGAACTCGGCCTGCAGAAGGAACTCGCGGGCACCGACGGAACGCAGACCTACGAGCGTGGCCAGGGCGGTCGAGCCATTCCGACCGCGCAGCACACCAAGGTCGAGGCAGTTGCCGGCTCGACGGTGAAGCTCACCATTGATCGCGATATCCAGTACGTCGCACAGCAAGCGATTGCGGAGCAAGTTGCTGCGGCTCACGCGCAGAGCGGCACCGTCGTGGTGATGGATCCGCACACGGGCAAGATCCTCGCCCTCGCGACAGCGCCGACATTCGATCCCAATGACTTCTCCAAGGCACGTTCGAGTGACATGGGTAACCGTGCACTCAGCGATGTCTATGAGCCTGGCTCGACGGCAAAGACGATGACGATGGCCGCAGTCATCGACCAAGGCGGGGCAAATCCGACCTCCGCCTTCACGATCCCCGGCACGCTCAAGCGCGGCGACAAGGTCTTCCACGACGATGTCGCCCACGGCACTTGGCATCTGACCCTTGCGGGCATTCTCGCGAAATCGAGCAACCTCGGCACCATCCTCGCGTCCGAGCGCATTGGCAGCCGCACCTTCAACTCCTACATCCGCAAGTTCGGCATGGGTGCCCCGACCGGCCTGAACTTCCCAGGCGAGAGTGACGGCGTTCTGCCGGCCTATAAGGACTGGTCGCAGACCACGTTCCCGACTCTCGTCTTCGGCCAGGGCATGAACGTCAACACTGTGCAGGCCGCAAGCGTGTACGCCACGATCGCGAACGATGGCGTGCGCGTAACTCCGAGCATCATCGACAGTGTCACTGCAGCTGATGGCACGGTGACCCCGGGAACTACGCCGGAAGAGACCGTGGTTGTCAGCGCGAAGACCGCCAAGACCGTGCGCAGCATGCTCGAGATGGTGGTGTCGAAGGACGGCACGGCACCGAAGGCACGTATCCCCGGTTACCGCGTAGCTGGAAAGACCGGTACCGCTCAGGTTGCGGTTAACGGCGGTTACGGAAGAGATGTCGTGGCGTCGTTCATCGGCATGGCACCTGCCGACAAGCCTGAACTCGTCGTGGCTGTCACGATCGTCAAGCCTCGAGTCGGACGCTGGGGCGGTCAGCTCGCCGCACCGGTGTTCAAGGAGGGGATGATGAGCGCACTGAAGACTCGTCATGTGCCGCCGACCGGAACTGTTGCACCCCAGATTCCACTCAAGTTCGGCAAGAACGGATAGCGGGATGGCGCGCATGGAGCGACCGATGTCGACCCCGGTGCGCCTCGCCGGGCTGATCGAGGAAGTTCGGTGGGCAGGTGAGCCTGCATCCGCCGACCTGATGATCACCGGAGTCACCCTGGACTCGCGCGCAGTTCGCGCCGGCGATCTCTTCGCCGCGTTACCTGGGCATGTTCAGCACGGCGCCGAGTTTGCGCGGTCCGCCGTCACTGCTGGAGCGGTGGCAATTCTCACCGATGACGCCGGGCTCGCGAAGTGTGCTGAACTCGGAGTCCCTGTGCTCGTGATTGAGAACCCACGTGCTCATCTCGGCGAACTCGCCGCCAAGGTGCATGCTCGACCTGCTGACGGGCTGACGATGCTCGGCATCACCGGTACCAACGGCAAGACGACCGTTACTCACCTGCTCGATGCCGCGCTGCGTACCGCTGGTCATCGCACCGGCGTGATCGGCACGGTCGGCGTGAGCATCGCGGGGGACACTCACCCTGGCTCGCGCACGACACCTGAATCGACCGATCTGCATGAGCTACTCAGCGTCATGCGCGACAGGAACGTCGATGCAGTCTCGATGGAAGTCTCCAGTCATGCGATGAGCGAGCATCGCGTCGACGGCGTGCTCTTCGATGTCGTCGGCTTCACGAACCTCACCCAGGATCACCTCGACTAC
>CANFQC010000063.1 GCA_947449035.1 Actinomycetota bacterium
AAGGTCCAGATGCGGGCATGTCCGGCGTGCCGGGCGTAGCGCGCGCGATGACTGCCGATCACATCGTGGCCGCGCAATCGCACACCGCGGCCGGAGCACCAGTCTGGACAGATGTCGTCGATCGCATCGACTTCAACCGTCTTCCGCGCTTCACGATCTGTCGGCGCACCGGCACCTCATGACTGTGCGGTTCGACTGCACCGATGATGCCGAGCGTGCGCGAGGCATCACGGCGGCGGTTGCCGCGATCAAGCGCGGTGAACTTGTGGTGCTGCCGACCGAGAGCGTGTACGCGGTAGCCACCGACGGATTCTCGGTGCGCGGTGCGAGAGCAGTACGCGAAGCCAAGGGTCAAAGTGCCAACACACCGCTACCGATCATGATCGCCAGCGTCACGACCATTCCGGGTATCGCCTTCAATCCGTCAATCACTGCCATGGATCTCATGCACGGGTTCTGGCCGGGTGCGCTCACGGTGTTGGTCACGCCTCAGCCGAGCCTGGTCTGGGATCAACCAACAGGTGCGCCGCTGGCCGTACGTATTCCCTTGCATCCCCTCACACTGGAGATCTTGCGCGCCACTGGCCCGCTGATCGTCACGGGCGCTAATTCCGTTGGCGGTAGCGCTGCGCTGACTGCCGATGACGCGCAGGAGGCTCTGGGGGAGTCGGCAAGCGTTGTTCTCGATGCGGGGCCTTTGGGGGCTGACCCGAGCCTTGCGCTGGTCAGCACTGTGGTGGATGCGACAGGTGAGGTTCCGGTGCTACTTCGTGAGGGCGCAATCACACGTGAGCAGCTCCGCTCGGTCGTGCCGAGTATCGCCACCCTTGCGTAGAGTGTGCCTTGCACTGAGCTGCCGCGTACCGCGCTAACAAGGAGAGAGATGACTGCGACACCGTTCTGGGGCCCCGACTTCGACGCACTGACCGCCGAGGACCCCGAGATCGCATCGGTGATCCTCTCCGAACTCGATCGGCTTCGTAGCGGCCTGCAGCTCATTGCCAGCGAGAACTTCACCTCCCCGGCCGTGCTGGCCGCACTCGGCTCGACGCTGTCGAATAAGTACGCCGAGGGTTACCCGGGCAAGCGCTACTACGGCGGTTGCTCCGATGTCGACATCGCCGAGAACATCGGCATCGAGCGCGCGAAGGCACTCTTCGGTGCTGAGCACGCCAATCTCCAGCCGCACTCCGGCGCCAGCGCCAACATTGCCGTCTACGGTGCCTTCACTATGCCCGGCGACACCGTGTTGGCCATGAGCCTTCCGCACGGCGGTCATCTCACACACGGCTCGAAGGTCAACTTCTCCGGCAAGTGGTTCAACATCGTGTCGTACGGCGTGCGCCAGGACACCGAGCTCATCGATTACGACGAGGTTCGCGCACTTGCCATCGAGCACAAGCCGAAGATGATCATTTGCGGTGCCACGGCCTACCCGCGCCTGATCGACTTCGCTGCCTTCCGGTCCATCGCTGACGAAGTTGGCGCGATTCTCATGGTCGACGCGGCTCACTTCATCGGTCTCGTGGCCGGCAAGGCGATTCCGAGCCCCGTTCCATACGCCGATGTTGTCAGCTTCACCACGCACAAGGTGCTGCGCGGTCCGCGCGGCGGCATGATCTTGTGCAAGGAAGAGCATGCCGCGAAGATCGACAAGGCTGTGTTCCCGATGATGCAGGGCGGTCCGCTCATGCACGCGGTGGCCGCGAAGGCGGTTGCGCTCAAGGAAGCCGCCACCCCCGAATACCAGAAGTACGCAACACAGGTCATTGTGAATGCACAAGCGCTTGCGAAGGGTCTTGAAGCCGAGGGTATGCGCGCCGTCAGTGGCGGTACCGATACTCACCTCGCCCTTATTGACGTTCAGGGGCTCGGTGTCAACGGCACTGAGGCTGAGCATCGTTGCGATGCTGCGCGTATCACGCTGAACAAGAACGCGATCCCGTATGACCCGCAGCCGCCGATGGTGGCCTCGGGTATCCGCGTCGGCACCCCAGCGACCACGACCCAGGGCATGACAGAGCCCGACATGGCGGTCATCGCCTCGCTCATCGGTCGTGCCGTGCGAGACGCTGACGGCACCCAAGCGGCAGGTATCGCCGCCGAGGTGGCTGCGTTGTGTGCCACGCATCCTGCGTACCCGGCGCCCGCACACTAAAGAGCTGACGCTTGCGCGAATACGTCCTCTGCCTGCTGGCCGCCGCGGCGGTCACGTACTTGACGACCCCGCTTGTTCGCGCACTTGCGATCCGCTGGGGCTTCGTGGCCGAGGTGCGCGATCGCGATGTGCACGCTGAGCCCACGCCTCGACTCGGCGGCCTGGCCATGCTGCTCGGTCTTCTGGCAGGCCTGCTGCTCGCCAGCAAATTGCCGATGATGAAGTCGGTGTTCGCCGGCGGAAATCAGCAGTGGGCTCTTCTTTCTGGCGTCGCCGTTATTGCCGTGCTGGGCATCGTTGATGACAAGTGGGGCCTTGATGCACCGGTGAAGCTCGCCGGCCAGGTGCTGGCCGCAGGCCTGATGGCCTTTCAGGGGATCGCCGTAGTCTGGCTCCCGATCGGCGGCACTTTCGTCCTTGATCCGCTCACCAGTGTTCTCGTGACCGTCCTGATCGTCCTGGTCAGTATCAATGCGATCAACTTCGTCGACGGCCTCGACGGTCTCGCCGCCGGCATCGTGGCAGTCGCGGCAGGTGCCTTCTTTGCCTACTCGTACTTGCTGTCCGTGAATCTGGGAGTCGAACGGGCCACGTTGGCCACCTTGGTCAGCGCCCTTCTGGTGGGCATGTGCCTGGGCTTCTTGCCCAGCAACACCTTCCCGGCGAAAATCTTCATGGGCGATACCGGCTCGATGATGCTCGGACTACTCCTGGCCGCAGCCACCATCACCTTGTCGGGCCAGGTTGACCCCAATGCGGTCGGCCGCGCCACCTTGCTCCCGGCTCTACTACCGATCTTGCTGCCCATTGCGGTCATGGCAGTCCCTCTGGTTGACCTCCTGCTGGCAGTCGTGCGCCGAACTCGGGCCGGGCGCAGTCCCTTCGCCCCCGACAAGCTGCATCTTCATCACCGTCTGCTGGAGATGGGGCATTCGCAGCGCCGCGCGGTGATCTTGCTCTACGCCTGGACAGCCCTCATCGCCTTCACCGCGGTGGCACTGGCCTTCTTCCCTGTGCCTTACGCCCTGGGCGGCTTCGCTTTGGGACTGGGCTTGCTCCTGTGGGCCGTGCGGCGTCCCGGTCGCGCCGTTGACAGTTCGCTCGCCCCCTCGGCCATGCGATAGCGTCTCAACGTGTCCAGCACTCCTCCCGCCACGATTGACGCCCTTGTCCTCAAGCGGGCCGGCGTCCTGACCGTCCTGGCAGGCGCGATCATCACGGTCATCGCAGCTTTCATCTCCGGCTCGGCGGGCGTAATCGGTGCGATCTTCGCCACAGTCGTCGTGGTCATCTTCTTCTCCGCAGGCCAGCTGACCTTGGGCAAGGTCTTGCGCACGAACCCCGAACTTGCCATGTCAGTGGCGCTGGTCATCTACCTGGCCAAGATCGGAATCTTGTTCGTACTCATCATTTTGTTCTCGGATACAACACTTTTTGACACCAAGGTCTTCGCGATGACAGTGGTGCTGTGCACCTTGGTCTGGACCGCGGCGGAGGTCTGGATCTTCGCCCGAACCAAGGTCTTGTACGTAGATCCAGGGGCCGGAAAGTGACGGCCCCCACACCACCTGCACGCCGCTCCTGGTGGTACGGTTCAGGCGCTCAACAGCGGTCTACTTCTTCCGAGGAATCTCGAAGAATGGCCGACGCTGCATGGACAATCACCAGTCGACTCATCGCGGGGCTGATTCTCTACACCGCGATCGGCTGGCTGCTCTCCTTGTGGGTCGGTCACCAGGCAGTGCTGATGGCCATAGGGGCGCTTTTCGGTCTCGGGCTCTCGTACTTCCTGATCTTCAAGGGGCTTCGCAAGGACGACACAACGCTCGATGCGGACGAAATCCGCAAGGAGCGCGTTCGACAGCAATATCGGTAGTAGTTGAGGGGCGCGTGATCACCAGATCGCGCACTGTGGCAGTTCATGGAGGATCTGCGTGTCGGCTGATGTAGTACTCGCCTCTGGCGGGCTCTCGTGCCATCTGATGTCGGGCTGCGGATTCCCTGCGCCCGGTGCCGAGATCTTCCAATTCGACGCTGTGTGGGCTCCGACCATCCTCGGTGTCACCTTTAGCATCTCCAAGACCACGATTTTGCTGTTCCTCGCCGTGGTGATCATTCTCGGTTTCTTCCTCTACGCCTTCCGTCGTCCGAAGCTCGTGCCGCGCGGCTCACAGAACGTCGGCGAACTGGGATACCTCTTCATCCGTGACGGCATCGCCCGCGAGGCGATGGGCAAGGACGGCGACAAGTTCGTACCGTTCCTGTTCTCGTTCTTCTTCCTGGTGTGGCTGCTCAACTTCTGGTCGATCGTGCCCTTCGCGCAGATCCCGGTTACCTCGATCTTCGCCATCCCGGTCGCCTTCGCGATCATCGTCTACGTCACCTGGGTGCCCCTGGGCATCTACAAGCAGGGCTTCATCCCCTTCTTCAAGAACATGATGTTCCCCCCGGGTGTGCCGAAGGCCATGTACATCTTGCTGGCCCCGATCGAGCTCATCTCGAACATCCTCGTTCGACCGTTCACACACTCGGTGCGTCTGTTCGCGAACATGTTCGCGGGCCACTTGCTCATCGCATCGTTCTCGGTTGCAGCGTTCTACCTGATCAGCGCAAGTGTGGTCGGCATCCTGGGCTCGGTCGCATCGTTCGCGGTGGCCGTCGCCCTCACCGGATTTGAGGTGCTGATCCAGGCACTTCAGGCATACATCTTCACCCTGCTCGCCGCTGTGTACATCAGCGGTGCGCTGCACGCGGAGCACTAAGAGCTCCATACAACTTAATATCTGGTGTGAAGCCTCAGACCGACGGAACTGGCCGTCGGCCCGAAAAGTAAAGGAAACGACATGACGCTCCTCGCAGAGCTCACCGGCTCGATCGGCTCCGTCGGCTACGGCCTGGCAGCCATTGGTCCCGGCATCGGTATCGGCATCATCTTCGGCCAGGGTGTGCAGGCAATCGCCCGCCAGCCTGAGGCCTACGGCGTCATTCGCCAGAACATGCTCCTCGGCTTCGCCCTTGCTGAGGCACTTGCCCTCATCGGCTTCGTCGTTCCCTTCGTCTTCGGCAAGTAATTCCGAATTCGTACCTCCACTCGTTGGACTCTGAAGGGCTAACGTCGTGATTAACGTTTTTGCAGCGGTCATCTCCGCAGTACCCGGCTCCGAAGGCGCCGGTGCTGAAGAGATGCCGTCGGTACTCGCGGTACCGATCGATGAACTGATCATCGGCATCATCGCCTTCCTGATCGTGTTCGGAGTGCTCGGCAAGCTGGCACTCCCGGCCATCAAGAAGACCCTCGCCGAGCGCACCGAGCTCATCGAGGGCGGCCTTGCTAAGGCTGATGAGACCCAGGCCGAGGCGCAGCGCATTCTCGAGGAGTACAAGGCAGCACTTGCCTCAGCTCGTGAGGAAGCGGCAGCGATTCGTACTCAGGCTCAGGCAGATCGCACGGCCATTGTCGAGGAGGCTCGTAACGAGGCTCGCACGGCAGCGGCAGCGGTCACCGCAGCAGCCGAGGCCCAGATTGAGGCCGAGCGCAACCAGGCCACCTCGGCGCTGACCCGCCAGGTGGGCGAGCTCGCCGTCGGTCTTGCCGGCAAGGTCGTGGGCCAGTCCCTCGAGGACGATGCTCGCGTACGCGCCACGGTCGATGCCTTCATCAGCGATCTCGAGCAGCAGGCGGCACGCTGATGCTCGGAGCCAGCCGCGGATCCCTCGCACGCCAGTCGGACGCACTCGAATCCCGTCTCGGGACTTCGGGAGCATCCGGGCTTGCGGCAGATCTGCTGTCCGTTTCCGGTCTGCTGGATACCCAGAAGCAGCTGCGCAATGCGCTGGCTGATTCCGGCCAGCCGGCCGCCGGTCGTCAGGCCCTGGTTCGCCAGATCCTCGATGGCCGCGTCGGAGAGCTCGCGGTCGATGTTCTGGCCGACGTCGTGGCAGAGCGCTGGTCAAATGACCAGGATCTCCTCCTGTCGATCGAGCAGCTCGCCTTCCAGGCGGCATTCGCCGGCGCTGCTGCTGACGGCACCCTCGACGCAGCGGAGGAGGAGCTCTTCCTCTTCGGCCGCGCGCTGGATGCGTCATCGGAGTTGCAGATGGCCCTGACCGATCCCGCGCAGTCTGCGGCGGTCAAGGCACATATCGTGCGTGACCTCATCGGCTCGCGCACGACGTCCACCACCACCCAGGTTCTCGAGTACGCGGTTGGCCATCTCCATGGCCGTCGCATCGACTCGGTCGTCGACGTGCTCTGTGAGCTCGCCGCCACCCAGCGCCAGAAGCTGGTAGCCGAGGTTCGCGTGGCTGCTCCGCTCACTGACCCGCAGAAGCAACGCCTCACGGCAGCCCTGAGCACGCTGAAGGGCCGCACCGTTCGTCTGAACGTCGCGGTTGATCCGTCCGTCCTGGGCGGCGCACATGTCAAGGTCGGCGATGAGGTCATCGACGGCACTGTCGCGTCCCGTCTGGAGCAAGCACGCCGAGCAATCCTCGGCTAAGCACCACCCGCACTACCCGCACGCCACACAGAAACGACAGATACCCGCACCAGCGGGCCGAGAAAGAGAGCAGGACCCCATGACGGAGCTGACGATCCGACCGGAAGAGATCCGGGATGCGATCGAGCGGAACGTCGCGGCGTACTCGCCGGAGACAGCTCGTGAAGAGGTTGGTCGCGTCATCGAGACCGGTGACGGCATTGCGCGCGTGGAAGGCCTCCACTCGGCAATGACCAACGAACTGTTGGAGTTCGAGGGCGGCCTTCTCGGCGTAGCCCTGAACCTCGACGTTCGCGAGATCGGTGTCGTGCTCCTCGGCGATGGCTCGAAGATCGAAGAAGGCCAGGCCGTGCGCCGCACCGGCGAGGTCCTCTCGGTCCCCGTGGGCGATGGCTTCATGGGCCGCGTGGTGGATCCGCTGGGCAACCCGATCGACGGCCTCGGCCCGATCGTCGCCGAAGGTCGTCGTGCACTGGAGGTGCAGGCACCGACGGTCGTCGAGCGCCAGCCCGTCAAGGAGCCGCTGCTGACCGGCATCAAGGCCATCGACGCCATGACTGCCATTGGCCGCGGCCAGCGCCAGCTCATCATTGGTGACCGCCAGACCGGTAAGACCGCGGTCTGCCTCGACACCATCCTCAACCAGCGTGAGAACTGGCTGACCGGTGACCCGAAGAAGCAGGTGCGCTGCGTTTACGTCGCCATCGGCCAGAAGGGCTCCACGATTGCTTCGGTCAAGGGTGCGCTCGAAGAGTACGGAGCAATGGAGTACACCACCATCGTTGCCGCACCGGCCTCTGACCCCGCAGGCTTCAAGTACCTCGCTCCGTACACCGGCTCGGCCATTGGTCAGCACTGGATGTACAGCGGTAAGCACGTCCTCATCGTGTTTGACGACCTGTCGAAGCAGGCTGAGGCCTACCGCGCCGTGTCGCTGTTGCTGCGCCGTCCGCCGGGACGCGAGGCCTACCCCGGCGACGTCTTCTACTTGCACTCCCGCCTTCTCGAGCGTTGCGCCAAGCTCTCCGATGAGATGGGCGCCGGCTCCATGACTGGCCTCCCGGTCATCGAGACCAAGGCCAACGACGTCTCGGCTTACATCCCGACCAACGTCATCTCGATCACCGACGGCCAGTGCTTCTTGGAGTCTGACCTGTTCAACTCCGGTGTTCGCCCCGCCATCAACGTCGGTATCTCGGTGTCACGAGTCGGCGGCTCGGCACAGACCAAGGCAATGAAGAAGGTTGCCGGCCGTCTGCGCCTGAACCTCGCCCAGTTCCGCGAGCTCGAGGCCTTCGCGGCCTTCGGCTCCGATCTCGATGCCGCGTCCAAGGCGCAGCTCGAGCGCGGTGCTCGCCTGGTCGAGCTGCTCAAGCAGCCCCAGTACAAGCCCCAGTCGATGGAGCGCGAGGTTGTCTCGGTGTGGTCCGGTACGACCGGCCAGCTCGACGATGTTCCGGTAGAAGACATCCGCCGCTTCGATGCCGAGTTCCTCGATTACATCGCCCGCACCAACAACGGTGTCTTCGACGCGATCCGCACCACGACCGATCTCTCTGATGACACGGTCTCGGTGCTCGAGAAGGCAATTGCCGAATTCAAGCGCCAGTTCACGACGACCGCCGGACACATCCTGGTCAACGATGAGCCGGTCGAGGCAATGGCTGACTCCGAGATCGGCAGCACGCAGATCAAGCGGGCGGTTCAGGGCTAACTCGATGGGTGCACAGCTCAGGGTCTACAGGCGGCGCATTCGCTCCGTTCAGGCGACCAAGAAGATCACGAAGGCGATGGAGCTCATCGCTTCATCGCGCATCGTGAAGGCACAGCAGCGCCTCGACGCCTCGCTGCCGTACCTGAACCACATGACCGAGGCAATCTCGGCTGCGGCCACAGGTGCATCTGACGTGTCCAAGCATCCGCTGATGGCCAACGCCGAGAACCGCACTCGTGCGGCAGTGCTCGTCGTCACGGCCGACCGCGGCCTCGCCGGTGCGTACTCCTCGAATGCGATCAAGGAGGCCGAGAGTCTCATTCGCAATCTCAAGGAGAAGGGGATCACCGCGATTCCCTACGTCGTCGGTCGCAAGGGCGTCGCGTACTACAAGTTCCGCGAACGGGCCATGGGCGGCACATACGTCGGCTTCACCGATCAGCCGACCTACGCCAAGGCCAAAGAGATTGGTACCGATCTGCTCGATGCTTTCTTCACACCTGCGGCCGAGGGCGGCGTCGACGAGATCCACATCGTCTACACCCACTTCGTGTCGATGGTGACCCAGGAAGCTCGAGTTCGTCGAATCCTGCCGCTTGAGGTCGTCGACGAGGTAGTCGAGAAGGGCGAGAACCCTTCACCGCTCTACGAGTTCGAGCCCGGCCCCGAAGCGGTTCTCGACGGCCTTCTGCCGCGCTTCATCCAGCACTCCATCTACTCAGCACTCCTGATGTCCGCGGCATCCGAGCATGCAGCTCGCCGCCGCGCGATGAAGAGCGCTACTGACAACGCCGAAGAACTCATCAAGACGTTGTCACGTCAGGCTAACCAGGCCCGCCAGGCCGAGATCACCCAGGAAATCAGCGAGATCGTCGGCGGCGCCGACGCTCTGTCCGCTTAACGGTAGGAGAAGGAACAACCATGACCGC
>CANFQC010000064.1 GCA_947449035.1 Actinomycetota bacterium
GAGATCAAGGAAATCGATCAGCGCGGCAAGCTCTCGCTGATCCCGGTCATCGAGGAATCTGCCGCCAGCAATGGCTAAGACCTCAACTCGCACACTGCTCAGGGAGGGCGACGGCGGATTAGTCCGCCGCACCGTCCTCCCTGGCGGTTTGCGCATCATCACCGAGCAGGTGCCGGGCGTTCGCTCGGTGGCCTTCGGTGTCTGGGTAGGTGTCGGCTCACGCGATGAGACTCCGGCAACGATGGGCTCGGCCCACTACCTGGAGCACCTGCTGTTCAAGGGCACGCACAAGCGCGATGCGCTGGAGATCTCCGCCTCGATCGAAGCGGTCGGCGGCGATCTCAATGCCTTCACCACCAAGGAGTACACGTGCTACTACGCACGCGTACTCGACAATGATCTTCCGCTGGCCATTGATGTGGTCAGCGATGTCGTCACCGATGCGCTCATTCGCGCGGCTGACGTGGAGTCCGAACGTGGCGTGATTCTCGAAGAGATCGCCATGCATGACGACGATCCCAGCGATGTCGTGCACGACGAGTTCGCATCGGTGCTGTTCGGTGATTCACCGCTCGGCCGCCCGATCCTCGGCACCATCGACACCATCGAGGCCATTCCGCGCGCCTCGATCAATCGCTTTTACCGCTCGCGCTACAAGCCCGGTTCAATCGTGGTGTCCGTTGCCGGATCACTCGATCACGACACAGTGGTGAGGCTCGTGCGCAAGGCATTCGCGCCGGTGCTCGAGGATTCCGCGGAGATTGCCCCGGTGCGCAAGGGCGGTAACTCCCGCTCGTCAGCCACTGGCATTCGCATCGTCGAACGTCCGACTGAGCAAGCTCATCTGGTGATGGGAATGCCGGGCCTGGTTCGCGGCGACAAGCGTCGCTATGCAATGAGCGTGCTCTCCACTGCATTCGGCGGAGGCATGAGCAGCCGGCTTTTCCAGGAGATCCGCGAGAAGCGTGGCATGGCCTACTCGGTCTACTCGTATGCGCAGAGTTACGCCGACAACGGCATGTTCGGCATTTACGTGGGCTGCCTGCCGAACAAGGTTGAGTCGGTACTCCAGGTATGCCGCGATGAGCTCGCCTCACTGGTCACTGACGGACTCACCGATGACGAGATTCGTCGGGCCAAGGGTCAGGTTCGAGGTGCCACCGTGCTCGGCCAGGAGGACACGGGCGCGCGCATGACCCGCATCGCGAAGTCCGAACTTCACCAGGAGCAGTTGCTCAGCATTGGCCAGTTGCTCGACCGCGTCGACGAGGTCACCTCCGACGACATCCGCGAGCTGGCCCGCGACTTGCTCGATACCGACCCGTCGCTGGCCGTGATCGGCCCCTTCAGCGAGTCCACCCGCTTCTCGGCCATGGCCTAGCGGCACTGCTGCTTAGATGTGCCCGTGACTATTCGCGTAGGAGTTGTCGGCGCCCGCGGGCGGATGGGTCGTGCGGTCGTCGATGCGGTCAACGCCTCGCCCGAGTGCACCCTCGCGGTGGCGATCGATCAAGGTGATGGCCCGAGCGAGCTCGACGGCTCCGATGTCATCGTTGACTTCACCACACCTGATGCGGTGATGGCGACCCTCGAGTACTGCATCAATGCAGGTATTCACTGCGTGGTGGGCACCACCGGTTTCGATGAGACGCGGCTTGCTCAAGTGCGCACGTGGTGCGCGGCCAACCCCGCGGTCGGCGTGCTCATTGCCCCAAACTTCGGCATTGGTGCCGTCCTGATGATGCACTTCGCCGAGATAGCGGCTCCGTACTTCGAGTCGGTCGAGATCATCGAACTGCATCACCCCGACAAGGTCGATGCGCCCTCGGGTACTGCTGCACACACGGCCGGGCGCATTGCTGCCGCGCGCGAGCGCGCAGGTGTCGGCCCCATCCCTGATGCGACAGTGCACGAGACAGACAATGCGCGCGGCGCCAAGATCGATGGCATTACGGTTCACTCGGTGCGCGTGCGCGGCCTGGTGGCGCACCAGGAGGTTCTGCTCGGCGGTCAGGGCGAGACCCTCACCATTCGTCAAGACTCCATTGATCGCACCTCCTTCATGCCCGGTGTTCTGCTGGCGGTCGGCAAGGTTGCTTCCAGGCCCGGCCTGACCATTGGGCTCGACTCGTACCTCGATCTGAGCAGCTGATACCTGCCGTGAGCAGGTCATGAGCATTCACCCGCTGCAGGCGCTCGTGCGCGAGCAGGGCGACCTGCCGGCGACCGTGCGACTTGTGTTGCGTGGTGTCACGATCTTGTCGATCGTGTGGCAGGGAGCGTGGATCCTTCCCGACTCAACCCTGTGGCCGTGGAAACAGGATGCCTGGGTACCGAGGCCGTTCATGTGGGTGGCGTATGCCTGCTGGCTTGGGCTGATTCTCACCACGTGGGGCCCCAGGCGCTTTCGCCCGCGGTACATCGTGTTCGCGCGTCTCGATGTGGCCTTCTTGTACATCTCGGCGATCCTGCTCTTCCTCACCGATGATCGATTCGCTCAGGAGGCCTGGCGCCCGGCTACCTCGCTGATCAACCTCGCCGCGGCGATGACCGGACTGCTGCTCACGACGAGTGCCGCGGTCGAAGTGCTCGCCGTCGCCATCGGCCTCGAATTCATCGTGCTTCTTCTGCAGTCATCGCAGTCCGGCGGGCCTGATGCACAGGACATCGTGCTGATCCCCGTCTACGCCCTGTGCGCGGGCGTGGCCTCGATCGTGGCCCGACGCGGCCTGATCTTCGGCGCAGAGCGGGTCGACCTCGTGCAACGAGACACGGTCGAGGCCGAGTCGCGCCTGATGGGCATTCGGCTGATTCAGCAGCGCATCTCTCGGCAGGAACAACGCCTGCACGAGACCGTGCTCAACACCCTCAATGCCATTGCTCGCGGTGGTGTGAAGGTTGACGCCGCGTTGCGCAGTCGTTGCCAGGACGCGATCGCGGTCTTGCGCAGGATGCGCACAATTGACAGCACAGTGCCGGCGATGGATTCTCAGGACTGGCGACATGACCTCGAAGAGTCGATTGTCGAGCTTCGTGATCTCGGCATGGCGGTCTATCTGACCCTCGATGTGCGCGGCACTCTGCCTTCAGAGGTGTACGCCGCCTGCATCACAGCGATTCGTGAAGCCTGCACCAATGCCCGTCGACACTCAGGGGCTTCGAGCGTCAGCCTGGAGATCGCCACGAGCGGTGGCGGTTCACGTTCGAGAGCCACGGCGCTGCGCATTCGGATCGGCGACGACGGCCGCGGCTTCGACGCCGAGCAGAACACGACGCGCTTCGGGCTTCCGCAGGCAATCCTTGGCCCGCTCACCGACTTAGGCGGCCACGTGAGCATCGACGCGCAACCAGAATCCGGAGTCACAATCTCACTCGACTGGCAGGCAGGAGTTTTTGACTCGCGCGATTTCGCCTTGCGCGACTTGGGCATGAGCGCCCGCTTCTTCGCTGCACCGGTGCTCACCGCCTTCACCCTCTTCGGCCTGATCTCCTTGCTCATGACCGGGCAAGAGCTCGTGCATCCCATCTTTGGCTGGCTGGCGCTACTTGCCTACGCCGGGATCGCCGCCGTGATCATCTGGTCGACCCGTTCGTCGGGTATCCCAGGCTGGCTTGTCATCGCCGTCTGCGTGGTCGCCCCGTTTGTCTACCGATTGCAGGGGGCAAGCCTCACGCAAGGTGTCCAGGGCAATTGGGCTGAGTGGGCCTCGGAATGCATCGCGGCGATGTTCCTCGTCGTGGCTGCCGCAGGTCGCCCGTGGTGGTCCTGGCTTGCTGCGGTGGCCAGCTGGATCGTCATCCAGGGTGGTTTCCCGCTGGAGCTGATCCAGCCGGGGTGCGCAGTGATCTACGCGGGGGCGCTCTATGCGCGCAGTGTTCGGCACAACGCGCGCCGATATGACCGCATCAACGAGCAGCGACTCCAAGAGCTGGCGAATGCGGAAGTTGCTGAGCGCGAGGTCGAGCTCCTGAGTCGTCGTTATGCCCTGCTCGATGAGTCGGGTGCTCTTGCGCTCTTCACCGGGATCATCGAGTCATCGAGTGATCCTGCTGACGGCGCTGTGCGCGAGCAGGCTGATCGCGAGGAGCACTACATTCGCGCAGTCATGCGCATCGGTGCAGTCGATGGCGCTGTCCACGAGGTTGCCGCAGAGATCCTGCAATGGGGACGATCGCAGAACATCGCCGTCGACATCGACTTACCGGATGGCTCGATTCGCGTTACCGATGTATCCGATCTACGGGTCTTGCTCACGCGCGCGTACTCACGTGCGGATGGCGCATCCAGTGCACGCCTCAGTGCGCGCGTTGAGGGCAATTTCCTGGTGATTCGTCTCGTGATTGCCGGCTGCGACGACTGCGAAACGCCCGCCGAGCGCATCGGAGCAGCGGCTATGGTCTGCCTGGGGGAGGGAGACCTCATGGTGGAGGCTCGATATGACAAGTAGCGGCGCGCCCAGTATCGCGATCATCGATGACCATGAACTCGTGCGCGAAGGCTTGGCCTCGCTGATCACCGGAGGCGAGGCACCAGTTGGCCTGCTCGTCTACTGCGGTGAGAGCCCGACTGCTGCTGCTGCCCAGTCACCTCAGATTGCCCTGCTCGACGTTGACCTCGGTCCCGGTTCTGCACGTCTTGCTGACTCAGTTACCGAGCTGATGCATGCGGGTGCCCGCGTACTTCTCATTAGTGCCTTCGAGGACGCTGTGGCGGTGCGCGCGGCCATGACTGCGGGTGCCCTCGGCTTCGTGCCCAAGCGCGCCTCCGTCGACGTCCTTCGCGAGGCACTCGAGACCGTGGCGGCGGGGGAGTTCTACCTCTCGGTTGACCTTGCCGCGATCTTGGCGTCAGCCGCCGACTCACCTGAACTAAGTCCGCGCGAGCTCGACGTACTTCGTCTGTACGCCTCCGGCCTCAAGCTCACGGCAGTGGCCAATCAACTCGGCATTTCGCCGCACACTGCCAAGGAGTACCTCGATCGGGTCAGATCCAAGTACGCGCTCGTCGGGCGCACCGCCCGTACCCGCACCGAGTTGTACGTGGAGGCACGACGCGATGGTCTGCTGGAGTCCGAGCGCTAGGACTCGGGCCTAGTCCCCACGGATGGGGACAAAAATGGTTCGCGTCTAGCCCCTGGGATTAGGGACGATAGCGGTCCGGCGGGCACGGGGGAGCCGCCGGCACACGACCCTAGGTTCAGGAACTCCATCGCAGATCTGCGGTGGAGTTTCGTGTGTCAGGCCTCGGTCGACAGATCGGTGACCATGCGCACTTCGCGCACCACGATTGGCTCGTCGCCCTCCCAGCCCACCTGAATATCGCGGTAGGCGCTATCGGGGCTCCAGCCAGAGGACTGCAGGAATGAGCGACGTGCTTCGTCGGCCAGGGGGCACCAGGTGACCCAGGTCGATATGCCTGCGGCGCGAGCATGATCGGCCGCCGCTGCCATCAGGCGTGAACCGTGGCCCTTTCGAGTGAGCTCCGGATCAATCTCGAGGGCCAAGAGCTCGCCGGTGACAGCATCGGCGTCGGGGTCAGCGCAGGGTCCGACAGCCGCGTAGCCGACGACCTCGCCGGGCACGCCATCTACCGCGACGAGTAATTGATGCCCGGGGGTGGGTGGATTCAAGATCGCGCCTGCCCACACCAGTGAGAGATCGTCAGGGTCGAGAGCCCTGAGTGCGGGCTCGGGAAGTAATGCCGCCGAGCGCCAGGCGGCCACCTGGATGCGCGCGATGTCGTCGACATCAGGAGTTCTGGCAAGGCGTGCACCGGCGGAAGACATGGGTCCAGTCTGCCGCAGGGCTCGTGCACGCGCCGCAGCGAGATCGCGAGCCTCTGCTCGATAGGGTTCAGGGGTGAGCGACGCACCCGGCCAGACCGAAATCACCTTCCGCAGCGATATCACCGTCGAGCTCGTCCGTGCGAGCGCGAGCGACGCCGATGTCGTCTTTGCCGCGCGAGTATCCACCGCCGGTGAGCAGTCACTCGAGGACGTCAACGCCGACCCTGCCGCAGCCGGCGGGCTGATCAATTACCTGATGCGCGAGCGTCACGGCAGCCCCTTCGAGCACAACTCGATGACCTTCTTCGTCCAGGCCCCGATCTTCGTGTGGCGCGAGCACATGCGGCACCGCATTGCCAGCTACAACGAAGAATCCGGTCGCTACCGTCAGCTCGAGCCGGTGTTCTACGTGCCCAGCCGAGAGCGTGCGCTCATTCAGGTCGGCAAGACGGGTGCGTACGAGTTCCTTCCAGGTACCGATGAGCAGTACGACCTCATCGACGACCAGATGAAGAGTGCCTGCGCGAAGTCCTACGACGCTTATCAGCAAATGCTCGACGCAGGTATCGCGCGTGAGGTCGCGCGCATGGTGCTGCCGGTGTCGATCTTCTCGAGCGCCTACGTCACCATGAATGCCCGCGCGCTCATGAACTTCCTTTCTCTGCGCCGCAAGGCCGAGGGGTCGCATTTCCCGTCATACCCCCAGCGCGAGATCGAGATGGTTGCCGAGCGTTACGAGGAACTCTGGGCCGAGCACATGCCGCTGACCCATGCCTCGTTCGTCAAGAACGGCCGCGTCGCTCCGTAATTTCGAGCCGCGGAGCGATGGTGGCCGCAGGGCCGCCTCACGCTAGCCTTGACCCATGCCAGGTCCCACTTCTGCTCAGGCCCCGTTCGGAGTCATGCTCACGGCGATGATCACGCCGTTCAACGCTGACGGTTCCGTCGATCTTGATGGCGCTGCAGCGCTGGCGACTCACCTCGTCGACACTTTGGCCCACGACGGCCTGGTCATCAACGGCACCACCGGTGAATCCGCGACCAAGACCGATGCCGAGGATCTCGCGGTGCTCAAGGCGGTACTCGACGCTGTCGGCGATCGCGCCACGATCATCGCTGGCGTAGGCACGAACGACACTGCCCATTCAGTCGCGAGCGCGAAGTCAGCTGCAGCCGCCGGCGCGCACGGAGTCATGGCCGTCACCCCGTATTACAACCGGCCTCCGCAGGAGGGCATCATCGCCCACTTCCATGCGATCGCCGATGCCACTGATCTTCCGATGCTCACCTATGACATTCCCAAGCGCACGGGTACCGCAATCGAGACCGAGACCATCGTGCGCATCGCTGAGCATCCGCGCATCGTCGCGAACAAGGATGCGAAAGGTGATCTGGACTCATCTCAGTGGGGGATGGCTCGCACGGATCTCGCTTGGTACTGCGGCGATGACATCCTGAACCTTCCGATGCTCGCTATCGGTGGCGCGGGAATGATCTCAGTCGTCGGTCACCTGGTCGGCGATCGGCTCAAGGCGATGGCTGATGCCTACGCTGCGGGCGATATCGAGACTGCGCGCGAGATCAACGCCTCGTTGTTGCCTGTTTACACAGGCCTCTTCCGCACGCAGGGCGTGATCTTGACCAAGGCGGCGCTCGCCATGCAGGGCCTGCCCAGTGGCCCGGTGCGTCTTCCGCTCGTTGATGCGACTGACGCGCAGAAGGCGCAGTTGCGCGCAGACTTGGCTGCCGGCCAGGTCAGCGGATTCACCGCATGATCCACAACGAACTTCCCTCGCCCCCCGCGCTGCCTGACGGCGGCTTGCGCATGTTCGCGCTCGGCGGTCTCGGTGAGATCGGTCGCAACATGGCCGTCTTCGAGTTCGGCGGCAAGCTGCTGATCGTCGACTGCGGCGTGCTTTTCCCCGAGGATTCGCAGCCGGGTATCGACCTGATCCTTCCTGACTTCACTCCCATTGCCGATCGGCTTGATGACGTTGTCGCCGTGGTGCTCACGCACGGCCATGAGGATCACATCGGCGCAGTGCCCTACCTGCTACGCAATGCACCAGGCATCCCGATCTACGGTTCGCAACTCACCTTGGCATTACTCGAGGCCAAGCTTCGCGAGCACCGCATCAAGGGCGACACCACGATTGTCAAGGAAGGCGAGCGTTTGCAGCTCGGTAACTTCGATGTCGAGTTCCTTGCGGTCAATCACTCCATTCCCGACGCTCTCGCCCTCGCGATTCGCACGCCGGCAGGCACGGTGCTGCACACCGGTGACTTCAAGATGGATCAAGTACCACTCGATTCGCGCATCACCGATCTCAACGGCTTCGCTCGTCTAGGCGACGAGGGTGTCGACATCTTGATGATCGACAGCACCAATGCCGAGGTTCCGGGCTTCGTGCCCAGTGAGCGAGAGATCATCCCCGTTCTTGACTCGGTGTTCCTCCGCGCTGAGGGCCGCATCATCGTGGCGTCCTTCGCCTCGCATGTGCACCGCGTGCAGCAGATCATCGATGTAGCGGTGCTGCACGGCCGCAAGGTGGCCTTTGTCGGCCGCTCGATGGTGCGCAACATGGGCGTCGCTCGCGATCTGGGTTATCTGAACATCCCTGGTAGCACCTTGATCGGCAGCGACGAGCTCACGAATCTGCCCGATGACCAAGCCGTGCTCATCTGCACCGGTTCGCAGGGCGAGCCCATGGCCGTGCTCTCGCGCATCGCCAACCGCGATCATGCAATTAACGTCGGCCCGAACGACACCATCGTTCTTGCCTCGTCACTCATCCCCGGCAATGAGAACTCCGTCAACCGAGTGATCAATGGCCTCACCAAGCTTGGCGCGACCATCGTCCATAAGGGCAATGCGCTCGTTCATGTGTCCGGTCACGCTTCAGCTGGCGAGCTGCGTTACGTCTACAACATCGTCAAGCCGCGCTACGCCTTCCCCGTGCACGGCGAATGGCGCCACCTGCGCGCTAATGCCGCAATCGCCAACAGCGTGGGCATCGACAACCAGCATGTGATCTTGGCCGACGACGGCGTCGTGATCGATCTCGTCGATGGCGTGGCCCGCACGGTGGGTTACCACCCGGTCGGTTTCGTCTACGTCGATGGCTCAAGTGTCGGCGATGTCACCGAGACCCTCCTCAAGGACCGTCGTGTCCTGGGGGAGGAGGGCTTCATCTCCATCTTTGCCGCGGTCGACATGGTCGATTCCAAGGTCGTGGCCGGCCCCGAGATCCACGCCCGTGGCCTGGGTCTGGCTGATCACGAGTTCGAGCCCGTGCTCGAGAAGGTCCGCGAGATCCTCGAATCGGCCCTTCGCGAGGGCC
>CANFQC010000065.1 GCA_947449035.1 Actinomycetota bacterium
CAGCTAATCGCGTAGAACGCCGAGTTCTGGTTACTGCCGTAGGTATTGGGCCCGGTGCGATCGGAACTCAGGTCGGCGAGCATGAGCAGATAGGTGCCGTTGCCGCGCGCAGCCTCACTCAGGGCATCGCGCAGATTCGACCAGTAGTCGCGCGAGTACATGCCCCAGAACAAGGCGGTGAGCGCCTGTGACTGAGTGAGGGTCTCACGCTTCTCAGTGCGCATCGGATGCTTGTCGAGCCGGTTGAGCAGTGCGTTGATGCCCGACAGGACCTTGGTGGCGCTGCCCGAGTATGGGCAAGAGGCGAGTCGCGAGCAAGTGCGAGCAAAGCGAGTCATGGCAACCTGAAAGGCGCGCGACTGGCCCTCGGAGATCTGCATGGAGTCCATGCTCGGGTCAACCGCACCATCGAGTACGAAGCGCCCGACATTGCCGGGGAAGTCATGCGCGTACAGCGCGCCAAGGTAGGTGCCGTAGGAGTAACCGAGGTAGTTCAGTTTCTTCTCGCCGAGCACCGCGCGAAGGATGTCCATGTCGTGGACCGTCGCGAGGGAACCGACATTACGTGCTCGCGTCGGGCTGAACTTCAGGCATCCTTGGCCGAGGCTGGCCGCGAGGGCGGAGTAGCTGGCGATCTCGGCCGATGTATCTGGTGTGGCATCTGCGCGCAGCCAGGTGGTTGTCTGCTTTCCGGTGAGGCACGTGACCGGCGCTGACTTACCCACCCCGCGCGGATCGAATCCCACGATGTCATAGGACTTCGCGACTTGGTCGCTCACGCTTGACTGGGCGTACTCCGCGAAGCTGGCACCCTCGGCACCTGGCCCACCCGGGTTGACCACGATCGAGCCAATCTTCGTGCCCTTGGCCTTCACTCGGCTCACGGCAATTCGAAAGTCGCCGGACGAGGGCGAGGCATAGTCGATCGGCACGAGCATGGAGCTGCACTCGCGGTTGTCAGCGCAGGATGTCCATTGCAGGCTCTGCGAGTAGTACGAATCGAGTGGCGCACTGGCTTGGGCTGTGGCGGTGAGTCCGAATGCCGCGGTCGAGGTTGCCCCGATCGCAGCCGCCAGGGCGACTAATCGAGGGAAGCGGCGCATCTGCCCACCGTATGTCATGAAGTGGAGTTCGGCGGATGCCCGGGCGGCTGTCGCCTGTTGAGGTCAGCCACGTACGCCTTCCATTCCTGAAGGCCCTCGTCGCTCTCCGGGATTACCGGAGCGTGGCTAACCTCGTCAGCGGCGTGCAGGGCGGCCGCGTACTCTTCGGCAGCCTCTTCGATTCGAGCCTTGTAGTGCTCGGTGAAGCCGAGGGATCGCCGCTGCTTACGGGGCTTGGACCCCGTGCCGGCAGACGCCGCACTGTCGAGAGTCGAGTCAGCGCTACCTGACTCGGCGTTCTCGTCATCGACGGTCCGACCCTCATGCTTGTAGCGCCACCAGATCCAGACGATGAACGCTCCGATGATCGGCCACTCGAAGGTATACGCGAGTGCACGGCCGTTGCCATTCAATGCCCGCGAGCCTTCGATGACAGTCAATGTGGAGCACAGCGCTATGCCGAAGACGAGGGGTAGATCCAAGGTCCAGAAGTCTTTCTTTCGCTTGGCCTTGCGCTCAGCATCCGTCAACTCGCGCTGCGGCGCAGTCGGTCGCTGATTCTCCGGCTTGCTCTTAGACATGGACAAGCTCGCGATCTTGCGTGCGACTGCGCTGGCGAAGTGCGATTGCCACGAGTGCGGCTTCAGCAAGCACGATGCTCACGAGATTGAGCTGCCAGGAGGCACGGGTAGCACTGAGCGAGGCGGTCAAGATGATGACCGCCGGCCAGCCGATCGCCAAGATCACGATTCCAATCATGCCGCGCGTGCCGAACAGGCAGGCGGCAGCGATCCAACCGACGGCGACCAGCACAAGTGAGCCGAGGGCAAGCCCGAACTCCAAGCCGAGGAACCGATTGAGCAGGCCAAGCCCGGCGACCTCGGCCACGACGACCAGGAGCGCCATGGCGGGCACTTCCGGGTACTCGGAAAGGCGAGAGAGCCAGGTTGGTCGGGGGAGCGACCAGGCAAGGAGGGCGGGGATCACCAATCCGAGGGCCACAATCGACAGTGGTGAGAAGGCAGCCGAGGCCAAGGTTCCGCTCGGCGGCCCAATGCGCGAGAGCACCACGGAGATCGCAATCGCCGCACCCATCACCACGAACTCTCGACCAGCGAACTTCGCGAGCAGTGAGGTCGAGCCGGAGACTGCCTGCGGCATGGCACGACGGCGCTGCATCCAGCCCAGACGAATGAGCCACCCCAGGAGTGCAGCCTTAACAATGATGAGCGATCCGTACACCGTGCCCACGAACAGACTCACGGAGCCGACCCGGAGCGAGGCGTTGAGGAGCCCGGACTCGGCAATGATGATGACGCACCACAGGGCCAGCAGGCTGAAGCGGGGGAGCACGCTCGACGCGAGTTCAGGTTGCACGAGCACCAGGGCGATGACCGCGGCGAGGCCACCAACCCACAGGCTCACGGCTCCCAGATGAATCCCCAGACTCACCGTGGCGGAGATGTGCTCTCCGACCATGCCTCCATGGCCCAGGAATGAGGGCGCGACGCAGGCAGCGGTGCCGACGATCGCGGCCATCCACGCCACCCGGCGATTGCCTGCACCGGAAAGAAGCAGCGCGAAGACGATGATGCCGATGAACTGAGCCAGGAACACACGGCCGACGTAGTCATCGATAAGGAATGAGGGCGCCGTGCCCAGCGCCTCCCACGGAGTCACTGCCTGCACATCGCTGATGGTGAGCATCAGCAGCACGGCCAAGATCGCGAACCAGAGGATGGACCAGCCCATCGCCCACTGAAGCGCCCGACGTGAGCTGGTCAGCAGTCCGCCGACTACAAGCGAGCCGAGGGCGATCATCGAAGCGATGTCGCGGGCGTAGCGCCCTAGTGGTTGGAGCCACAGCACATAAGACGGGGGAGTAGTTAGACCGGGGAAGGAGGCCACCACGAGAAGGCCGATGGCCCACAGGAGAACGAGCAGGATGGGGACACCCCACCAGAGGCGTGCCCCCAACCTGAAGTTCACTGCTGGGAAGTGAAGGTGCCGAACGTCGGTGCGTTGGCGTTCGGGCTGTCCTTCATCACCAAGGTGAAGACCGCGCCGATGGCGATGATGATGCAGACATAGGTCATCCACATCGACACCAGGCGGGCGTGGTACGGGTTTTCGGTCGTAATGCGATCAGCCTTCGTGCGGAACACAATCGCCATGGTGAAGAAGAGCACCATGAATAGGTGAATCGCCGCTCCCAGGCACAGCCAGAACACGCAAGAGGCGTACGCGCCGTCTTGTATGTCGAAGGGGAAGGTGCACAACTGAACGATCTGGCCGATGAAGGTCACCAGGATGAGCAAGGTCGCCACGGTCGCGCCGACAATCATGCGGTCCTTGTGGCCCTTCACCAGGCCCTTGTAGCCCCACCACATTGCGATGGTGGCCAGCACCGTGCCGAGCACGATCAGCCAGAAGGGGACGTCAGGTGCCCAGGTGTTCTTCGGCGGGGCCCATGCGTTGTTGACGTTCAGTGACCACAGGTAGGAGTACGCAACCAGGATCGAGATCGAGCCGACACAGTCAGAGACGATGCATAGCCATACGCCCAGACGGTTACGCCGGGCATTGACCGCTATGGGCTCGCCGGTGGTCGGGTAGAGGGGACCAGTAGTGGTCGTGCTCATTGCGGCACCTTCAATTCGTTGTCGTCCTTGGCAAGTTCTTGTTCGATTGCGTCGTACGGATCAGGTACGCCGTAGCCGTAAGGATCGCTGGTGACCACGGGCAGGACCGGGAAGTTCTCCAGCGGTACCGGAGTGGAGGTCTGCCACTCGAGAGTCTTAGCGCCCCACGGATTAGCTGGCGCCCAGGTCTTGCCGCGCCAGGAGGTGATGATGGCGTAGAGGAAGATCAGCATTCCGATGCCGATGATGTAGGCGCCGATGGTCGAGACCCAGTTCGAGACGTTGAAGGCGTTGTCGAACTGGAGGACGCGACGGGGCATTCCCTGAAGGCCGGCAATGAACATCGAGAAGAAGGTGAGCTGGAAGCCGAAGAAGGCCACCCAGAAACCGATCGAACCGATGCGCTCATTGAGCATGCGACCGCACATCTTCGGGAACCAGTAGGAGATGCAGGCCATGGCACCGAAGAGCCCGGCACCCATGAGCATGAAGTGGAAGTGAGCCACCACGAACATGCTGCCGTGCATGTATTGATCGACCGGGACGTCGGAGAGGTACACGCCGGTGATGCCACCGATGACCTTGTCCCAGATAACTGCGTACACACACATCATCGGCAGTCGGGTCCAAACTTTGCCGCGCCACATGGTGCCAAGGGCCACGAGGACGAGGAAGCCGAACGGGATCGAAATGAGCTCGGTCGACAGCATGAACGGGTAGCCCACCTGCGGGGCGAAGCCGGTCATATACATGTGGTGGACCCACACGATCGCCGAGATGCCCACGACGCCTGCGAAGCCCGCGATAGCCAGCTTGTAGCTGAACAACGGCTTGCGCAAGAACACGGTCATCAGTTCGAGGATGCCTGCTGTTGCGGGCACGACGATGACGTAAACCTCTGGATGTGCGAGCAGCCAGAAGAGGTTCTCGTAGAGCCAGACTGAGCCACCGGCAACTGGGTTATAGAACGAAGAGTTCACGACGAGATCGCTCATCGCAAAAGCCTGCGAGTACTGATACATCGGGAACCAGATCAGGCCCATCACCGAAGAAGCAATGATGCCGATGACGAAGATAGGTACCCGGCTCCAATTCATGCCGCGAGCGCGCATCGTTACTGCGGTGGTGATCAGGTTCACTGATGCGACACCGGTAGAGAAAGCAAACACGATGATGAGGACCTGGTATCCGACCATGCCCATGCCAGCCTGAGTCGCCAGCGGCTGGTAAACACTCCAGCCGTCGCGTATGCCGCCCATGAACAAGGTTGCGAGGAGCGGGGGCACCGCAGCGAAGAGCAACCAGAAGCTGAGGGCATTCAGGCGGGGGAACGCCATATCGCGAGCGCCCACCATTATCGGCATGATGAAGTTACCCAGCGGGCCGGTCACCACGATGATCAGCGAAACGACCATGACAATGCCGTGGGTACCAATGATCGAGTTGTAGAAGTCCGGGTCGAACAGTTCGCCCCAGGTCCAGCCCAACTCGGTACGAATCAACATGGCCAGGAAGCCACCGACCCCGAGCAGAACGAGCACCATCACGAAGTACTGGGTGCCCACCACTTTGTGGTCGGTCGTGTACTTCCAGTAGCGGAACTTGCCCTGATCCTTGCCCGCCATGTACTCAGCATCGTCGTGGGTCAGGTCGTGGCCGAGGGCCCAGCGGATTGGGCCAGCAAATGCGCCTATACCGGCCATGAAGCCGATAACCCAAGCGAACATCGTTGCCGCGATGAGTGCGTTGAGACCGACCTGACTGAAGTCGGCATTTTGGGTGCCCCAGGGCACCAGCTTCGAGCCAATCATGTAGGTGATCGCCGCCAGCACGATTCCACCAGCAAGGCCGGTGAAGATGCTGGTGTGACGCAGGAAGCCACCTGGCTTGCCATGCTGCTTGGGCTGAATAACAGCCGGCTGCTCGAATACCTGAGTAGTCATCACGCTCATGCTGTCTTCATCCCGCCCTTGTCACGGACCCAGGCATCGAATTGCTCCTGCGTCACCACCTCGATCTTGGTCTCCATGTACGCGTGGTGCAGACCGCAGAGCTCAGCGCATCGAATGTTGAACGTGCCGAGCTTGGTCGGGGTTACTCCGGTGTTGGTGATGGCGCCCGGATTCACGTCGATTTTCACGCCCAGCTCGACGATCCAGAAATCGTGGATCACATCTACTGAGGTTGCGTTGAAGTACAAAGGCGTGTTCACCGGAACCACGAGGGTGTCGCTAGTGATGCCCTGCTGATCGGGGTATTCGAAGGACCAGACCCACTGCTGACCGGTGACGTTGATGTCGATCTGCTTGACATCAGTGGGCTGCTGGTTTGCTGAAGTGGAGCCGTAAGCGTTCGAAGTGATCGTGGCGAGTTCAATGAGGCCCCAGACAACCAAGAAGCCCGCCAGCAAGCTGGTGGCCGCGATCCAGGCAATAACCGCGACAGGATTCGTGCGGATAGCTGGGGAGTCCTGCATTGGGGGTTCGTCGCCACTCGAATGCTTCCAGCCAGTGAGGCTGTAGAAGATGATCGAGAGGGTGATCGCGATGAGCGGCGCTGAGGCGATCGTGAAAATCAGCACGGTCTGCTCGAGTTCGACCATGATGTCTGACGCGGGAGCTCCGGTCGTATTCATGAATCCGACCACGACCCAGCCCAGGGCGATGACGCCCGCCATGATGATCACGGCCATGATCAGGATGCGGCGGACGTAGGGTCGCGAGAAGTACTCCTTCAAGCGATGCGTGGGCATCGCACGGTTGGTGGGTTCCTCGGGCTGATCAGTCTCGGGGGGAGTAATGATTGACATGTCAGACCACCGTCACCGTTCCGGACATCCAACCGCGCTGACTCATCACGCCGCCGAAGTCCTGATAGCCCTGTCCGCAGGGATCCTCGCAATTCCAGATGTACTCGCCCGGTCCGGGAGTCACGAAGGAGAACGTGATCTCGTTGGGCTTGGGGTAGCCGTTCGCCTCGTTCTTCGCGTTGTTAGCGGTAGCCAGCATTGGCACGCTTACGAAGAAGTAGTCCTGAGTGGCCTCGGGGAATTGATGGATCGTGAAGGTGTGAGCCACGTCAGCGGGCTTGATGCCGGTCTTCTTCTCACCGTTGTACGTGGCGGTGCCGTCGACCGTGCCATGAACGTCAGCCCAGTAGGGGTTCCAGACTGTCGTGGAGGAGTCGTACTGCTTCACGGTCATGGTCACCAAGGTGTGGGCCGGCAACTGAATAGAGGTGGACGGCCACCAGAACGGCCAGCCATCCTTCTGATTCAGGATCGGGACGCCTTGGGGTGGGCCTGCAACCGACCCCGGGTTCGGGTAGACCTCAAGCTCCAAGGTGGCATGGGGGAGGGCGCCGTCCTTGGGGGTCTGAACGGTCTCGCCGGTCAGCGTTGCCGTGAGAGTGGCGGGGTCCTCTTGGTGCTTTTGGACCTTATTGATCCAGAAAACCGAACCACCGACGACGACAACGCCGATCAGGACGGTAAGGATGGTGAAGAGTGCGCGTTTCACGCATTTCCCCCAATGTGTACGAAGTGCAACCTAGCCGCCAGGTTTGGTGACGGGCGCAGACTATCGTTCTAGAGGGTGGGTGTGAAGCCAGTTTCGGTGCGTGCCCCCAAATGTTTATGTGATCGTCAGAAGGGAGACCGGTTCGGTGGGTGAATTCCTGTCCTCGGGTACCTTCGACCTCTTCATCCTGGTGAATGTGCTGCTCGCCGCCGGCTGGTACGCCTGGGCGGTTCGACGTGTTCGGCGCAGCGGAAGCTGGGCGCGACGATCCTCGACGTGCACGTACACAGGTCTGGCGCTGCTGGCCATGATCTACCTCGGCCCCATTGCCGCCTGGTCGCACACCTTCTTCTGGGCTCATATGACCCAGCACCTGATCGTGATGATGGTCGTGGCACCGCTGCTGGTGCTCGGAAACCCGGTCACCTTGGCCTTTCGGGCGAGCAGCCCTGCATCCCGACGGCGCTGGGTGGTGCCGATCCTGCGGAGCAGGGCCGTGCGGATCCTGACGAACCCCTGGGTGACCTGGGTGCTGTTCGCCGGAGCCCTCCTGCTCACTCATTTCACCCCCTTCTATGACGCCGCTTTGCAGAACCACGATCTCGACTACTTCGGCGAGCAGCCGCTCTACCTGATCGCGGCATTCCTCTTCTACTTCCCGTTGATCGGCTCGAATCTGCAGCCCAAGCGCCCGACGCATGCCGTTCGGTTGCTCTCGCTCGGAACGATGATGTTCCCTGAGGCACTCGTCGGCGCAGTGATCTACTTCGCCTCTGTTCCGCTTTACCCGGCCTTCGACACCGTCAGGCCCTTTGGTCCCAGCGTGCTCGATGACCAGAGGCTCTCGGGAGCACTGATGTGGGCGCTGGTCATGGTGGTTGATTCAGGCTGGATGATGCTCGCCGCCGCCGAGTGGTTCACGAGCGAGGAACGTAAATCTGCAGGTACCGATGCCGAGATCGCCCGTGAGCTCGCTGAGCAGGCTCAGCCGTGAAAGCTCATCGCGCGCTCGTCACCACCGCTGCAGCGTTCCTCCTGCTGACCGGCTGCGGCCGAGACCCGGCGGTGCTCCAGGGCTCTGATCAGGTCGGCGTCACCGTGATCCCGGCAGGCGAGCACGTTGAGATGCCCCCGATTGCTGGAACCTCGCTCGACGGGTCGCCGGTCTCGGTGCCGGAGCTCGCCGGCAAGGTCGTCGTGCTCAACTCCTGGGCGTCGTGGTGCGGGCCGTGTAAAGAGGAGACCCCGACTCTGGTGACTTCATCTAAGAAGTTCGCCGATCAAGGCGTTGCCTTTGTGGGCCTTGACGTGACCGACGAAACGGCTGCGGCTCAGGATTTCGTCGCGAAGTTCGGAGTTGAATACCCGAGCATCGTTGATTCCGACGGAAAACTGCTCGCGACCTTGCCGGGTGTGCCGCCTCAGGCGCTGCCGAACACCTTGATTCTCGATCGTCAGGGCAAGCTGGCCGTTCGCATCATTGGCGCAGTTCCCACCGGCACCTTCGATTCCCTGGTGCAATCCGTCATCGACGAATGAGCGTTCTCACGTTTGGTTAGATGGTGAGGTGCCTCGCGATGACTTCTCCTTCCGCATCGACGCACGGTTGGAGTCCGCCGACGGCCCCTCGCTCGGACGAGCCGGCACCATCACGAC
>CANFQC010000066.1 GCA_947449035.1 Actinomycetota bacterium
ACGGTGCTTCGGTGCAGACAGTGAACTCCTCTGCCTCCGGCCTGCCCGTGGCGATCGCAGTGGTCGGACCGTGCTCGTTCAACACCGGATCGTCAACGTTCACTGTGCTCGGCGTCGACGGTGCGTGCACCATCGCGGCCTCAACTCCAGGCGGTAACGGATTCGCCCCGGGCAAGCTGACTTTCTACATCTCTACGACAACAGGTACTCAAACGGCAAACGTGGCGGCACCTAAGTCAGGTTCTTACAAGTCCGGCAAGACCCTCACCCTTGCGAAGGCCGGCACGGTAACCAACCTCAACCAGACCATCACTTGGAAGGTGAAGTCCGGCGGCTCGTATTGCAAGATCTCCAAGTCGAAGGGTGCCGTATACCTGAAGCTGGTCAAGAAGGGCAAGTGCACCGTGACGGGCACCGCTCCTGCGGTCGGCACGCAATGGTCCGCGTATTCCACCACGCGCAAATACACAGTGACGTAAGCACGAGGTTCACCTGATGCGCAATCGGTTCCGGAAGCAATTGCTCCTGTCCCTGGTGCTCGGCGTTGTCGTCGGCATCCTCACTTCGTATTTCGCCCGAATCTCATTCGGCCCCTCACTGGGCTGGGATGCAGCGGCGCTTGCCTTCCTTCTTATGGTGTGGCGCGATCTGTGGCACCGTGACGGCACGCAGACAAAGGACATCGCAGCGGGTGAGGATTCGTCCGCCACGATCGATGACGTCATCTTGATCTGCGCAGCAGTGATCAGCCTCCTGACAGTGGTGTTCGTGCTCAGCCACCAGGGTTCGAGCAGCATGTCGGAGCGGGCTATCCGCACGGCGCTCGGCATCGTCTCAGTGGTGATGGCCTGGGCCGTCGTGCACACCGTGTACACCCTTCGATACGCGAAGCTGTATTACACGGAGCCTGAGGGCGGTATCGATTTTCACACCGACGAGTTGCCCGCCTACTCCGATTTCGCCTACGTCGCTTTCGGCGTCGGAATGGCCTTCCAGATAGCGGATACCGATCTGAAAACTAGAAAGTTTCGCACGGTGGTGCTGAGGCACGCCCTGCTCTCGTTCGTGTTCGCCACGATCATCTTGGCCGTCACGATCAACCTGGTCGCGGGCCTTAACGCCTGATCTCAACGGGAGATTTCGCTCGATATTTACGCTCGGCGTGCCCCACATGACGTGTGGAGGATCGGATCTGCCGTTACCCTTCCTTCGACGGATCTGCCGTCACCTGGCGATCTAGGAGTCCGAATGACGCCGCAGAGTTCCCGTCGAGTGCTGACCTCTCGCGTAAGCCGCTTGGCCCTAGCCGGCCTGCTTCTTGCCGGCTGGTCGGTGGCAGCAGTTAGCGTGGCCACCACTGCCCAGGCAGTTGTCGTGGCCGAGGATTCCGCTCCCGGCGATGCTCCCGCGGATGCCCCCGCAGACACCGCGCCCGACACCACCGCCGATACTCCGGCCGATACTCCTGCTGACAAACCGTCCAAGGATTCCGGCAGTTCCAAGGCTGACTCCGGAGCTGATGCCACCGATACAGCGACTGATGATCCGACGGACAATGCCTCGGACGATCCGACAGACAATGCCTCAGACAATGCCTCGGACGATCCGACGGACAATGCCTCGGACGATCCGACAGATGGCGCAAGCGACGGCGCCACTGACGAGCCGACAGATGGTGCAAGCGATGCGGCCACTGATGAGCCGGACCCCATGGCATCCGATGGCGCTGACGTAGCAGGCACGGCATCCGTGGCACTGAGCATCGAAGGCGCAATCGGCAGCCCTGCCGCCGGTACGCCGATCTCAGTCTCCGCACAGGGGCTGATGCCGAATTCACGCGCAGCACTGTGGGTGTTCTCCAGTCCGCTCTCACTCGGTCAAAGCACCGCTGACGACGCCGGAAACCTGACCATGTCGGCCACAATTCCCAGCGGACTTGAAGCCGGAACACACACGGTGGTGCTCGAGGCCGTGGATGTCGACGGAGCTCCGGTGGAAAGCGCCACGCAGATCGTCATTGCTGCCGATGGCACGATCGCCGGCATTACCGAGAACGCGAGCACCGAAGGCCTCGATGTACCCGAGCTCGCTTCCGATCCGAAGTCGCCGGCTTACCCCGTGGTCGTGGCGCTTGATGATCCTGGTTTCGTCGCCAACAGCGCGGTTACCGCGTTGACCCTCGTGACAGTTGCGGGTGTAGGCCTCAGCGCAGCAGCGGGCGCAGGCCGCGGTGCGGCACGAAGCGCCGTAGGTGGTGGTCGTTCCAGTGGACCGAGCGGTGGTGGGCTCGATGCTGCCGTGCGCTCTCGCGCCGATGAGCTCGATGACGTCGACGACTACGCCATGCCGCGCGGCGCTCGGTTGAGTCTGGCTCTCGCCGGTTTCAGTGGAACTCTGCCGCGCGTAAGCCCCCTGCTTGCGCGCATCGTCGGAGACGCTGCGCCGGTGCGGGCCTTCACAGGCAACGTGAGCTTCCTGCTTCCGCTCGCCTCACTGGTTCTCGGAATCCTTGCGGCATCCAGCGTCGGCGGCATCGCGGAACCCGCTGCAGCCGCATTCATGCTGCCGCTGATGATTATCGGCGTATTCGATGCACTCGCCGGAATCATCGGAGCGCTCTCCTTTGCCGTGGTCGTGGCAGTCTCCGGCGGTCTCGTCAACGCATCGAGCCTGCGCAGCCTCATCGGTGTCGGCCTTGTGATCGCCGGACCGGGCATCATCGCCAGCAGCTTCCGCGATATTCGACGCAAGAGGGCGAGCGGCAGTGCTGCCGCATGGGAGCGACTCACCGACCTCGTGGTCGTGCCGCTCATCGGCGCCTGGACAACAATCGCCATCGTCTCCGCACTTCCGTCACTTGGTGGTTCTGCGTTCCCGATTGCCGATCAGGCACGTCTGTACGGGCTCGTCGCCCTCATTGCACTGGTGGCAAAGGTCCTCATCGAAGAGGCTGCAGCTCGTTGGGCACCGGCACGTATGCGTGCACTTACACCTGCGGAATCCGCCGAGCCGGGTGCCACGCAGCAGCTGATTTCGGCGCTGGTGCGTACGGGTGTGTTCTTATTCGTGGCAGCAGCCTTCGTAGGAAACGTGTGGCAGCTGTGGGTTGCCGCGGCGCTGTTCCTGCTGCCCGGAATTCTCGCCCTCATTGCGCACGTCTTCCCGAATTCTCCGAAGTTGTGGCAGATCCTCCCCGAGGGCATTCCGCTGTTCACTGTGATGCTGGTGATCGGCTTGATCGTCACGTCGGTCGTCAAGAGCATTCGTGGAGACTCACCAGATTTCGCGCAGATGTCATTCCTCTGGATGGCTGTACCCGGTTTCCTCCTGGCTCTCTTCGGTCTCACCGCGCGCGAGCCGCGCGAGGGCGACGTGCGCTGGTACATGCGTCCTTCGATGACCGCCGTGTATCGCGTCGGCGGCATCGTGGTGCTCGTCATCGCAGTCGTGCTCGCTCTGCGCGGCTGACGCTCGACCTCTCGGCCCATGGCCTAGCCTGCTCGAAGGAGCAGGGGAGCTTAATGAGCAGCACGAGAACTGTGAGTAACGCGCGCACAGCACGACTTCTCCCCCTGCTCACACTTTCCATCACTCTCGTTCTCGGCATCTGCGTTGGCATGGCCTCGCCGTCGTTCGCAGGCAGTATTTGTCGAGATGGCACCTGGACGGCGTCGGAAGGCTCCGGCACCTGCTCGCATCATGGGGGCGTCGCTCACAAGGGTGTCTCTAAACCGGCTGGTGCCACAGTCATCGGTTCAGGCTCGAGTTCATCCTCGAGCACCGGCACGAGTTCGGGCACATCCGCCAGTACTCCTGATCCGCTCGAGAGCGCCGGCAGCGCTGCAACTCCGGCTGACCCCGCCGCATCGGATCTTGGCTCAGGAGGCCGCGAAGCTACGCTCGCAGCGCTCGCCTCGCTCGTCACACGCCCGGCTGCTGCTTCTGGATACGCGCGATCGAAGTTCCGCCACTGGATCACTCAGCCCGATGGCTGCTCAACCCGCGAGGTTGTGCTCATTCGAGATGCGGTCAGCGTGAACTCGAAGGGATGCCGCGTCGTGTCAGGCGAATGGCTCTCGCCCTATGACAACACCTCGTGGACGCTCGCCAGTCGACTCGATATCGACCACATGGTGCCGCTGAAGGAAGCCTGGGTCTCCGGTGCATCTACCTGGTCCTCCGCGAGACGTCAGGCATTCGCCAACGATCTCGGCTGGCCTCGATCGCTCCTTGCCGTGTCGGCGTCTTCGAACCGATCGAAGGGCGATAAGGATCCGGCTCGCTGGATGCCCACAAATACGGCGTACTGGTGCACCTACCTCTTTGACTGGATTGACGTGAAGTACCGCTGGTCGCTCTCCGTAGATTCCGCAGAAAAGTCCACCATCGCCCGCGACTTAGGTAACTGCCCGGACGACGGGTTCAGCCTGGCACCCCGCGCTGAGTAGTCCGCGGGGCCCGGCGTGCGGCAGTCAAGGACGTGTTGCATGATCATTAAATGGACGTCTCGCTCGCCCTGTGGGCCATCACCCTTGCCGGAATCATCGTCCTGATCGCTCTGGACTTCATTGCAGTCTCACGCAAGCCGCACGAGGTGATGTTCCGAGAAGCCCTGCTGTGGTCGATCTTCTACATCGGTATTGCGGTGGCATTCGGAATCGCACTGTTCGCCTGGCAGGGTTCAACCGCAGGTAGCGAGTACTTCGCGGCCTATCTCGTCGAGAAGTCCCTCTCCGTCGACAATCTTTTCATCTTCATCATCATCTTGACGCAATTTGCAGTGCCCACGAATCTTCACCAACGTGTGCTGTTGGTCGGAGTCGTGCTCGCGCTCATCTTCCGTGCAATCTTCATCGCCATCGGTGCGGCCGCTCTCGAAGCATTCAGTTTCACCTTCGTGCTCTTCGGCGCACTTTTGATCTACACCGGAATTCAGCTCGCACGACATCGCAACGAGGATCCGGACCCTGGCGATAACTTCGTGGTCCGCAGGGTGCGCAAGCGCTTTTCCTTCACCGATGAATACCACGGGACCAAGTCATTCATCATGGTCAACGGCAAGCGGATGGCCACACCGCTACTGCTCGTGATGATCGCGATTGGCTCCACTGATCTGTTGTTCGCTCTGGATTCCATCCCTGCAACCTTCGGTGTGACTTCAGAGCCATACATCGTGTTCACCGCGAATGCTTTCGCACTACTTGGGCTCAGGGCCTTGTACTTCCTGCTCAAGGGTCTGCTCGACAAGCTCATCTACTTGTCACTTGGCCTGGCGATCATCCTCGTATTCATCGGAATCAAACTGGTGCTGACCTTCGCCCACGGTGTTAACCCATCGATTCCGCACATCTCCACCAATGTCAGCCTCATTGTCATCGGAAGCATCCTCATCATCACCGGCCTGGCATCGTGGATTGGTGTCCGCCGGAATCCTGACGCGATTGCGCATGCCGGCCGAATCAGTGAGCCCAAGCATCACGAGGAGAGCTGAGCGCTCGCGGGGCGATCCGACGTGAGTCCCGAAAGTCACTGATATCGAAAGTTGCGAAGGCCTTGGGATCTCTGACCAGGCCAGATACTTCGCTCATGTGACTATTTGGCCGTGGTCTGCCTGGGCCTTGCTCTCACATCGTTGAGGACAAGGGCACTAAGTCGACGAGGAAACCGCGGATATCGTCGGTGAGGTCGAGTGAGTCAACGCCACGATCAGCAGCCACGTCATCGTGGCGGCGCCACTCGATGGTGAAGCTATAGGAATGTCCGTCCTGGAGGGCTCGCATTGCCGTGACAAAAGCCGGATCGTGCGTCGCGATGATGGCACTCGCTTGGAACCGGATCGAGGGATTTCCGGTCCTCGCTCCGTCAATCAGGATCGCGATGCGGTGATAACGCGAGTTGATCAGAGTGTCGAGACCGAGATCCGGGGAATCATTCAGTGTCCGTACAGGTCCTAAGTCTGCAATTGGCGTCACGGAGAGCACCAAGCCGCTACCGACCCGAGTCAATCGCTGCCTGCCCGCATCATCAACGTCGATCCACGCTTTCACGAGGTCCCCTCTCTACACGAGTATCGGCTCACCTGATCTCATGTGTCTCGGAGCAACTCGCCCGAGTTTCTAGTTGATGACAGCACCCAGGTACCCCTCGGATAACGCGGCACCGATCAGCACCCCGAGCCAGAATCCGATGACAAGGAAAGGTCCGAATGGGATCGCTGAACCTGAACTCGCCCGACGGAAGATGATCAAGCCAATCGCTACAACTCCCCCGATTAGCCAGGCCAGAATCAGCCCAGCCACGGCAGAACCGACGCTGATCCAACCGAGAATCAGCCCAAGAGCTGGCGCCAGCTTCACATCGCCCATGCCCATGCCTCGGCCGGCGGAGAGGAACCACATACCGCCGATGGGAAGCAGCCAGACCGCAGCACCGATCAGTGCGGAGCCAATCGGCCAGTTTCCCGTCGAGAGCCCGTCGATGACGAAACCAATGAGTACCACCGGATACATCAAGAACGTGAGGCGATCTGGCAGACGCTTGTGGTCGAGGTCGATGACAAATAGCGCGATGAGGATTGCTGAGGCGATAAGCAGCAATGGGAGTAGCCCGAGGGTCTCGTGCTCGAGCGCATAGGCCGCGAGCATCGCCCAGATCAGCGCCGTGATGAATTCGACAATCGGAAAGCGCGGCGAGATCCGCGCCGCGCAAGTGCGGCACTTTCCGCGGAGCATGAACCAGCTGAGTACCGGAATGCTGTCTCGAATGGCGAGTTCAGTCTCGCAACTGAGGCACTTCGATCTCGACGTGATCATCGATGCGCCCTCAGGCACGCGAACAATCGCCACGTTGACGGCAGAGCCGACGACAAGTCCCACTAGGGCGAGCAAGACGATGAAGATCACTTCAGAACTATCCATGATCATCGAGCCTGGTTGATTCTGGTTCGAGAGAACCGAAGTCCACAGAACAATGCCTGTCGTGAACTGATGTGCAATGGCATCACAAGATGCCTGCTGAACCGACCTGAGCGATGACCCGCTGAACCGCAGCGGCAGCGGTCTTCGGGTGCACTCCGAGTTCGAGTGCGAGTTCCTGACGGCTCAGTTCACCCCAAAATGAGAGGTACACCGCAACTAGAGCATTCGGGTCTGCCGGCGAGGAGCCTCGAGTGGACGCTGGTGTCATTACTGAGTCAATGATCGACTTGGTGAGAATTGCGTCGACCTGGAAACTCGTGCCGTTCAGGGCTACATCGACCCCGTCAGAAGCGTCGATCCCGTCTGACTCCTCTCCCATACTTCCGGTGATGATCGAGTCGTAGTTGCGCATGCCACTGACTTCAGCGACCGCGCATTCACGTTTGCGAAGATCGCTGACAGTGGTCTTCATGCGCTCGGCGAGCTCAGACTCCGTGGGCCGACGATGCATGGTGGCCATGGCGTCGTCGATCGCCTGGTTGAGATGCATGTGATCATCAATGAACGTGCGCCCCCAGGCAGCACGAGCGGCATCCTGTGGCCACTTGCTGAGCTTGCCGAGCATGAAAGACGCGAAGTTCAACGTGCCGTTCCTGCCCACTCGATCACTATCGAAGCGATCAGCATGATCGGAGATATACAGATACAACATCGAACGGGTGTCGTCGTCGTCGATTACTTCGAGATCTGCGACGAGCTTCCGGCGAATGGCGTACGTGCGGGGGTAAAGCCAATCCGTAGTTGCCAGGATCAATTGCCCGAGAAGGTCGCCCGGGATGGAGTCGACGTCGCGGAAGGGGACCGCCGCTTCCACTCGCATGTTCATGGCATCGACACTGTGGTTCTCACACCAATGGCGAATGAGCTCGCGCGCCTCCTGGCCCTTTCCTTCTTCGACCCAGACGCGGGCTTGACCATCGCTCCATGCTCGCGTGTATGAGGTTAGAGGCAAGTCAGCGATAAGCGCAGCCACATTCATCGGCTCAGCAGTACTCCAGTGAACGCGATCGCACACCATCACAGGGGCCATGGCGAGAATGTCTCGCTCTGTTAGGTCGCCGACCACCATGTCGGGAATGCGACGACCGATGCGATGGGTGGCGGTGACAATCGAGCCATCGCAAAGCTCAGAAGACTCAGCTGCGTCGAGCTCGTATTCGAAACCGATCCTCGTGGTCGACATGTCAGGCCTGCCCGGCTAGAACGCACATCGCTCGTGCGAGAGTCCCAGGCTGCTCATCGACACGTGAGCCGATGAGGGCGTCGACGGAATCAGGATCAGGAAGTGCAGTGAAGGCAGGGTCATAGTGAGCAAGGCATTCGACGAGGCGGGCCACCAAGCCCACTGCCATGCGCGCTGTCGCTGCACCACTCGTGATGTCGCTGGTCGTGCCGATGGTGATCGCCAAGGTGACGACAACTCGGTTGCCTTCCACACCAATTCCGACTATTCGAACGGGAGCTTCGGGAGTGGAACCGATCACCTGGGCTATGTCGACTGCCGCAGTCGCCACACTTGCAACAGTGGGCGCGACCCGAAGGCCCACCTCCACGACCCTCTCGAGGCCAGTTGTGCTCTCTACCCATTCAGTCATGAGTTCCCCCGAACCGTTCTCGCTTTCCATGCACCCCTTGGACGCCGCGAGATAGCCGTCGGTTCCGCCTTAACTAGACTTAATTTCTATTTTGTGGCGAGTGGCATTGAAGGGCTTTTCCCATCCCAAACCAGACATCCCCCTGACACGAGATGCGTGTCAGGGGGATGTGAAGCGTCGAGACTAGATGCCCACGGCCTCGCGGACGAGGGTTAC
>CANFQC010000067.1 GCA_947449035.1 Actinomycetota bacterium
CACGCCGCCTGGCCTGCAGTCGAGGCCCACAGGGCGGACTGCCAACTGTTGCCCCAGCCACCGGCACTGACCGCGCGATGAGAGCAGGCAATGGAACGCAGCTGCCACTTCGCGAAGTTCAGTAGTTGGACGCGGGAGATGCCATTGACGGTGGTCCACTTGCTCGTGGTCAGCATGATGGCAGCCGCCTGCGCCTCATTCGCCGCACGGCGGATACCCGACTCGAGATTTACGCCGACATTGACGATGTCGTAATAAGGCTCATTCACGCGCCATTTCAGGCGGCTGGTGAGGTCATTGACCATCGCGTAACGCAGACCGTCTTGCACGGTCGCGAGAATCTGCTGACCACCGGGCATGCTCGGGTTACCGCGCAGCTTCGCCGGTGGCTTTACCGCCCCAACAAGACCCTTCACTGACTTCTCAACGCCGATCGTCGTCGTCGGGCAATGGCCGAGGGCGGTGGCACGATTGCCAACGAGCGGGGTTTGGCCTACGGCGATCGGCAGGTTTGCGGTCGAAGTTTTCTTGACCTTCTCGAGACCGTTTATTGCAACAGTCCATGTGCTGCCGGTAACGGCGCCCGGATCTGACTTGCCGTCGCCATTCCAGTCGCCGACCACCGGGAGTGAGGTGGGATCTCCGAACGGGAAGCTCACGACGATCGCATTTGCCTCTGGTGCGGGCTGCACGTCAATGGACTTAGCGATCCACTTAGGGCGCTTGGTCTCGCCGGTGATGCGCAGGATCCACGTACCCGCCCGCACCACGCCCAGATCACTGCGCCCGTCACCGTTCCAGTCTCCGACGATCGGCAGGTCGCCAGCCTGACCGAAGTTATCGTCGGGGTTGGGTTTACCGCCGCTCAGCTGCCACTTCCAGATGCCGTTATTGAACACGCCAACATCAGCGATCGGATCCTTGTCGATCAGTCCTACAACGGGAATGTCACCGACCGCGCCGCCGAAAGAGGTCTTCTGAGTCCAGTGATCGGTCAGCAATGAGACGTCGGTCGTAAACCAGGCACCATTGGCGAAGTAGCCAGGGGTCATCAGGCCATCGCCATTCCAGTCACCCATCACGGGCACGCCACTCACGCCCGGCATCTTCAGGGTGATCTTGGAAGTTGCGCCGCCGATAGGGCCATACGTGACCCAGTCGCCCTTCGCCAGGTCACTGACCACCGGCACGGCGATATTTGAATGCTCCGTTGATGCGACGACAGCCGGCGGGCTCGGCAACCTGGGGGCGGGTGCGATGGTCGTGGGTCGAGCTTGCGGGCGCGCGGTGACCGCGCCCGCGGACACGGGTGCAATGGCGATGAACATCGAGGCCGTCACCGCAGATGCGATGAGACCCGAGGTGGTTCGTTTCAGAGCGAGCACTCCTGACACAACGGGGAAGAACGCATCGGGACCTTTTCAGTCACGACGCGAGTTGGGTACTGCGTGTGCAGCGGCTCAACCAACGGGCCGTTAGCCTCACGGAACCATAGAACCACGAGATTCAAGGTTGGAGACGAATTCAAGACCAGTTTCACGTACTCAATCGTCTTGTTTTCGTAGGGGAACGGGGGCAAGTTCTTGTAGAAGTTGTTCGCCGCTTTACTCATCACCCCATGCAGAGAGGCCACCCAGAGATTCACGAGCGTTCCTGAGCCGTCCCACAGCAAAGTGGTCTTCTCGGGGTACTTCACCGCGGCTTGCTGGGCATTCATGATGGCCTCGCCCACCAACGTGTCTTTCACGCCCGCGTCGCGCGTGGCACCGGCGACAAGACCAGGTGCAGCACTGAAGCCGGGGGCGAGACCCTGAGGACTGGGACCGACGTATCCGAAGAGCATGACGCCCACGATCCCGGCGACGACTGCCGCAATCACCGCGTTTGTGCGTCTCAGTCCACTGAGAACGGTGACAGTGCCGATCCCAACAAGCGCGGCCAGCAATGGGCTGACCGCGAGAAGCAGCGAGTCAAGACTCTTGAGCACGTAGTAGCTGTTGAGCGGGTGCACTTGGGCAGCAAGAGCACCGGGGATGGCGACTGTCAAGAACAGTGCCATACCGACGACTGGACCGGCAACGGCGATCGCCAGTGTGCTGCGCTTGCTGTGGAACATCCAAAGCGCAAAGGCAATTGCAACTACGGGCGCGGCAATAGCCATGCCTATGTTGAACGAGACCATGCCGACGCCGACGGCACCGAGATCCTGGATGAAGCTGGTGGCGCTCGCACCCGGATCGGCCGTGATAACCGCACGAGTCTGCATGACTGTTGTTCCGCCGATGAGAGCGAGAGTCGCCAACGCCCAGACCGGGGCAATCCACTTACTCTCGCGCCACAGCGCGATGAGCACGATGACACCCGATGGCACCAGACCGAGCACGAGGGGTGTCCAGAGCGCATTGACCGCGAGTGCGGAAAGTGGAATAAGCGCCCAGCCGTAGCGACGTGCGGACTGCCAGTTGCGCGCGCTGAGGTAGCCCGCAACCACAGTGATACTCACGCCCATCATGAAGTTGGTGAAGCCAGCGTTGAAGAGAAGTGTCGGAGAGCCGAAGAGCGCGAAGGCGCCTAACGCGATGATCGCGATGGGTGCTGCGTACTTAATTCTTGTCAGGCGCTTGGCAAGATCACCGGCAACCCAGGCGAGGCCGGCCAGGCAAATCGCGAAGCTGAGGGCTGTCCATTGCACGTACGGGAAGAGCAGACCCGGACGTTCAAGTAGTTCGGTGCCGCGCTGGCTAGCGAGCTGAGCAAATGACCACAGGCTCGTATGCAAGCTCGGGTACCACTGATTCCAGGCCACTGATCCGTCAATAGTCGGCCAGGTCGTACTCCCACTCTCATAGGTGTTGGCGAAAGTCGTGAAGTGGGCTTGGTTATCCCAGCCGGTGAAAATCAGACCGCTCACGATCTCAATGGCGTTGCGGCCAAGGTAGGCGGCCATCAGCCAGCCGCTGGAGATTGCCGCTAGTGCTGCCACGAGCCAGTCAGAGAGCATCGGGCGTGGAATCGACTGGTTCTCAATACGCGGGATGAAGCGAACAAGTGCCAGAAGAAGCACGAACACCGCGAGACCGACGTGCGCACTTGTGGTGGTGACAGGCGTAGAGCCGCCACGTGGCACGACGATCGCGATGATGCCAAGTAGCACGATAAGTGAGATGGCTGCGCGCTCCATCAGGGTGTGACCCCATGGCGGCACGATGATCAACAACGCCACGCAGGCAATGAAACCGACCGGCGGAAAGTTCCACAGCATCGCAACGGCGATAAGCGTGACGACGAGGATCGCGAGATTGCGCTGTGTGCGACCGCTGAGCGTGCGCTTAGTGCCGCCAGCAGCGAGTTCCTCGGTGATCGCGGTCATGGCATCTCCTCCGAGCGCACTCATGACCCACTCCGCTGGAAGCCGATGCTTACGTTCACAGGTGCATCCTGCACCGCGCTGACCTGGGCGACTCCGCCGGTCACCTGCATGCCTGGCGAGGCGACTGGTGTCCAACCAGCCGGTGGGGTGACCCGCACGGTGATGGTCGAGTTGATCCAGATCGACTGCGGGTCGGCGCGCAGCACGTACTGCAGCGGTTGAGCCGTGCTCTTCGAGGTAAAGGTGCCAGCAGGCAGCTCATAAGAAACTGAGACGGTCGCCTGACCGCCCGGTGGCGTCCAGCCGACTACGCGCACGATCTTCTGGCCGTAACCATCATCAGCGAAGCCGCGGCCGTACTGCGTGTGATTCGTGAAGGGGCGAACAGCGAAGCCGGCTGGGTAGTTCACTCCGTAGTTCACGGCCTTGTCGGGCACGTACATGATGTACGCCTCCTTGAGCCACGTCGTTTCGTAACCGATCTTGCCGAAGGTACCAAGCGCCGGGCGATCAGCGGGCGTTGCGTTTGTGACGTTCATCTGCTGAGTAATGCGCGCTGAGCCATTCTCCTCGAGCTGGACGTTGACGACGACGTTGCGCTGCTGGAAGACATCAACCTTGCTCTGGTTTCCGTTCTGCGTGAACATCGCCGACCAGTCCCCAGTTTCGGGGTCATTGACCTCGCCGGCCGCGCCTGCGGTAATCGCGAGCTGCTCGAGTTTGGCATTTTCGGCCCACACCTGAAAGTGACGGCCAGGCGCGGTACTTGCGACTGCCTGCGCAGCGGGCACGAGTGCATCACCGGAGAGCAGCTTGGTGAGCAGGTCGTCCAGCAACTGCTGATTCGCGACCTGTCGGGCATCGGCATCTTCCTGGCCGAACTTCGCATACGCATCGATGAGCAGGATCTGGCCGAGCTTCTCACCAGTCACCTCGCCGTAAACATCTGACTGAATGGGGCCAGTTGCATCAAGCATTGCGCCGATTGCAGTGAGATCTAGGGTGATGACGCCGTCTACCTTCGGGTAGTCGCCGCCTGCCCACGCACCAGCCATCTCGCGTCCACTCGTCAAGAGGGAGGGATGGGTGTTCGTGACCACGAAAGGTGCCGTACGAGGGTTAGTAGCGAAGAACGGATTCCCGCCCGGGCCGTACCAGGTAACCGGGCGATTGACCGGCGGAAACAACTGCGTGCTGGTTTGGCCCTTGATCGGGATAGTGATGCGGCCATTGTCGAACTCGACGAGCACGAGCGATAAGGGTGCACCGCCGGCAGCGCGCATCTCTGCCTGATTATCGATCGCGATCAAATAGCGCTTGACGCCATTGGCACCCAGTGCATCCGGCAGCAGCGGTGCAATACCGACTAGTGCACTGACTGCCTGCTGCACAGGCTTCGCGGTATCGAGCGCCTTGGTCTTCAACTTGCCGAGCAGGCCTGCTGTAGGGCCGCTCGTGTTCACCGCTTCGAGCTGCGCAACCACGGTCTGCATTCCGGAGTTGACCATTTCAACGCGAGGCGGCAATGCCTGCAGTTGCGCGATATCGATTGCACCACCACTGAAGATCTTCTGACCACCGCTCTTGCCCGACAGGTCGCCGTAGAGATCCACGAGCCCAGATGTGCTGCGCGTGATGCCGTCGGTGGCCCGGCCAAGGTGCTGCCAATTGTGGATCGCGGTACCGATGCCGGGCACCGCGCCGAGAAGGGCCATGTGCGAGCCGGAGGCGGAGAAGGTGATGGCGTCTGCCGAACCTGTGGCTGCGTTTACGTCCGACTTCGCCTCAGTGAAATTACCGGCTTTGATCTGGTCGACAGCTGAGGACATTGAGCTCGTGAAGCCTTTAGCGCCAGATCCGAGGGCGACCAGGGAGGTTACGAGACTGAGCTGAAGCCACAGGACGAATCCCCCGCCCAGGAGCACAAGAGCAAGAATCAACCACGCTTTTGGGGTGATCCTGGACACCTAGTGAGTATACGTAACCCTTACCGCGCACAGCCGTGAAGCAAGCGCCGTCACTGCGGTCACTCACCAGGCTGACATTGTCGGCGAGCAGTGCCTTCACCGCCCGCCCGTGACTCCAAAATTGCCACGCAGACGGTCCAGGCGAATCCGCAGAGAAATACGGACGTGGTCGCTGATCCAGTGGAGATTGGCCATGCCTTCGATCGCGGTGACCGTCCAGTCACCCGACCTCACAAAGGGCAGTGCCTGCTCTGGATGAATGAGTGCCTCACGGTGGGCCCGACGAGGCCGAAGTCCGCTTCGAAAGGTGCGGGTGAGATTGCGAATTCGGACGCCTTGACCCTCGGGAACCTGGACAGGCGTTTCCGGAAAAGGTGAGTCACCCGCAAGTGCCGAGAGCACGCTCTCGAGGTCAATGCCTAGAACGTCTGCGTATGCATGCCAGGAATTCGGTCGCAAATCGAACTCAAAAATGCAGTGACTTCCATCCGGCCTCCTGATCGCCGAAACATTCACGAATCCGTGGACCCCCATGCTCCGACCCAACACGCACAAGTCCTCGACGAGTCGCACGTCATTCACGGCCTCGAATTCCCTGACGACGGAGACTCCAAGCGGCGTCATGGTCTCCAAAGCTCGGGATGCCGGCATCGCGCACAAATTTCCGTTGAGATAGAGCGCTTCGATGCCGATCGGTTCCCCGAAAACGAGTTCCTCGACCAGGAACTCCTTGCCGACCGACGACAGGGCGAATCGCCTCACTTCTTCGTCGGAGCCAAGAATGACGACTCCGACTCCTCCTCCGCCATCATCGACCTTCGCAAGCACGGGCAGGCCAATTCGATTCACGGCACCAGCTACTTCGGCACCGTCAATGATCTCGAAGCGAGGCTGATCAACACCTGCTTCTCTCATGACTTCTGCCATGCCCATCTTTGAGCCAAGAACCCGCAGATGACGAGCGTCAGCAATCGGAAGCAGCGAAAGCTTCTCGACGTCATCAAGATCACTATTTGCAATCATGCGAAGGATGTCGTCGTCGCCGCAGACGACTATGTCGCGAGGCATTTCGACAAGGCTGGCGAACTCTTGGAGCTGTCGCAATCGCTGCGCAGGTTCGGCAGCGAGGGCCACGAAGTGGCTGGTGTGACGAGACCATCGAAGACGAGAGCGGGAGGGCGCAAGTACATGAATCTCGAACCCCGTGCGCGCGAAGTAAGGAAAGAGCCTGGCAACTGCGTCAGGTCGATCAGCGATGAAGATCGCGCGCGCCGGTCGCAATCAGTTCTCCTTTACGATCCGAAAGCCAGGCGCCAGCAATAAGCACGCTGGTAACGAACACGAACAGGACCATCGAAGGCTGCATCCAGCCATTCGGCCCCTCCGTCAGCGAGAGCACCCCGTAGGCACTCAGGACCGCTAGCGGTCCCGGGTACCCGCGCACTGCTGCGACAACAGCCAGCAAGGCGCCTAGGAGCAGGACGATGACAAGCAGCACGAGAGTGATCAGGCCGTATCTCACGAGTTCGTCCAGGAGCATGTCGTGCGCGTGCGTGAATCCTCGTGTGAGATCCAGATGTGCCTCAATGCCGGAAGTTCCGACACCTAGCCACGGCGATTGTCGCCAGAGGGCAGAGAAATCCGACCAAATTGCGTCGCGACCCGACAACCCGGCCGGGGATCCGATGGTTGCGGCTGCTGCGGCGACAATCACCACCAATGCCGCTGCCAGACGCACCCAACGGGGTACCGACCCAAGCCAGCCGCGCCTCGTGAAGACGAGCAAGACGGCGATGGCGACAGCGAGCGCCCCCTCCGGCCCACGGCCGGCAGTCAGTAACAAGGTGAGTGAACCGATCACGATTAGAACCGGGCTGAGTCGGCGCCACTGAGCGAGGGCGATCACGATGACAAACATCCCCACGATCCCGGTCTCGGGATTGCTTCCGAAGGGTCCAGGCCAACGGCCTATGAGTCCGAAGTGACCGGCAAATGGCAGCCAGTACCTGGTCCGCTCCCAATCTGTGACGAATGCCGGGACGGACGCCACCTGCAGGACGCCCAGAATCTCAAGGGTTCGCGTGAGCACGAGAACTCCCGCGAGAGCCCAGGCGAGTGCCCAGAGCGCCGTCCAACCTTCCCGTGCGCTGGGAGGCTTGAGCCAAAGGAGCGCGAGTAACGGAACGAAGGTCCACACAGTGTGATTGAAGAGATCCTCATGCACGAAAGCGATGACCATATGAATCAGCCAGAGGGTGCCGAGCCCTGCAAGAAAGAGTCGGAGCGGTCCACGCAATGGAGTACGGGGCTGCAGAATGAGCCACAGCGCGAACGTGGCGCAGAGGGTGAGAAGAACAATGAGGATCGCCGCGGGCTGGCCCTTGAAAATTGGTCCTGGTCCTGCCAAATAGCCAACGAATTCGGACGCCAGCATGCCGAGGAACATGCACGAGAGATATGGGGCCGCGCTGCTCCTGAGGTATTCAACTACCC
>CANFQC010000068.1 GCA_947449035.1 Actinomycetota bacterium
ACGAGGTTCTCCTCGCCCTCCCAATCGCGCTTGGTGAAGACCATGAGGAAGGGCCACAACACGAATGCCGCAAGGCGAAACCAGAAACCCAAGCGCCAGCGTCTGCGCACTCGACCTGGATTCGACATGTTCCTACTCTTCCATGCCCGTTCGTGATCGCGGCCTGGATGGGCTTGGATGGGGTGATGATGTCGTGGACTGCCGTGATCCCGGTGAAGCGCCTGGAGACCGCTAAGTCACGTCTCGGGGCCACCGATGATCCTCAGCGTCCCGAACTGGCCCTCGCCTTCGCCCTCGACGTTATTGACGCGTGTCTCAAGGCGCCGTCCATCAGCGCGGTCATCGTCGTGACCGACGATCAGGAGGTCATCGACGCTGCGCGCGGGGTCTCCATTTGCCCCGAGCCCGTGAACGGTGGACTTAACCGAGCGATCGCCGAAGGCGCTGCCCTGGTCGAAGGGCCGATCGTGGCCCTGACCGGTGACCTACCGTGCTTGACGCCGGAATCACTCGAGTACGTCTTGGGACTGGCATCCCAGTACCCGCACAGCCTGCTGAGCGATGCCCAGGGTTCCGGGACGGCAATGCTTCTCGCTATCGAGTCTCGCACCCTGAAACCCCATTTCGGAACTAAGTCTCGATCCGAGCATGTGCAAGCCGGATACATCGACCTGGCACTCGAGACTTCGAGTGAGATTCGCACTCTCATTGCCGGCGCGCGTCGAGATGTCGACACTCCTGTTGACCTCTGGGATGCCCTCCGCATCGGAGTCGGCTCGCATACGTCCGCCGTAATCGGACGGCAGTCATGATGACGATGTTCCGCAGTTATCGCGATGACGATGCTCTCGTCGTCGTTGAGGACGGAACGACGATCGTGGTTTCCGGCGAGATCTTGGCTGCCGCCGGGCTCAGACAACTTCGCACCGGCCAACGTTTGGTGCTGGAACTGAGCGCCAGCGGTGTTCCCGCAGCGGTACGGATTCCGTAAACCACGAAGGCGGCCACCCCAATGGGTGACCGCCTCCATGAGAGATGACTAGCGCTTGCGTGCGGGAGCCTTCTTGGCCACCTTCTTGGCGGGAGCCTTCTTGGCGGGAGCCTTCTTGGCAACTGCCTTCTTGGCGGGAGCCTTCTTTGCCGCTGCCTTCTTGGCAGGAGCGGCCTTCTTTGCTGCGGCAGGTGCTGCAACCTTCTTGGCGCCGGACACGACTGCCTTGAACTCCGCACCCGGGCGGAACTTCGGAAGCTTGGTGGCCTTGATCTTCACGGTCTCGCCGGTGCGGGGGTTACGGCCGAGGCGAGCCTTGCGAGCCTGAGCCTCGAAAACGCCGAAGCCGCTGATGGCGACCTTCTCGCCCTTGGCGACGGCGCGCTTGGTGTCGTCGATGAATGCGTCAACGATTGCGGTGACGTCGCGCTTGCTGTGGCCAAGACGTGCGGCCACTGAGTCAATGAGTTCTGCCTTGTTCACTTAAAACCCCTCCGGAGGGTAATCAGGCCGGCCGGATGCCGACATGTTGAATCTATTCCGAATCTCAGGAGTTTCCCCTGCGCCACGCCGCGAAAGCCCTTGCCAATAAACAGGAATCGGCAAGGGCTTTCGGCGGCTTGTGCGTTAGTGACGAACTACTTCGTGGTCGGCTTGTACGCGGGTCGAGTGGCCTCGAAATCAGAGATCTGATCTGCATACTGAAGTGTGATGCCGATGTCGTCGAGCCCGGCCATTAGGCGCCAGCGCACGTAGTCATCAACCTCGAACGGTGCTACGAGGTCGCCCACTCGCACCTCGCGCGCATCGAGATCTACGGTCACGGCAATTGCCGGATCCGACTCGATGAGCTCCCAAATCTGCTCCACGAGTCCCTGGTCAACGACAGCAGTCAAGAGTCCGCCCTTGCCCGAGTTACCTCGGAAGATATCGGCGAATCGTGAGGAGATCACGACCTTGAAGCCATAGTCCTGGAGTGCCCAGACTGCATGTTCGCGCGAGGAGCCAGTTCCGAAGTCGGGACCGGCAACCAAGACGGTGACGCCCTGGTACTCGGGACGATTGAGCACGAAGTCAGAGTCCTTGCGCCAGGACGAGAACAGACCATCCTCGAAACCATGGCGCGTGATCCGCTTGAGGTACTCGGCGGGGATGATCTGATCGGTGTCGACGTTACTGCGACGAAGTGGTGCTGCAGTACCGGTGTGAGTGACGAAAGCTTCCATGTCGATGCCTTTCCGGATCAGGAGGCCGAAGCCAGGTCGGCGGGTGCGGCCAAGTGGCCCGTGACAGCAGTTGCCGCGGCAACTGCAGGTGAGACCAGGTGGGTGCGACCGCCAGGGCCTTGTCGACCTTCGAAATTACGATTCGAGGTCGAGGCACTGCGCTCTCCCGGCTTGAGCTTGTCCGGGTTCATCGCCAGGCACATCGAGCAGCCGGCCTCGCGCCATTCGGCACCCGCCTCACTGATGATCACATTGAGCCCCTCGGCCTCTGCCTGCTTCTTGACTCGGACCGAACCAGGAACGACGAGCATGCGAACACTCGGGGCAACCTTGCGACCCTTAAGTACCTCGGCTACTGCGCGCAGATCTTCGATACGGCCATTGGTGCATGAGCCGACGAAGACAGTGTCAACTTTGATATCGCGCAACGGCATTCCCGGCGTGAGATCCATATAGGCGAGTGCGCCCTCGATGGCCACGCGATCGACCTCGTCGACGGCATCGGCAGGTGAGGGGACATTGCTCGACAGCGGCAGGCCCTGGCCGGGATTCGTTCCCCAGGTCACGTACGGGCTCAGCGTGGTCGCGTCAATGAAGACCTCGGCATCGAAGGAGGCATCCGCATCGGTCGGCAGGGTCTTCCACCACTCGACAGCGGCATCCCAGTCGGCACCGGTCGGTGCATGATCGCGACCCTTGAGGTACTCGAAGGTCTTCTCATCGGGTGCGACCATTCCTGCACGAGCGCCGGCTTCGATCGACATATTGCACAAGGTCATGCGACCTTCCATCGACAAACCACGGATCGCGGAACCGCGGTACTCGAGCACGTATCCCTGGCCACCGCCGGTACCGATCTTCGCGATGATTGCGAGCGTGACGTCCTTGGCGGTCACGCCGACGGGAAGTTCACCTTCGACCGTGATGGCCATTGTCTTGAACGGCTTGAGCGGCAGAGTCTGCGTGGCGAGCACGTGCTCGACCTCACTGGTGCCGATACCAAAGGCAAGTGCACCGAAGGCACCGTGCGTGGAGGTATGTGAGTCTCCGCAGACCACGGTCATGCCCGGCTGAGTCAGACCCAACTGCGGGCCAACCACATGCACGATGCCCTGCTCGGCATTGCCGAGCGAATAGATCGGGACACCGAACTCAGCGCAGTTCGCACGAAGGGCTTCGAGCTGCGCGCGCGAGATGGGGTCCGCGATCGGCTTGTCGATATCGATGGTCGGAGTGTTGTGATCCTCGGTCGCCAAGGTCAGGTCCGGCCGGCGCACTGGGCGACCTGCCGAGCGAAGCCCGTCGAATGCCTGCGGGCTGGTGACCTCGTGTACGAGGTGGAGATCGATGTAGAGCAAATCAGGCTCACCCTCGGCATGACGCACGACGTGCGCCTCCCAGACCTTCTCGGCCAGTGTGCGTCCCATGAATCCTCCATTGGTACTCGAGTGTCGATATTGACATCTCACTATGTGAGACACCAATATCACGTTATGGACAAGTCTAGCGGAGTCGGCGTCATCGACAAGACGGTGGCAGTACTCGACGCCGTCAGCAGTTCACCGCGTTCCCTTGCAGAGCTCGTCGAAGCCACCGGGATTCCCCGACCCACGGCCCATCGCCTCGCGGTCGCCCTCGAGCAGCACCAATTACTTGAACGTGATCTCGACGGCCGTTTCGTCATTGGCACCCGGACGGCGCTTTGGGCAGCTCAGGTCGACACATTCCGCACGCGAGCCGAGGACATCGTCATCTCCCTTCGCGACGAGACCGGCGTGAGCGCGCAGGTATACCGCCGAGCAGGTGACAGGCGGCTGTGCCTGGCAGCTGCCGAGCCCGCTGCCGGGCTTCGGGACACGGTGCCGGTCGGTGCCCTCCTGACAATGTCAGCAGGGTCGGCGGCGCAGGTACTCGTGGCCTGGCTGCCCGACCATGACGCTGCAGGCTTCCTCGAACAGGCCGCCTACACAGCACACGATCTTCAGAAGGTGCGCGGCCGTGGTTGGGCACACAGCATGGCCCAAAGAGAACCCGGAGTTGCCTCCCTGAGTGTCCCGGCCTTCAACGCCAGCGGCGAGGTCATCGCAGCCGTAAGTTTGTCGGGGCCAGTGGATCGACTCTCGCGCCCCACGGCTGCCCAACGACAGGCGCTTGCGAAGGCCGCGGTGAGATTGGTGAAGGCATGAACTCATCTATGGCACGGCTCATTGCCCGTGCGCCATATCGAGGACTCTTGGCCGCCGAAACCCTCATCGGCACCGCCTACATCGCACTTGCCAGCGGGCTGGCGATCAAGGTCGGAGAGCAGACTCACAACTCCGCACTCGTCGCCTTGCTCGTGGCCCTTAATGCCCTCCCTGTTCTCGGACTCTCGCAGTTCGTCACTCCAACCCTTGAGCGTTTCGGCTTCTATCGCGTGCTCATCTGGAGCCAGGTCGTCGCACTGCTTGCCATGACTGTTACCGCAATCCTCTACGCACTCGGCACAATGAGTTTTCTCGCCGCTTTCTTCCTCATCACAGTGATCGGCTCAAGTCTCGCCTTTCACGTACCAGCCGTGTTCGGAACGCTCGCCTGGTTCGTGGGAGAGCGCCAAGTGCCGCAGGGAGTGTCGTCGATCAATCTGCGCACCGGAATTACCTGGATCGGCGGTCCCCTACTGGGCGCGACACTCATTGGTGTCGACAACGGAGCTGCACTCATCGCGGTGGCCATCGTGCTGTGCCTACTCGGACTCGTGCCCTACCTCGCCAGTCGTCGCCTCTTTCTCGAGCGCCAGGCCGAGCTAGATGCGCAACGTACTCATGACCCAGAGTGCGTGCTACGTGCTGTCGATGACGGAATCGAGAACGCCGACCTCAACGGTGTGTGCATGCTCACTCAGGCGCCCGTGCGCAGTGGCATTGCCTACCTGCAACTTCTTCGACAACCCACCATCACCTTCATCATGGTGCTCTACATGGTGTTGTACGTCGGACTGGGCATCTACTCGATTCTGCTTGCCACCTGGGGCAGCGTCACGCTCGGCGTAGCCGCCATGGCGGTCGGCACTCTGTACTCGGTCCGTTCGATCTCCTCGATTCCTGGTCCGCTACTCACCGATGCTGTGCTGGGTCGGCTCGGCATGAGTCGCACACTCGTCATCAGCACCGTCGTGCTCACGGCCTCGATCCTGGTCGCCATGAATCAGCACAGTCTCAACGCACTCGCCTGGATCGGTCTTATCGTCTACGGCGCCGTGTTCTTCACCCTGACATCCGGAGTCATGACGACTTTGGTCACCGTGACCGTCGGGAAGGAACAGCGCGCCGAAGGCGCTGCCCTCTACGCGGCCGTCAAGGGGATCGTGTCGATTCCCTTCGTGTTCATCGGCGCCGCCGCAACCGCCTGGTCCCCCGCACCAGTACTGGCTGTCAGTGCAGTCGTCGGGCTCGCCTTCGTCCTTCTCATGCGCTTTGGAACCAAGGCGCGCTGGAACCAGATGATCGCTGAGTATCACTCCCGGCTCGCTGCTACAGCCGACAGCGGCACCTGACCGGATCAGGAAACGCGAAAGCCCCCCGAGAACGGGGGGCTTTCCTTGGTAGCCCCGACGGGATTCGAACCCGCGCTACCGCCTTGAGAGGGCGGCGTGCTAGGCCACTACACAACGGGGCCGCGCTACCAAGCAATGCTGCTGCTTGCGCAGAGCATGATGTCGCTTATCGAGGAGCGGATCAAATCCGGCCACAAACAAACGTCGCTGGGGTACCAGGACTCGAACCTAGACTAAATGAATCAGAATCATTTGGGCTGCCAATTACCCCATACCCCATGGGCGCTGATTGCTCAGCGGGGAAAAGTATAGACGTTCCCCCAGGAGAGCCAAATCCGCGGTCAGGATCGTGCAGCACGCAGCCTGGCGAGCGCGGTCGTGCGGCCAAGGATCTCCAGGGATTCAAAGAGCGGTGGCGAGATACGTCGGCCAGTGATCGCTACGCGCACCGGCCCGAATGCCACCTTGGGCTTGAGCCCGAGGCCCTCGATCAAGGCAGTGCGCAGGGCACCTTCAATTGCCTCGGTCTCCCAGGGTTCGAGTGACTCGAGTGCGGAGATAGCCGCCTCGAGGGTGGGCTGCGCATCAGCACCCAACATGGCAGCAGCATCCGCCTCGTCGCGGGCAAAGCGCTCTTCGGGGACGAACAAGAAGGCAAGGTTCTCGACAGCCTGGGTCAAGGTGTCCATGCGCTCATGGATTAGTGGCACTGACTGCTCGAGCAGGCGAATCTGCTCGGGCGTCGGCGGCACTGCGACCAATTCGGCAGCTTGGAGAAATGGGATGACGCGGTCGATCAACTCGGAGACGCTCAGCTTGCGAATCCAGTCGGCGTTGATGGCGGTGCACTTCTTCAGATCGAAGCGCGCGGGGTTCGGGCTGACCCGATCGAGGGCGAATGCATCGGCCATCTCCTGCTTGGAGAAGAACTCGATGTCGTCGCCCATGGACCAGCCCAGGAGCGCGAGGTAGTTCAGCAACCCTTCGGGCAGGTAGCCGTTGTCGCGATACATCTGGAGTGACGACTCGGGGTCTCGCTTCGAGAGCTTTCGGTTACCCTCCCCCATCACGTAGGGCAGATGACCGAAACGCGGCGTCGTGCCGTCGCTGACGCCGATTGCCGCCAGCGCCTCGTAGAGAGCGATCTGACGCGGAGTGGACGAGAGGAGATCTTCGCCACGCAGCACATGGGTGATGCGCATCAGCGCATCATCGACAGGGTTGACGAGCGTGTAGAGCGGATCGCCGTTGGCACGCACGAGCACATAATCGGGAACGTGCTCGCGGCCGAAGGTGATCTCACCTCGAACAAGGTCATCCCAGGTGAAATCGCGATCCGGCATCTTGAACCGAAGAACAGCCTCGCGACCCTGAGCGACAAAGGCCGCTCGCTGGTCGGCAGTGAGATCGCGGCAGGTGCCCTCGTAGCCGGGAGTGCGACCTTCCTTCTTGGCGAGCTCGCGACGGTCCTCGAGTTCCTCCTGGGTGCAGAAGCACTCGTATGCGAAGCCTGCGTCTTTCAGCTTGCCGGCGACCTCGGAGTAGATGTGCATGCGCTCTGACTGACGGTAGGGGCCATACGGGCCACCGACTTCAGGCCCTTCATCCCAGCTGAGGCCAAGCCAGCGCAGCGCATTCAAGAGTGCCTCGTATGACTCCTCGCTGTCGCGGGCGGTGTCGGTGTCTTCGATGCGAAACACAAAAGTGCCGCCGGTGTGACGCGCATATGCCCAGTTGAACAACGCCGTGCGCACCATGCCGACATGCGGGTTACCCGTCGGCGAGGGGCAGAAACGAACTCGAACGTCAGACACGATCCACCACCGGGTTGCTCAGGATTCCAATTCCCTCAATGGCGACCGCAACTTCCTGGCCGGCCTTGATCGGGCCTACACCGGCAGGAGTGCCGGTCAAGATCACGTC
>CANFQC010000069.1 GCA_947449035.1 Actinomycetota bacterium
GCCGCGAGCTTCTCGCCCGCTTCTACGTCAATGTCGGCGATGATGCAGCGAGCGCCCTCTTCGACGTACAGGCGAACGATGCCCTCGCCAATTCCGCGCGCGCCACCGGTGACAACGGCCGACTTACCGGCCAGACGGCCCATCAGTGACCGTCGCTGACAACGAGGCGCTGGATCATGTTGAGGCTAGCCTCATCACGATTGACGGCACCGGCGGCGATGATCTCGCGGGTCTGCATGCGCCAGCCGTGGCGGTCGCGCTTCCAGGTGTCGACGTAGCGACCGTGCAGGGTCCACTCCTCGTTATCGAAGTTGCGATGCCACGCGGTGATCAGGCTGTCGGCCGTGGCGTAATCGGTGTCCTGGAACTCGATAGAGATATTCGTAACCGCGTGCGAGGTCTGCTTGTAGCGAGTGAAGGCCTTCTGAAGGGAGGCCAGCAGGCTGGCACGGCCTTCAATCCAGTCGGTGCCGCTGTAGCGCACCCGGCAATCCTCGTGAAAGAGATCAGCTTGAGTCACGGCATCGGCCATGTCAGCGGCCTTGCAGTACTTGTACATGAGCTGCTCGATATCGAATCGATCTCCGATGCGGAGCCCCTCTACGCGGGCCATGGACATGACGTTCTCCTTCTTAAGCGGGATTACTGAAGCTTGGCGACGACGGCAGTGATGCCGTCAGCGATGTTCTGCGCGACTGCCTGTGGGGTCATGCCGGCATGGGCCGAGTTGATGACCTCGATCGAGAAGGTGGCGTCAGGACGATGAGCATCACGAGCCTGTAGCAAGCCGACGAGATCGAATTCGCCTGCGTTCGGCACGCGACGGTTGTCGAGGCAGTCCTGCAACAGGTCGTCGTTCTCGGCAATGACGGTGCCATCGTTGAACTGCACCGTGGTGATGTGCTCCCAGGCCGGCTCGAGATCGGAGATCGACAGGCCATTGCGGTACAGGTGCCAGACATCCATGCAGATGCTTAGGTTCGGCCGACCTGCGATCTCGCATATCTCGGCAGCGATAGCGGGGGTCTTCATGTTCGTGAACGGCAGCGGCTCAAGCACGACCTCGACACCCCACTGGGCGAAGCGATCAGCCACACGACCAGCGCGCGAAGCCGCTTCTTCGAGGGTGCCCTCGTAGGGGCCGGTCGCCTGTAGACGCTGCGGGCGGTAGTGCTCAGCAATGATCGCCGCGGTTTCCTCGCGAGGATCCGGCTCGGCCAGCATGAGGCGCACGGCCTCCATCTCGCCGACGATCAGACCGTGCTTGTCGAGCAGGGCGTCAAGCTCGGCGAGCGAGTGATCCTGAAGCCAGGTACCGATATGGCGCAGGTTAATGCCGATTTCACGGAAGCCTGCAGCCTTGGCGACAGCAAATCGAGTGTCGTAGTCGATGTCGCCGAGGCAGTTGTACGAGAAGGTGAAGTTCGCCGGAGTCAGCTGCGCACTATTACTTGGCAGCGTCACGCTTCTGGCCTTCCACGATGAGGTCGTTGACCTGGTTGTGGAAGAACGGAATCTTGCCCTCGCGGTCGTTGTAGACGTTTTCCTTGTAGTACATCGAGCGAGAGGTCTCGGCGATATCGGACCAGGTCCAGACATCCTCGCCGACGACGATCTTCAGATGCTCCCAATGGCGCTCGGTGCGCTCGAGGTACGCAGCATCGTCGGACTTGTACCAAAGTTCCCAGGTCTCGAAACGGGTCTTGTTGTGCGAGATCGGAATCGGGCGGAACAACTGCAGGTGCTCGGGATTGTTGTTGAACACGCTCGACGGGAAGATCGTGTAGTGGCAGATCGCGACTGACTGGTGATCAGGGTTTTCCTGCAGCTTGGGCAGTGCACCCTTGAGCGGAACGACCATCATCGCGTGGTGATCGAACTCGAAGATGCGCATCTCGCGGCCGTCCTTGACGTCCTGCGGCGGGATGTGGTGCAGCGCCGGCGCGTGGTAGAACTCGTTGAAGGCATCGATGATGACCTTCCAGTTCACGTCGACATCCCACGTGACAACTTCCTTCAAGTACATGTTCTCCATCTGGTACGCGCCCAGATCGGTGAGGATGTCCTCGCCCAGCCATTCGAGCAGCGGCGGTGCGACGCCTGGGCCATCAAGTACGGCCCAAACCCAGCCACCCCACTCGTCGACCTCGACGGTCGGTGACTTCAGACCCTCGAGCTTCTCTTGATCGAAGTCCTCCTTGTCGGGAACACCGATGACGTTGCCGTCGAAGTCGTAGACCCAGTCATGGAAGGGGCAGGTGAAGCGGCGAGCGCCGCAGCCCGCGTTGCGCACGATGCGAGCGCCGCGGTGCTGGCAGATGTTGTGGAAGCCGGCGACGGTTCCGTCCTTGCGACGGGTGAAGACCACTGTCTCGCCCTGGCCCTGCCACACGTAGTGATCACCGGTGTTCGGGATCTGCTCCGAGCGGAACATGATCTGCCAGTTGGGGTTGAGCACGTACTTCCGCTCGAGATCGAAGCGCTCCGGATCGGTGTACCAGGCAGCAGGCACGACACCGGGCTTAAACGGCGTGTTGGGGATGTCCGGGCCGAAGCGGAGGGTGTTGTCGCCGCGGGTGGGTACGAAGACCATGGTCATGCCTTTCACGGGGGGCCGGAACACCCTGAATCTAGCAGTTGTCTAGACAACTTACAAGGAATTTCAGGGGCACCTCAGCCCCCGATGGGGCCAGCCTCGGCTAGATATCGAGAACGAGACGACTGCCCTTGCAGCGTGAGACACACGGCATCATGTAGATGCCCTCTTCCTTATCCTCGTCGCTCAGCAATGAGTCGCGATGGACGATTTCGCCCTCGAGCACCTTGGTCTCGCAGGTGCCGCAGACGCCCTCGGCGCAGCTGGTCACGATGCGTTCGTTGTTCTTCAGCAGCACCTCGGCGATAGAGGCACCCACCGGGACCTGATACTCGTTGCCGGAGCTGTTCACGACGACGGTGAACTCGTGGTCTCCCCCGTCGCCATCGGTATCGATGACCTTCGCCGCGAAGCGCTCGACATGCGGGGCCGGACGGAAGGCCTCCTTGCACGCATTCTCGAGGGCAGAGAGCAGCGGCTCAGGGCCGCAGCAATAGATCGCGGTGTCGGGGCCGGCCTCCTCGATCAGTTGTGCGAGCGGAAGCAGGCCCTTCTCGTCTTGCGGCCACGGAATCACGCCGTAATCGGCCATCTTCTCGACGAAGGCCATGGAGTCGAGTGAGCGGCCGCCGTAGTAGAACGACCAGTCGGCGCCGTTGTCGCTGGCACGACGCAGCATGGGCATCAGTGGAGTGACACCAATGCCACCGGCAATGAAGAGGTACTTCTTGGCCATGATGAAAGGGAAGTGATTGCGTGGGCCGCGCACTCGAACGGTGTCGCCCACCTTGAGGTTCTCGTGCACGTACTGCGAGCCGCCGCGACCGGCCTGCTCCTTGAGCACGGCAATGCGCCAGGTCGGCTCATCGAGGCGGCTGCACAGTGAGTACTGACGAATCATGTCGCCACCGAGCTCGACATCGATATGCGCACCGGGTTCCCATTCGGGAAGTGCAGCACCCGTGGGATCAGCGAAGCGAAGGCTGATGACCCCGGTCGCCTCGTCGAGACGCTCGATAACTGTGACCTCGCGGAACTCCTCGAGCACGTCGTCCAGGGTGATAGATGCCATGGCTAGAGGGTAGTCGCCCCATCAGTGGAGACGACCGTGACGGTGCCTGCCGAACCATCGACAGTTACTTCCATGCCATCAACCAGCGAGGTCGTGCCTACCGTTACCGAGAGCACGCTGGGAATTCCGAGTTCACGGCTGACCACGACAGCATGCGAGTTCAATGCACCCACATCGACGACGACTGCACCGGCGATCAGGAACAGCGGAGTCCAGGCAGCATCGGTGAACGGTGCAACGAGAACGTCGCCAGGCTCGAGCTTTGCCATGTCGGACGGATCATTGAGCACGCACACTCGGCCTGTGTAACGGCCCGCGCCTCCACCGATGCCGGCGAGCACGCCGCCGACCGCGAGCGGGGTCATGCGGGTCGCTGCACGGCGCTTCCACTGCGAGAGAGGAAGCGGATCAGAAGCGATGATGAATGGCGGCTCGATCTCGAACAGCTGCGCGTACTCGCCGAGGCGAATGGCGATGACGTCCTTGAACAGCGCGGGATCCTTGACGTACTCATCAAGCTCATCGTTCATGAGCATCATGACGTCTTCCGAGTTCGCGTAGAGCCCTGCAGCCACACCGCGGGCGCCGAGCTCGCGAATGGCCATGCGCACCTCATTAATGGTGGCGCACGAGGTGGCTTTGGTCATCTCGCGCGAGGGCACGCTGATCTTCGCCGAGGCGAAGGCCATCTCGAAGGTGCCGAGTGCCTCGTCGTTACCTGCGAGCAAACCGCGCATGGTGTCGGCGGCCGCCTCGCGACGTGCCGCGAGAACTTCATGACGCGCTGCAGGCGAGTCAGCGTCAGAGGCCTTGCGCACGCCATTGATCAGGCGAAGGGGCTGCAAGGGATCGGTTTCCCAGGACCGCGAGTAGATATCCCACTCGTTCGGGCCTCGGTAGCCGAACTCGAGGAGGTAGTCATGGAAGGAATTCGCAAAGGTCTTCTCGGCATCCGTCGACGGATGTGTTACCGCCGCAAGCACAGCTTCGGGACCTTGATCGAACAGTGCAGTGATCTCTGCCGAGGCATTTGCCTCGCGCGAGAGATGCCACAGGCCGGTGGACGGCGCGGCAGAGGGCACTTCGCCCAGACCCGAGATCAACTCGAGCTGCAACTCGGGGCGACCGACGGATGCGCACAGCCCGGCGAGCATGGATGGGCCAAGCGTGGAGCCGAGGCTGGAGAAATCGTGTTGGTAGAACGCGTTGTCGAGCTCGGGCACGAATGAGCGCGCCCGTGCGACGAGTTCCGCATCGCTCAGCTTGGTGAGATCGGGGCGCTCAGCGCGGAAGCGACTCGTGCGAGCGCGGTCTTCCTCGAACACGGGGAACGAGGTGGCACCGAGGATGCCGCCAATGGTGCCCATGGCCTTCTCGGTGAGATCGGGGCGGATGTCGCCGTCCTTGGCGATGTACGGCGGGGTATCGGGATGCGAGCCGAGTAGTTCGGCGTCGAACTTCTCGAGGTCAGCGCCCAAGCGCAGGCCAAGGAGGCGCATGTGCGAAAGGTTCAGGTAGAAGTAGCCACCGAAGACACCGACGACCGGCCACTTCGGGCCCGACATCTCGTCTTCCGCGTAGATACCGAAATCGACAAAGCCGCGGAACCAGCCGGGCAGCAAGCCTTCTTCGAATACGAGCGACCAACCCAAGGGGCTTGCGGGATCCGCGAGCACTTCACCGGCATTCGCGCGGGTGTAGTACGGCAGACGCTCATCGCGCTGCCAGTCAACGATCCAGGAGTCGATCATCAGGATTCCTTCGTGTCGATATTCGAGTAATGCGGCCTGACATGGTCACTTCGTGCGACTGCACCGCTCGCAGAGTACGCGGGCGGTGCAGTCGGACGAACAAATGCTCTTTAGAACGGTGCCGAGCCGCCGTCGACGTTGTAGGTCGCGCCGGTCATGCCGTTGCCAAGCGGGCCAGCAAGCAGCACAGCCATGCCGGCAACCTGCTCAACAGTCTGGAGCTCCTTGGTCAGGCAGTCATTGGCGAAGTCCTCGAGGAAGGCCTCGTAGGTGATGCCCGAAGCTGCGGCAACCTGGGCGCCGGCGTCCTTCATCAGCTCGGTCTCGACCGGGCCGGGGCAGATCGCATTGCAGGTCACGCCCGTGGTGCCGTACTCGACAGCAGTGGCCTTGGTGAGGCCGATCATCGCGTGCTTGCCTGCGATGTAGTGGCTCACGGCAACCTTCGAGGCGATCTTGCCCTCGATGGAGGCAATGTTGATGATGCGGCCGTATCCGGCGGGCACCATGTACTTCAGCGCACGGCGAGTGCCCCAGAACGCGGTGCTCGCATTCCACTCGAGACCCTTGAGCCATGCCTCGTCACTGAGATCGCCCACGAGGGCCCATCCATCGGAGCCACCGGCGCAGTTCACGATGATGTCGATCTTTCCGAACTTCTCGACGGCGAAATCGACGAGTGCATCGACCTGCTCGCGCACGAGGGCATCAGTCTTCTTGAAGACGGCGCGATCGCCGGCCTTTAGGCGCTCGAGGGCGTAATCACCCTTCTTCTCATCGCGGTTACCGATGACGACCGAGGCGCCCTCGGCAATGAATGCCTGTGCGATGCCGAAGCCGATACCGGTGCTGCCGGCGGTGATAACCGCTACGCGGCCGTCGAGAGTGCCCATGTGAACTCCTGTTGATCGAGGCAGGCCCGATCTGGGCCGCCGAAGTGTCGTGCCGTCATCTCACACCAGTTACTGGAGTGAGTCAATGGAAACTGGAAAGTTGGTCGTCCTGCAATTTCCCGGACGGTCAGTCCTGAAGCACCACGGGGAGCTTGACCTTCGAGGCATCGCCATAGACGGCCTCAGCGCCCTCCTTGGCCAGGCGGTTAATCGTGCGGTGCACGTACTGCACACCGGGCTCATTACGGCCGAAGATCTGGGTCTTGTCGGTGGTGACCGCAACGCCCTTCTGTACGCCGTAGCCGGTGATGTAGTCCTCGCCGTAGGTGACGTCGTAGAACCAGTCGCGCATGACCTCGAGCTCGTGACGGCCTGCTTCGTCCTCGGGAATGGGGGTGCGCACCAAGATGCGCTGCTCGGTCATCGACTCGTTGACATTGGTGGTCGGCAACGGGAATCCGATCGCCATGCGCTGGCGCCAGCCACCGGCAATCGAGAAACCCGGGAACAGCCAGTTGATCGTGCCGACATTTGCCGTGGGATCCCAGGTCTCCTCGGGATCATCAAGGTGGTTCTCGATCTCGCGCAGCGCAAAGGACACGCGCTCATGCGGGCCGTAGCCATCGAAGATTGCGGTATTCGAGAGGTTGGTCTTGAAGACGGTATTCGCATGGAGTGATGCGAAGTGATAGCCCTCAAGGTAACCCTCGATTGCGACCTTCCAGTTCGGGCCGGGCATCATGCGCGAGCTGAACAAGTGGCAATCTGCGAGCTTCAGGCTTTCGAGGATCGGTGCAAAGTCACCGAGCCAGGAGTCGATATCGATGTCGAGGCCAGGAGTCAGGCAGACAAAGACCACGCCATGCTTCTCGACGACAGGGAGCGTGATCAGGTTGCGCTCGGACTTATCGAAGTCACCGAAGGTGCTCTCGCCGTAGATGCCCTTGAGCTCGCCGTCCATTCCGTACGACCAGGCGTGGTAGCGGCAGGTCAGCGCACGGGACTCGCCATGTCCGGCGTCGCAGATCAA
>CANFQC010000070.1 GCA_947449035.1 Actinomycetota bacterium
CCCCTGACCGTTAGGAATCTCACCCGATGTACGTCACACTTAGACCAGGTAAAGGCATGTCAGCACTAAATCCCCACGAGGACGCAGGCGCGATACGGCTTCACCGCGTGACAGACAGTTCGTCTGACACGTCACTCGTTAAGGAGATTTAGCACCATGGCACAAGGCACCGTTAAGTGGTTCAACGCAGAAAAGGGCTTCGGCTTCATCGAGCAGGCTGACGGCGGACCGGACGTTTTCGTTCACTACTCCGCAATCGACTCCGATGGCTACCGCTCGCTCGACGAGAACCAGGCTGTCGAATTCGACATCACCCAGGGCCCCAAGGGTCCCCAGGCTGACAAGGTTCGCGTCGTCTAATTTCAGACTTCGAACATCAAGAAGCCCCCGTCCATTGGACGGGGGCTTCTTGCTTTGCACAGATGAATATGTCGGCCGCCTAAGAGCCCGGATCAGCCTCGGGGTCGTCTTCTACGCCCGAGCCCGAGTTCGAGCCCGGGTCATTCTTTGCACCCGATCCGGCGGCTGTGCCTGATGCTCCGCCAGAACCCGAACCTGAGCCAGCATCTGATTCAGCGCCTGAACCCGAATCAGAACCCGAGTCATCGTTTGCTCCCGAGTCAGACTTCGAGCTCGATGAACCGCCCGAACCTGAATCTGATTCAGCGTTCGATTCCGCGTCAGCACCGGTATCTGCACCAGCCACAAAGTGCTGGTTAAACGCTTGGACCTGCTCCTCGTCCACGTCTTCTGCCTCAATGACAGTCGATCTCGACGTGAACTTCCCGGTGACGGGATCGAATTCGACCACGGTATCTACGGCATCGCCATCGGGATTGTCATTCTTGACGTTATAGGTACCGAGCACGTTTCCGTCCTCGTCTACGTAAGAGACGTGCACAACGCCTCGCGCGTCACCCTCGTCGATTTCGACGTTGCTTTCGCTCGACACTGGGAACTCAACCCCATTGAGGCCATTGGAGATATTCACTGAGCTGTCTGAACCCGGTTCAACAGAGACAGTCACTCGTCCACGTGCATCCACGGCAAAGGCTGCAGCAGACTCGGCGCCTTCCGTCGCACTGCTGCGCAGCGTTACTCGAGGTCGAGTCGGCGTATCAATCGACATCGTGATGGGTGTCTTGGCTGCCGAACCCTTGACGACCTTGGGTGACACGCTGAACGACTTCACCTTGGAGGTGTCGATGGTGATCGACTCACCACCGCCGAATCCGACTCCGGCAAGCATGGGACGAGCTCGCACACCCGCCGGCGCTGCAACCGTGAGATCACTGAGGTCGTACTTCTTGCCGTTCACGGTCGCCGTGACACCGACACGAGCCTTCGGATCCGCGGAGGTGATCAGGACGTTGGAAATTTTGGCGCTCTGCTTGGCTGCACCCTTGGGTGCATCGGCAGCAAAGGGCGGGTATTCCGGCAGATCACGAACGGCCATCGGCGTTAGGTCCATCGTTCCGGTTGTTCCGCTCCAGACGTCGGACGCCATATCAGGATTGGTCGAACCCATGGCGTAGGTCCAGGTCTCCGTTGACGGATCCACCATGATGCGCTGGACAGTGCCCGGGTAGTTGTTGTCGTAGATCGAGATGGCAATGAGGTCACCTTCGCGAGTTACTGCCAGCGGAGTTACCGCGTGGCCGCCTGCCTCCGAATAGATGCCGATCGTGTAGCCCTGCTGGGTCTGGAAACCCGCGGCGATCTCGGCCGCAATTTGGCTCGGCGCCATGTTTCGGAAATCTCCCGCTGCGGTAGCCGGGTCTGGCAACGACTGCGTCGTGAACCACAGGTCAATCGCCTTCTGCAGCGCCGGGTTCTCGAATGCGAGGTCGTAGGTTGCCGCGGCCGTCGCGTCAAAATCGCCCATCTTCGCTGCGCCGAGGAACAGTCGCTCAGCCATGACGGCCATGCCCTCGCAGTGGCCACCTGTCATGCTCTCATTTGCCTGCTTCATCCACTCACTTGCCGCGGGATAAAGAGTGCAAGAACCCGCTGGTGAGCTGGGGGTGCAGACGGTGCTGCGCCCGAACAGCGCCACCATCTCGGTCGCACCTAGCTCACCAACGGCGCCCCAGTTGGCAAAGTTGAAGCCATCGATCGACGGGTCGAATCCGTCTTGCGCGCAGACCTCTGGGTCTTGGCCCGTGCAGTCCGGCAAGGGGTACGAGGCGGTCATGGCCGGGTCAGCGCTCGAGGCAACTTCAGTGCCAGCACTGGCCGACGACACCACGTCAGCGGCTTGGTTGCCTGAGCCACCGCAAGCGGAAAGCACGAGTAACGCTGTGGCAATAGGAGCAAAGAGAGCGAGTGCTCCGCGCTTGTGGCTCATCTTTGGACTCCAGTGTGATCGGGCGGAAAGGTCTGTCGAAGGTACCAAACGCCCGCCGATCACTGCGGCGACTCCCGAACGCTATGAGGTGGCAGGAAAAGAGGCCGTCAGGAGCATCCCTGACGTTGCAGACTCCAGGCTCCACTGACCGCCCAGTGCCTCGACCCACGCCGAGATCACCGTCATACCCATGCCGGGCTCAAAAGATTCACCTTGCATACCAACGCCGTTATCGCTCAACACCAATGTGACCTCGCTGCGTGACGTGCGCGTGAGCTGGATCAAGCATTCTGAGGCTCGGCCGTGAATTGCTGCGTTAAGAAGCCCCTGCTCGCAGATGCGGTAGATGCCGGTCGCACGTGAGATCTCGTCTTTACCGTGAAGTCGCTCATTGATCACATCGCTCTCCACGATCGTGACCCTCATGCCGGGCAAATAGGCATCGGCAAGTTCGCGCAATGCGGTGCTGAGAGTGACATGACCCAAGGTGGGGCTCAGTTGCCTGCTTGCCTTACGCACCTCATTCGATCGAACTCGCTCGAGCTCATCGAGGGCACTATCGAGTTCAGTCCTCATCTCTTCAGCATCGAGGCCGTAGGCCGCTCGGATTCGCAATCCGATCGATACGAGATCGGTCTGCACGCGATCGTGCAAGTAGGACGCCACTTGCCCGCGCACGCGCTCCTCGGACTCGAGCAGAAGTCCGCGTTGGGCGACAACGGTCTCCAGGGCTTTCTTCGTTGCATCCGATTCCTTTTGGATACGTGCGAAGACAGTGCCAATCACCGCATTGATCACCACAATGGGAACGAAGAGTCTTACGGTCGTATCAATCAAGCGGGGATGATTCAGCACTTCTTGGTAGTTGTCCGAGTGGCGCAAGATCAGGTTGAGCAGCGAGCCCCCGATAGTTGAAGCAAGCGCCATAGTAAGTAGGTATTCCGGCCACCGCACGGGGCGAACAGTGAGTCGATGTCGAATTCGCCGGTAGATCATCAACGGCACCAGCACGAACCCAGGACCGAGCAACCCCAAAGCGAGGATGGCCACGGCCCTTGGCCCAAGCTGGTCTTGTTGGGGAATCATCGGCTGAGCTCCGAAGAGCCTCCACGAAATGCCCAGAACAATCACCGAGCTGAACATCCAGAGCGCGCCAATGTGCACCGGCCACGGGCCTAGAACGAATTGGCGAATGGCACGGCCAACTCGAGAGGCGCGTGAGCTAGCGGTCATAGGGATCCATCGTGCTCATGCGCTTGCCGTCGATCCAGGCGATCACCGCAGCCGTGCGCAGATCAGTGCCAGGTGCCGCATCGGGCACTAGCACTCGATAGCACTCGGAGAGTTCCTTGCGCACCGACACCGGACGAATGCTGAGTCGCTCGGCAATCACGTTGGCATCGACTCCGGTGGCCGCAATCGACATGATCTGCCGCTGCCTAGGCGTGAGCATGCCCAAGCGTTCGGCCGACTCAGGCGCACGGCCACGCTCCATCGACGGCTCAACCACGGAAAGGCCCGTGGCTGTCGCCTTGATGACCTTGGTCAAATATTCCGTATCGAGGTTGACCCTCTTCTCGACGTACGACCAGCCCATGTCGACGCGACCGCTTGCCCCGTGGAAATCCCAGGCGTAGTGCTGGCTGAGGATCACGATGCCGATGTCGTCATCGCGCTTGCGCAGGGCGTGCCCGAGCTCGACTCCGTTAAGGGACTCCGGGCCGAGGGCCCAGTCGAGCAATGCCACGTCGAGCGGGGCGTCGACCTCCAGGGCTTCTACCGAACTACTTACCGAAGCAACCAGTTCAATGCCCGTCAGACCCTCAAGCACCGAGGTCATCATCGACCTCAGCACCGGGTCGTTCTCCACATACAGGAGGCGGGTGTCGCGGGACATACTCACATCGTCCTCCTTTTCGGGGAATCTCAGTTTTGGGGGGTACACGTGTACCACCGAGTGGGAAGGGCTGAAGGGAGAGGAGGTCAGTTCCCGTATTCGGGGACGAACCGATTGCAGACGAATCCGCCCGTGCCGCCGTTCGGCCAGGTAGCCCAGGAGGGGGTGTAGCCGTCTTGGCAGGAGTCAGTGGCCGAGGCCCGGCCGTATGACTTCTGCCACATCAGAATCGGCGTTGAGGCATCCGATGACGAAGAGCCTGCCGACAGAGAATTCAGCACGACAGGAACATTCACTTGGGCGTCTGCGTCGAATACCCAGATGGTCGCGCCCGACAGAGATGCAACACTCGTGGTGTAGGTGCTCCCCCAGGTCAAAGTGATCACTGATCCAGCGGGAACATAACGCGTGGAGCTTGCGTTGACGAAGAGATTTGTGCCTGCAGGCATGCTCCCGGCAGCTGCCATCGCATCGCTTTCGCAGAAGCTGATCAGCTCCGGAACACCATCGACAGAAAGCGTGATGCCGTAACTAGCCTCACAGAGCGCGGCATCACTGCGGTAATAGTCAAAGAGTTGAGATGCGAAGAGCGACGTGGGAAGAAAGATCTGCGCATAAATCTGACTCGAACCGGTCAGCGTTGACGACGAGGTGCCCGAGACCGGCACGCCCGAGCCCAAGGAGGAGACTTCAGCGGATTCATTCGAGGCGAGGGCAGACGGCGCAATGCCGACAACCGCATACATGCTTGCTACTGCTGCTGCCGCCATTACGAACTTGCGCATGAAATTCTCTTTCGTTGATGGTGAGGCGAACTAAGAGCAGAAGTCGGGCGAAGCACGGATGATGCAGCGAGCAGACCTGAAGCGACTGATCCAGGGTGTGATGCGCTCATGCCCCGGAGTTCGGTTGATAGGCGAATAGCTCTCGATTGCAGACCCATCCGCCCTTGTGGTCGTTGGGCCACTGGGCCCACGAGGCTGAGTAGCCCGACGGGCAGCCAGCATCAGACGAACTGCGGCCGATGCTCTGCTGCCAGCGGGTCATGTCGGGCTCTGAGTCATCGCCCGATGTGCGCGGTCCGGCCCACAAAATCGCAACTGACCAGGGCGAACTCACCCCCGAGATGTCGTTACTCAGCACACCGAGTGCGACACTAGGCCCGATGGCCTGACCACTGCCATTGATGGCGCTCAAAATCGTAGTGACAAAAGTGCCGTCGGTGAAGTTGCTCGACACGCTCCAGTCATCTTGCGTCGACATACCGGTGATGCCGAACGGCAAAAAGCAGTTCTCATATGAGCCGACGCATGAATCGGTTGTCGTGTCGACGAAGCGCGCGTTGGTAGAAACAAAGGAAAGGAAGCCCGCATTCACCGGGTTAAGAACACCTTCAAGATTCCAGATGTTCCACTCATTGACGCCTGGGTCGAAATTGCATGAACTCGCAAAAGTGAACACGATGGTGTCGCCGGGATTTGCCGTGACCGAGAGCGGTTGCGGGCATTCGACAGTCACGTTCACCACGGCCGGCGCTGCGCTAGCGGCAGGTGCCGTCAACAGTGAGACAGCACCGACAAGGCTCGCCAATAGCCCAACCGCCATGCTGCGTCGCGCAAATCTTCCCGCACGCCCCGCTGAACTCGAGATAGTCATTGCGCTAGCCCTTCTTTCCACTTGGCTTCACGGGCGCCTTGACCGAACTGCTCGCCGGCTTCGATGAGGTGCTCGAGGCCTTCTTCGCTGCGACCTGAACCTTCAGGTAGAACGCCTTGCCGTCAGCTGTCGCGAGCTGGATCGTGTAGGTGCCGGAGCGGCTTGGCTTAAATGCCGGTACCTTCGCCCGACCATTGGCATTACTTCGCGTGGTACCGAAGGTGACGAATGCGTCCTTAGCGCGCGTCGACTTCGGCGCCTTAACTCCGGCACGCAGACTCGTGCTGACCGGCAGACCGCTGACAACCGGAGCCACCGGAGTACCCGGCGGAACAGTCACCACCGGAGCACTCGACACACTCGTCGACAGCGGGGCATTAACCACCGGAGTTTGAGCGCTTGCCTTCTCCTCCGCCGACAACGGCACAAAGCCCGAAGGTGCCTTCGCCGTCGG
>CANFQC010000071.1 GCA_947449035.1 Actinomycetota bacterium
ACGTCACTGACCCTGAACTCCGCACTCACCACCATCGATGGGCATGGCTTCCAAAACAACCAGATCACCAGCCTCACCCTGCCCGCAAGCCTGCGAACCATCGGCTACCAAGCATTCCAAACCAACAGCCTGACCTCACTGACAATCCCGAGCGGTGTTACTAGCATCGCCAGCCGGGCGTTTAGCAACAACGAGATCCTGTCAGTGACGATTCCGCCAAGCGTTCTGACGTTGGCATCTGATGCGTTCGCAGAGAACGCGAATGGCGGCTCGTCGGCGTCAGCACAGTTGACGTTCGTCCCACCGACGTTCACGAACTTGGCCCCTACCCCGGGCGAGGTCGGCAGTGACTACTCATGGGAATTCGAGGCTAGCGGAGCTCTGCTCAGCGCTACTAGTGGAACCTTGCCGGACGGTTTGACCCTGAACTCTCAGACCGGAGTTCTCGCGGGCACGCCAAGTACTGACGGCACGTTCACCTTCAGCCTTACTGCCACCAATGCGGGAGGCACCTATCCCTCAGATCCGGTCACCGTCGTGATTTCTGGTCGCTCGGGTGGCGGTTCGGGTGGCGGTTCGGACAGTGGCTCCGGAAGTGGCTCTGGTAGTGGCTCTGGTAGTGGCTCGGGGAACTCCAGCGGGAACTCCGGTTCAGACTCTGTGGTACCAACGCCAACACGCACCCCTGTCGTGCAGGTACCCGGAAACTCTGTAGTGACCCCGGTATCCACGGCTTCCGACCTGGCCCCGCTTAACGTCCTGTCGGACGAAGAAGCTTCTAAGGCCACCGTCGTTCAGGTGACCAAGCCTGTGTCGACTAATCCGGATACTGCTCCAAGTGTGAGCGTGATTGCTGGTGCAGCAGTTGCACCGGTCGCTCAGGGCCTGCCGGCGAGTTCCACGTTCACCGCTTCCGTGAGCCTAGAAGGCCGCACGAGCAGTCCTCTGGGTGTTACCAGCAGTGACTCAACGGGTCGGGCAACAGTTCCTGCGTTCCAAGCCACCCAAGCCGGCGAATACACAATCTCGCTATCTGACGGCAAGGGTCACACCTACTACCTGAAGATCCAGGTGGCAGAAGCACCGTCGGGTGTGGGCCTGCCTTCTGACTCCGAAGCTGCGAAGACGGTGCTGGTCACTGTCGCGGCGCCGGTATCAACCAACGCTGCTTCAGCTCCCACGGCGAATGTGCCCACGGGAAGCCCCGTGGCACCAGTCGTCAGCGGCTTGCCTGCGAACACGGTGATCAACGTCGACATCAGTTCGGAAGGCCAGACTCGAGCGAAGACCATCAGCTTCGTCCGAATCGGATCAGGCCGCACGAACGCCAAGGGCCGCATGAAGCTCCCCGCGTTCAAGGCATCACGCCCTGGCTCGTTCACGATCCGCATGACCACACCAGAAGGCAAGGCCTACTACCTAAAGGTCAAGGTCGCTGCTAAGGCCAAGCCGGTCAAGAAGCCGGCCGCAAAGCCTGCCGTGGTGGGCAAGTCGCGGGCTTAACTGAACACAAATACGAAGACCCAGGGGATCAACCCTGGGTCTTCGTATTTGTGGAGGTGTCGCGCACTGCGTGCGCTCGACCTCCACTCCTCATTCGGAAGGGGAGAGCGCAAGCGCTCTCCCCTTCTCTCTTTCGTCGTGGAGGTGCCGGGAATCGAACCCGGGTCCGTGCAGGCCTCTTCCGTACTTCTACGTGTGTAGCCGCGCTATCGCTTCTCGGCCTCAATGCTTCGTGCGGCACTGCATCGAGCGGCCCAGTTACTGTTTGGCTTTCCGCCCGCTCCCGTAACCGGAGCGATTGGTGAGTCCCCTAGCGACGTCAGACCCCAATTCGGGGACGCATTGGGCTGACGGCTGATCTATGTACTACGCCGCGAGGGCGTAGGACTCAGCAGACTGCTTGTTTTTGGCAGTTATTTGTTTTCAAGGATGCTTAACGAGATCACCTTGATTCTCGACACGCTTCTCCGGTCAAAACATCTGAACGTCGAAACCTGTCACCCCCATATTGAATTTTCTATTTGCAACGAGCACGTGACTCTTTGCCATCGTAAATCCCTGGCACGCAAACACGAAATGTTCGTCGCAGTGATCGGTCCACAGAACAGCTGTTCTCGACCATGAGTCCACAGGCCTCTTTCTCCCTATTTCCAGAGCCGTGCCCGACGCCCAGGATTTAGGGGTCGGGCAGGGTTGCCATATTGTCTCACCAGTGAGACCCTTAGGGGGTGAAGGAAGTGACCGTACGAGATCTACGCAATAACGGCGGCGAGGTCCTCGATGCCGTGATGCGGGGCGAGGGCATGACCGTGACTCGGCAGGGTCGGGCCATTGCCGAGCTTCGGCCGCTTCGCGGGCCGGGGGTTCGCATCGAGACGTTGGAGAAAGTGTTCAAGGGCTGCCCGACCTTCGAATACGCGGGCCTGGTCGATGACCTGAGCGAGATCATGGATCTCTCACTATGACGAGCCGTCATTCACATGGCCTCCTCGATACGAGTGTTGTCGTTGATCTGCCGCACTTGATCGGCACTGACTCACTGCCACTGGAGTCGGAGATCTGCTCGATCACGCTGGCTGAACTGTCGGTCGGCCCGTTGATCGCGAAGACGCCCGCCGAGCAGAGCGCACGGCAGGCGATGCTGCAGATCGTGGAGTCAACATTTACTCCACTGCCCTTCGATGAAACGTCAGCGCGCATCTTCGGTCGCGTTGCTGCGCAGCTTCGGTTGAGTGGTCGCAAGACAAAGGCGAAGGCATTCGATGCGCTCATCGCATCGGTGGCAATTCAACATGAGCTGCCGCTGTTCACGCAGAATGCCTCAGACTTCGATCTGATCGAAGGCCTCAAGGTGATTGAGGTTAGTAGCCCTTCGAGCGGCGCCCGGTAGCCCGCTCGGCCTCGCGCTTGGATTCCTTCTCGGCAATTGCCTGGCGCTTGTCGTAGTTCTTGCGGCCACGGGCCACAGCGATCTCGACCTTGGCGTAGCCGTCCTTGAAATACAGGCTGAGCGGGATGAGCGTGAGGCCGCTCTCCTTCATCTTGCCCGTAAGGCGGCGAAGTTCGTCCTTGGTGAGCAGCAGCTTGCGGGCACGGCGCGGCTCGTGGTTGGTCCAGGTGCCCATGTCGTATTCGGGGATATGAACACCGCGGAGCCAGGCCTCGCCGTCATCGATGGAGGCGTAGCCGTCGGTGAGGGTGGCGCGACCGGCGCGCAGCGACTTCACTTCGGTGCCAACCAGCACGAGGCCGGCCTCGAAGACGTCCTCGATGGCGTAGTCGTGACGAGCCTTCTTGTTCTGGGCAATGAGGGTGCGCCCCTTCTCACGTGGCATCACTCTCACCGCCTTTCGTTAGCTCTGGCCTCGGCGGACTAGCAGCCCACCGGCTGCTTCTTATGCCCGAACCAGCCCAATGGATCATATGGCGTGCCGTTCAGGTGAACTTCGAAGTGGAGGTGGGGGCCGGTCACCCAGCCGGTTGAGCCGACCTTGCCGATCACCTCGCCCTCCTTCACCCGATCGCCTTCCTTCACGTCGATCTCGGACTGATGGGCGTAGAAAGTGGCCAGGCCTCCCCCGCCGGCAATCAAGGTGGCATTGCCATAGGCACCGCCGCTGGTGATCGAGATGACCGTGCCCGCGTCAGCCGCGCGAATGGGCGTGCCCGTGCCACCCTGAATATCGATGCCGGTGTGGCATGACTTGTAGCCATAGACGGGATGGATGCGTGGGCCGACGCCCTGGTTGATTCCGGCTCCCGCAATCGGCCAGGTGAGCTCGCCTGACGGACTCTCGGGATCCTCCCCTGCAGCCGCTCGTCTTGCCGCTGCTTCCTTCGCCGCCTTCGCGGCTGCTGCCTGAATGCGTGCTTGCTCGGCCTGGAGTTCGTTCAGTCGTTGAAGTACCGCGTCGCGATTGTCTTCCGCAATCTTCAGCGATCGCTTCTGCTTCGCTACGAGTTGCTCGACGTCAGCCTTCGCTCGCGCAGCATCGTCACGTGCTGCCTTGGCTTCGTCCGCATTCTGCTGAGCCGCTTTCGCATCCTCGTCAGCCTGCATGCGCAGCGCTTCAAGGCGTACCTCGCGCATAGTCATGTCGGCCTTGGCCGTCATGAGTTCACGTTGCATTGCTGACTGCGTGCGCGAGACCGCATCGACACTGGCGATCCTGCTCATCACGTCGCCGGGGCTTTGCGAGTTGAGTACGACTTCAATCTCGCCGAACGGTCCTTGCTGATACACCGAGCGCGCGAGCTGACCCATGCGATCGGTGTTGCGCTGCACCTTTGCCTGCATGGCGAGTTGATCGGTGTTGAGGTGAAGGATCTCGGTGTTAGCAGCATCGGCTGCTGCCTGCGCTTTCACGGCAGCCTGCTCGGCTGCGATGGCGCGGATGTTTGCGTGCTTGAGCGCATCACGCGCTTCGGGCAGCTGGCTGCGGATGCGCGCCAGATTGCGCAGGGCCTTCTTGACCCTCGCGTTGGCGGAGTCGACAGCCTCGCCGGCAGCGTCGATGCGCTGAGAGATCGGGGGCTTCCTCTTAGCGTTGGCCGATGCGGTTGCCGCTGCGCCTTCCGCAGACATGGCAGGGGCCATTGGCAGCACGAGGAGTGAGCCGGCGGCGAGGGTAATCGCCGTTCGGCGGAGCAGGGGAAGCACGATCCCAGGCTAGGCGCTGATCACACCTGCCCCAGGCGTAACACGCTGGGTCAGACGCGCAGGTACTTACGCAGGGTGAAGAAGGCCGCGAGGCCGGCCAGGCCAACACCGGTGATCAGCATGATCGGGGCAATCGTCAGCACAGAATCCCAGCCAACGAAGGCGGTGAACTGGAACGACGGAGCGAGGAACTTGTCGATCAGGATGCTCTTCATCAGCACGACCGAGAAGATCGCCAAGATTGCGCCAACACCTGCTGCGAAGGCTGCCTCAAGCAAGAACGGCAGCTGGATATAAAAGTTCGAGGCGCCGACCAGGCGCATGATGCCTGTTTCGCGACGGCGGCTGAATGCGGCGACGCGCATGGTGTTGACGATGAGCAGCACCGTGACAACGAGCATCAAGATCGCGATGGCCAGGGCAATGGCCTGCAGGCCGCCGAGCAATCGGAAGAACTTGTCGAGGATCTGCCGCTGGTCGTTGACCTGCTCGATGCCTGGACGACCAGCGAATGCCGACGCAACGACGTCGTACTTGGTCGGGTCAGAGAGCTTCACGCGGAAGGACTCAGGAAGAGCATCCTTCGTGACGTTGTCAGCGATCGGCGAGTTCTTGAACTGCTCCTTGAAGCGGTCATACGCCTCGGCCGACGACTCGTAGTAGACGTCCTGCACCAACGGGCGAAGCGACTCGAGATCCGCCTTGATCTGATCGCGCTGCTCCTTGGTGACAGCGCCGCCTGCGCACGACGGCGTATCGCTGCCCTTGCCACACAGGAAGATCGAGACCTCGACCTTGTCGTACCAGAAGTCCTTCATGGTCGAGACCTGCGAACGCACGAGCAGGCTCGCACCGAAGAGACCGAGTGAGACTGCAACGGTGATGATGACCGCGAGGGTCATGGTCAGGTTGCGACGAAGACCACTGCTGACCTCGCTCGCGACGAACGTTGCTCTCATTGGGCGTATCCGTACACGCCGCGAGCCTGGTCGCGCACGAGATGGCCGCCCTCAAGCTCGATGACTCGGCGGCGCATCTGATCGACGATGCTCGCATCATGGGTCGACATCACGACCGTGGTGCCCAAACGATTAATGCGATCGAGAAGCTTCATGATGCCGATGGAAGTGCCGGGGTCGAGGTTGCCGGTGGGCTCGTCAGCGATGAGAAGCATCGGGCGATTGACGAACGCGCGCGCGATGGCCACGCGCTGCTGCTCGCCGCCGGACAGCTCGTCAGGGCGACGCCCCTCCTTGCCCTCG
>CANFQC010000072.1 GCA_947449035.1 Actinomycetota bacterium
GCGCCCCACGGGGCGGACAGCATCGGCCGCCTTGACGACTCTGGCCACGTAGGCACTGTCGATGCGGCGGCCCTTCTTGTCTCGAACAACGTCCTTCTTGAGGTCGACATATCCGTCTGCCACATACTGCTCCCGCGTCATCTGCTGCTCCTTCGATAGTCAACCGGCATCGCATGAATCACAAAATCAGAGTCCTCACCTTCAACCACGATGATCTCCAGCTCCCGCCCTCGATCATCGAAGCCTTGGTAAAACATGGCGTCATCGCCGCGATCGGTCACCATGGCGGCCACGGTGTGCGCGTTCGCGATCACGACAACAATTCGAGCCAGGCCGACCCGGTGCTTACGGGTTGCCAAGCGCAGTTTCGTCATTCTTGAATATTGGTACCAATATTACACCAGATCAAGACTTTGCTGGCGCTGTGGATGAGGGGGCGCGTCAGCGTGAGTTCACGAGAGGATGGGGCCATGGAGCCCGCGGTTGTTCAGGAGTCACGCCTAGAACAGCTACGAGGGAACCTGGCGGCTGTTCACGCGCGGATCAATTCGGCGCGAGCCGCGTGTGGCCGTACTAATCCGGTTCACCTGATTGTGGTGACCAAGACCTTCCCTGCTTCTGACATCGCCCTGCTGGCGTCCTTGGGCGTTACCGATGTCGGTGAGAACAAGGATCAAGAGGCGTCGCAGAAGCACGAGGAGCTCGGCGGGCTGTCGTCGACGCTGCGCTGGCACATGATCGGGCAGTTGCAGTCGAACAAGGCCAAGTCAGTGGCTCGCTGGGCTGATGTCGTGCACTCCGTGGATCGCTCGTCGCTGGTGGGCGCCCTGTCGAGCGGTGCTGAGTTGGCCGGCCGTGCGCTTTCGGTGCTGATCCAGGTGAATCTGGATCCCTCGCCAGTTGAGGGCAGAGGCGGGGCTGTGCCTAATTTTGTGCCGGAGTTGGCTGAGCTGGTGTCGTCTGCTCCTGGTCTCACGCTCGGGGGAGTCATGGGGGTGGCGCCGCATCCGGGTGACCCCGTGGATGCCTTTGCTCGCCTTGCTGCCGTCCGAGCGTCCCTGCTGGCGTCCTACCCCAAGGCCCAGATGATGAGCGCGGGGATGAGCGATGACCTCGAAGCGGCTATTGCGGCAGGGGCGACACATGTCCGCGTAGGGGGCGCGGTCCTCGGGAACCGCTCGTATCTGAAGTAACGTGGGGGAGACCCCACGGGTCGGAGCCCTCATGGGCTTTTGGTGCACCACGGAGAAAGGCGGCGGGTGATGGCGGGCGCAATGCGCAAGATGGCCGTCTATCTCGGTCTGGTCGAAGACACCGACTACGAGGAGTACGACGACTACGACGATGTTCGTCGTGATGTTCGCGGTCGTGACTCGCGGAGTTCCTCCTCGCGTGGCTCCTCGGATCGCTACGACGATCGCTATGACGAGCGTGCCGATGACCGTTACCGCACCAACAGCGTGCGCACGATCCCTGACGGCCGCTCCTCGCAGCCTGATTCGCGTGGCGTGCGCACCTTCCGCAGTGACTCGGCACCCGACCGTCGCCCGACCACTGCGCCGCTGGCCGACCGTCGCCCGATGGACATCAGCCGCATCGAGAACATCCACCCGCGCAGCTACAACGATGCTCGCCGCATCGGCGAGCACTACCGCGATGGCGTGCCGGTGATCATGAACCTCACCGAGCTCGATGACACCGATGCCAAGCGCATCATCGACTTCGCCGCCGGCCTCGTGTTCGGCCTGCGCGGCTCCATCGAGCGCATCACCAACAAGGTGTTTCTGCTCTCGCCGCCCAACGTCGACGTCGGTGACCAGGCTCGCGCCCAGGTCGCTGAGGATGGCTTCTTCAACCAGAGTTAGGGCTTTTCATGCATGCCGTCTGGCAGGTTCTTGCCACGGTGCTGTGGCTGTACTGGCTCACCTTTATCGCTCGCCTGATTCTCGATCTCGTTCAGGCGTTCTCGCGAAACTGGCGGCCGACCGGCATCGTGCTGATCATCGCGGAGTTCGTCTTCACGATCACTGATCCGCCGCTGCGCCTGATTCGTCGTGTCATCAAGCCGATTCGGGTCGGAAACTTCTCATTCGACCTGGCGTTCTTGATCGTGCTGGTCGTGCTCAACATCCTGATTGGCGTTGTGCAGAACCTCTGAGGAGGCTGACCCAATCACGAGCGTTCGGTTTCGCCTCACCTGATCGGCTGGGCCTTGAGGGTCGCCAGGGCCAACTCAATTCCTCCTTAGGAGATCCCGTCCGCATCCTGCTAGTATCGAAAGCGATACATGGGAGGTTGTCATGTCCGCACTTATCACTGATGCTCGGCGGGCTTCTGGCTTGTCACAAGCCGAGGTCGCGCGGTTGGCAGGCACGTCTCGGCCAAATGTCTCGGCTTTCGAGCACGGGCGCAGGAGCCCGACGCTCGACACTCTTGAGAGGCTCCTGGCCGCCAACGGTCAGCGCCTAGTCGCCGTTCCGGTACTGGATTTCGAGCAACATGTCGATCGTCGTGGCAAACCTTTCTTCGTGCCAAACCAACTTCCACAACTATCGCCAACGATCTCCCTAGCTCGGGTGACCCTCCCCAAGCACGTGAGTTGGTCTGGGCCGCAGAAGACCTGGGATCTCGCCGACCGCGCTCAGCGATTGCTTGCCTACCAGCTTCTTCTGGCCGAGGGCGAACCCCTCGAAATCGCTGCCTTCGTCGACGGATCTCTGCTCATCGATTTGTGGGGCGAACTGTTCTTACCGGTCGAAATTCGAACCGCCTGGCAGCCACTCGTCGATCAGGTTCTGAGATAGCGCACGACATGAGCGAGTCGGCGCCGATCACTGCGTTCCAGGTTGAGGTTGCGAATGTGTTTTTCGCACTGCCTGAAGCTTCGTCGTTTCTGCTCGCCGGCGGGCTGGCCATGCTTGCCCAGGGGATGAGCGTCAGACCAACTGAGGATATGGACGCGTTCACGTCGAACCCTGACGACGTTCGGCGGGCGAGCGATTCATTCCAGGTGGCGGCACATTCGCGCGGCTGGGGTGTTGAAGTCCTGCGTTCTTCCGAATCCTTTGTCCGGCTTCAAGTGGAGGGCTCGGAGCAGATCCTGGTCGACCTCGCCCTTGACTCGCCCCCCGGTTTGCCGTCGATGATGTCGATCCTTGGACCGACATATGCCCCGGATGAGTTGGCAGCCAGAAAACTGCTTGCCTTGTTCGGTCGGGCGCTGCCCCGAGACTTCGTCGATGTTTACCGCATCACCAGAAGTCGCTCCGAGTCAGAACTGTTGGAACTCGCGCGAACCATTGACCCCGGACTCGAGGAGGGGCAACTTGTACTGGCCATGAGACAACTGGCCAGATACTCGGACTCTCAGCTGCCGCTCGAATCCGAAGAGGTAGACGCCATGCGTACCTACTTCACTGATTGGGCAATGAAGCTGTCATAGCGCGGGTGATTCGGTCAGGCCCTCATGATCGCGAGGGCGATTTCGACCTCGCCGGCATCTGCTGCGAACGCGTTGTCAGGTGCTGCGGCCTCGGTGACTGCGGTCGCAAGGACCTCATCGGCGATAAGCTGGCCGTGCTCGGCCATCGTGGCTTGGGCGTCGGCGTCTGCACTGCTCCAGAAGAGCTGAATGCGGTCGGTGATCTCCAGGCCCGAGGACTTTCGGGCTTCCTGAATTGCTCGCACGATCTCGCGAGCCAGACCTGCTCGCTTGAGCTCTTCAGTGATGGTGAGGTCGAGGGCGATGCTCTCGCCGCCTTCGGAGGCAACAGCCCAACCTTCGCGCGGAGTCTCGGTGATCACGACATCGTCGGCGCCGATGGTGACCTCGCCGATCTCGGGCACTGTGATCGTGAACTCGCCTGTGTTGCGGATTGCTGCAGTCATTGCTGCAGCGTCTGAATTTGCGATGACATTGGCGACCAGAGGGGTCTGCTTGGCGAAACGAGCACCGAGGGCACGGAAGTTTGCCTTCGCGGTGACATCGACCAGGCCGGCACCGATGTCATCGAGGCTCTCGAGCGCGATGACATTGAGCTCTTCGGCGATCTCGGCACGCATGTCGGCGGGGAGGTCTGACCAACCGGTGGCCGAGATCAGTGCGCGGCCGAGGGGCTGGCGGGTCTTGACTGCGCTTGTTGCACGCGCAGCGCGGCCGAGCTCGACGAGACGGCGCACGAGCGCCATGTTCTCGGTGAGAGCGGTGTCGATCAGCTCGGGCTGGTATTCGGGCCAGCTGGCGAGGTGAACAGAGCTTGGTGCTGCTTCGTCCGTGGAACGGAAGAGGTCTTGCCACACGCGCTCGGTGATGAACGGGGTGAACGGAGCCATGCACAGCGTGGTGATGCGCAGGGCTTCGTGAAGTGTTGCCAGTGCTGCGGGGTCGCCGTCCCAGAAGCGGCGGCGGCTGCGGCGCACGTACCAGTTCGAGAGGTCATCGACGAAGGCGCTGATCAGGCGGCCGGCGCGCTGAGTGTCGAAGACCTCGAGGGCGAGATCGACTTCGTGCGCGAGGTTCTGCGCCTCGGAGATCACCCAGCGGTCGATGACGGGGCGATCGTTTACTGCTGGGTCGCTGCTGCTCGGTGACCAGTTGGCCGTGCGAGCGTAGAGCGACTGGAAGGCGACGGTGTTCCAGTAGGTGAGAAGGGTCTTGCGCACGACATCGCCGATGGTGGCGTGGCCCAGGCGTCGGGCCTGCCACGGTGAACCGGAGGCGAGCATGAACCAGCGCACGGCGTCAGCGCCATGCTCATTCATCAGCCCGATGGGCTCGAGCACGTTGCCCACGTGCTTGCTCATCTTGCGGCCGTCCTCGTCGAGGATGTGGCCCAAGCACACAACGTTCTTGTACGACGACTGCTCGAAGACGAGCGTGCCGATCGCCATCAGCGTGTAGAACCAACCACGGGTCTGGTCGATGGCCTCACAGATGAAGTCAGCGGGGTACTGGGTATTGAACGTGTCGGCATTGCGATGCGGGTAACCGACAGCTGCGAAGGGCATAGCGCCGGAGTCGTACCAGCAGTCGATGACTTCGGGAACGCGCGTAGCGGTCTCGCCGCAGGTCGGGCAGGGGATCGTGACATCGTCGACATACGGGCGATGCGGATCGAGCGCTGACACATCGGTGCCGCTGAGCTCACTGAGCTCGGCGAGTGAGCCAACAGCCACGAGGTGACCCTCTTCGCAACGCCAGATCGGCAGCGGGGTGCCCCAGTAGCGATTGCGCGAGAGCGCCCAGTCGACGTTGTTGGTCAACCAGTCGCCGTAACGGCCCCACTGAATGGTCTGCGGGAACCAGTTGGTGTTGGTGTTCTGCTCGAGCAGTTGATCCTTGATCGCGGTGGTGCGGATGTACCAACTCGGCTGTGCGTAATAGACCAGCGGAGTGTGGCAGCGCCAGCAGTGCGGGTAGGAGTGCTCATAGGGCAGGTGCTTGAACAGCACTCCGCTTTTCTTCAGCTCATCAACGAGAGTCTCGTCGGCCTTCTTGAAGAACAGGCCGCCGACAACGGGAACGTCGGGAGCGAAGTGACCGTCGGGCAGCACCGGATTCACGACCGGCAGGCCGTAGGCGCGGCAGGCGATGAGGTCGTCGGCACCGAAGGCCGGGGCCTGATGCACGAGACCGGTGCCGTCGTCGGTCGTCACGTAGTCAGCGAGGAGCACGAAGTGAGCGTCGGGGATCTCGACGTAGTCGAATGGGCGCTTGTAGGTGACCCGCTCGAGATCGGTGCCCGGGAAGGTTGCGAGGATCTCGAAGTCTTCGCCGAAC
>CANFQC010000073.1 GCA_947449035.1 Actinomycetota bacterium
CAAGCCACCATTGTCCCCGATGCCGTAGCCTTGGGTCCTCCTCAAGGGCGAAGGGCGGTGACATGAGACTTCTTCTCCTCACCCGTGCCATGGAGCCCTCCTCCGAGGTCCTTCCCGCACTCGGCCTCCTGGCGCACCACGTACGTGCCCTGCCGGCCGAGCCCACCGCCCTACTCGATGCCCCCAACTGCGATGCCTTGGTCATCGATGGTCGCCGCGACCTCCCCGCTGTTCGCGGATTGACTCGTCTGATCCGCCAGACCGGCGTTGACGTCCCAGTACTCCTCGTCACCACCGAGGGTGGCCTCGCCGCAGTGCAGTGGGATTGGGGAATGGACGAAATCCTGCTCGACACGATCTCGCCGGCCGAACTCGAGGCACGTCTTCGCCTGGCCGTCTCGCGCATCGGCGAGGCCACCGGCGCAACCAACACCGAGCCTGAAGAGATCCGCAGCGGCGAGCTCATGGTCGACGAAGCCACGTACACCGCGAAGCTTCGCGGTCGCAGCCTCGATCTCACCTTCAAGGAATTTGAGCTCCTCAAGTTCTTGGCCCAGCACCCTGGCCGCGTTTTCACGCGCGCACTCCTCCTCCAGGAAGTCTGGGGCTATGACTACTTCGGCGGCACGCGCACCGTTGATGTTCACGTGCGGCGACTTCGCGCCAAGCTCGGTGTCGAGCACGAGTCGCTAATCGGCACGGTGCGCAACGTCGGTTACCGCTTCGTCCCGATGGGTGAGAGCGCACTCGACGACGATGTCGTCGTCGATCCGTCACTGGTCTGAAAATGTCGCTCACTGCCAGCACAGTCGAGCATCTCGACCCCGCGGAACTCACCGCCGTCATTACCTTGATTGAACACGTGACCTCAGCTGACGGACTTCATCCACTTTCCGAGCACGTGTATTTGCATCTTCGTCATGGCGGTGATGACGGCGGGCGTCACGTGCTCGTGCGCGACGACTCGTCCACCATCATTGGCTACGCGCACCTGGACTGCACTGACATGGTCGAAGGTCCGAGCGCCGAACTCGCTGTTGAACCGGCCGCGCGCCGTGAGGGTGTCGGACGCCTGATCATCACGACCTTGCTCGCGCTTACCGAGGGACAGGGCCTTCGATTGTGGGCTCACGGTGAGCAAGCGGCAGCCGCGCGGCTGGCTCGCTCGATGGGCTTTGAGAACAGCAGAGTCCTGTGGCAAATGCGGCGCTCGCTCTTCGCACCGTTGTCCGCGACAGTTCTGCCCGAGGGCTACACCATTCGGGCTTTCGTACCCGGTGTCGATAACGAAGCCTGGCTGAGTATCAATTCGCGCGCCTTCGCCGATCTTCCCGATCAGGGCGGATGGACTCTCGATGACCTGCACCGGCGCATGGCTGAGCCCTGGTTCTCGCCTGCCGGTTTCTTCATCCTCGAACGCGAAGGAACGGTCATCGGATTCCACTGGACCAAGGTCCATGGACGCAAGAGCAGTGGCGGCCATGACCACGACGCCATTGGCGAGGTCTATGTGGTCGGCGTTGATCCCGATTACGCAGGTCACGGCCTAGGTCGAGCTTTGACTCTGGCGGGCCTGCATCACCTGCGCGGCCTGGGGCTCTCACAGGCGATGCTCTATGTCGATGCCAGCAATACCTCAGCCATCCGCCTCTATGAGGGGCTTGGCTTCTCGAGGTGGGACACCGACGTTCTCTATCGTCATCGCGCGGTTGCCAGCAGTTAACCCCCCTGTGCCACGATGGACCCGTGTCCCTAGAGCAAACTTCCCCCACTGAGGCTCAGCCCACCCCTCTTCCCGTGCACGGAGGCGACCTTCCGGCTGACCGCTTCCTGGACCGCGAGCTCTCCTGGCTCGCCTTCAATCAGCGGGTCCTCGAACTCTCTGAGGACAACACCTTGCCCCCGCTCGAGCGGGCCAAGTTCCTCGCGATCTTTGCAAGCAACCTCGATGAGTTCTTCATGGTGCGCGTGGCCGGCCTCAAGCGCCGCATCGCCACCGGCATCGCAGTTCGTGCAGCGAGCGGGCTCACCCCACGCGAGGTACTCGAGAACATCTGGGTACGTGCCCACGCCCTTCAGCGCGAGCATGCCAATGTCTTTCACGGCGAGGTAATGCCGGCCCTTCGCGCCAATGGCATCGAGTTGCTGCGCTGGGCCGAGCTCACCGATGCTGAGCGCGATGCCACCGAGCCGTTCTTCGACGGTCAGGTTTTCCCGGTGCTCACCCCGCTCGCGGTCGATCCCTCGCATCCATTCCCGTACATCAGCGGGCTCTCGCTGAATCTCGCCGTTGTCGTGCGAAACCCGATCACTGGTACCGAACTCTTCGCGCGAGTCAAGGTTCCACCGTCACTTCCGCGCTTCGTCTCGGTCGGCGTGCAGCGCTTCGTTCCGCTCGAAGACATCATCGCTGCCCACCTCAATGATCTCTTTCCTGGAATGCAGATCCTCGAACATCACGCCTTCCGCGTCACTCGCAATGAAGATGTCGAGGTTGAGGAAGACGACGCCGAGAACCTGTTGCTGGCGCTCGAGCGCGAGCTCATGCGGCGACGTTTTGGTCCGCCGGTGCGGCTGGAGGTTGAGGAGTCAATCTCCCCGCACGTGCTCGATCTTCTGGTGAGCGAACTCGACATCAATGAGCACGAGGTCTTCCGCATTCCCGGTCCGCTTGACCTCACCGGCCTGTGGACAGTCGTCGGGCTCGATCGCGATGATCTGAAGCAGCCGAAATTCGTGCCGAGTACCTCACGCCAGCTCAACCAGGTCGAATCGTCAAGTGCACCTGATGTCCTGGCTTCAGTTCGCGAACATGACGTGCTACTCCATCACCCGTACGACTCCTTCAGCACTAGCGTGCAACTTTTTCTTGAGCAGGCGGCGCGTGATCCGCAGGTTCTCGCGATCAAGCAAACCCTTTACCGCACCTCGGGTGATTCGCCGATCACCGAGGCCCTTATCGATGCAGCCCAGATGGGCAAGCAAGTGCTCGCACTCGTCGAGATCAAGGCGCGTTTCGACGAACAGAACAACATTGACTGGGGCCGCAAGCTTGAGGAAGCTGGCGTGCACGTGGTTTATGGCCTTGTCGGTCTGAAGACACACTGCAAGCTCTCGATGGTCGTGCGTAACGACGGCGATCGCCTTCGCCGCTATACCCACATCGGCACCGGCAACTATCACCCGAAAACTGCGCGTCTCTATGAGGACTTCGGGCTCCTGACCTGCGATGAACAGGTCGGCGAAGACGTAAGCAACCTGTTCAACGTGCTCTCGGGCTACTCGATGAACACCGACTACTCGCGACTGCTTGTCGCACCGCATTCGGTGCGCACTGGCCTAGTCGAGCGTATTGAGCGCGAAATTGAGCATCACGAAGCTGGTCGGACCTCAGGAATCCAGTTCAAGACGAATGCACTGGTCGATGAAGGCATCATCGATGCCCTATACCGCGCCTCAATTGCCGGCGTTCCGGTGCAGGTTTTCGTCCGCGGCATCTGCGCCTTGCGCCCAGGTGTCCCCGGCCTCAGCGAAAACATTCAGGTGATCAGCATTCTGGGTCGCTTCCTCGAGCACTCACGCGCGTACTGCTTTGAGAACGGCGGTGAGAAGGAAGTGTGGATCGGATCCGCCGACATGATGCACCGCAATCTCGATCGTCGGGTCGAGACTCTGGTACTTCTGGTGGAACCTGACCAGATCAGCGAGGTCAGTGGGCTCTTCAATCTCGCCTTCGACCCCGATACCTCCGCCTGGCATCTGCTCAGCGACGGCACGTGGGATCGCCTCACCATCGGAAGTGATGGGCAACGTCTGCGCGATTACCAGGAAACCCTCGTGGCGCGTCAGAAGCGTCGCGAAGCACGCTGATGGCCACCTTCCGCGAGGTCGAGCGCAAGGTGCGGGTCGACGACGGCTTCGACATCACTCCGGTTCTCGAACACCTTGATGACTACCGAGCACGTCGTGGCCCAGCTTTCACCATGCATGCCGACTACTACGACACCGATGAGCTGACCTTGTTTCGTTGGCGCATCACTATGCGTCGACGGGAGGGCGGTCTTGATCAGGGCTGGCACCTCAAGTTGCCAGTAGCTGGTGGCCATTCAGGTGACCGTGACGAAGTGCGCCTGGACCTTTCCGGTCACGTACCCGCGCGACTCGGTGACATCGTCTCCCCACTCATCGGCGAAAAGCCGCTCAAGCCTCAGGTCAACGTCGAGACCCTGCGCACGCCGGTCTCAATCGTCAATGCGGAAGGCCGCATGCTCGCGGAAGTTGTCGACGACCGCGTCACTGTGCGCCTCCCCGGTCAGCCCGAGGCTCAGTTCCGCGAAATTGAGGTCGAGGCTGCCGACGCTGCGGATTCCGACTCAATCGCCTGCATGAACTACGTCGTCGAATGCTTCCTCACCGCAGGTGGCACGCTCGGTTCCTCGAGCAAGGCAGCTTCTGCACTCGGCGCCCGCGCGAGCGGCGAATGCGACGTTCCTGAGCCGCGCCTTCCGTCTTCTCACGTCATGGCCGTCGATGTCATTCGTGTCTCAATCGCCTCAGGTGTTCGAGCCCTCATGCTCGCCGACGTCGACGTACGCCGAGATGCTCCTGATGCCGCTCACGCGATGCGCGTAGCTGCGCGCCATCTGCGAGTTTTCCTGCATACCTACGGCGACTTCTTCGACCCCAATTGGCGCGACCGTATGAGCGAGGAACTTGCCTGGGTCGCCTCTGAGCTGGGTGCCATTCGCGACACCGAAGTGCTCTTAGCGCGACTTCTTGATCATGCAGGTGCACTCGGTGAAGATGACGGCGCACGTGTCAGCGAATTCCTCAAGGCCCGCATTGGCCAGCGTCTTCAGTCAGCACGCGCGAGCGCACTTGCCGCACTCCGCAGTGATCGGCATCAGTACCTGATTGAGGATCTCATCGATGCCGCGAGTAATCCCAGCGCGCTGCCACAGGCATACGCCGACTACTCCGACAGCATGCCGAAACTCGCCGCAGCAGCTTGGCATGAGTTCAGAAACTCGGTCCGAGCGCTGGAGATCACCTCCCCTTCAGCGCAATGGCATCACGCTCGCATTCTGGCCAAGCGGGCTCGCTACTCCATGGATGCCCTGGCCCCG
>CANFQC010000074.1 GCA_947449035.1 Actinomycetota bacterium
CTGCTCTTCACAGGCATGGGCGTCTGGCTGGTCGCCTGGCCGCGCACGCGCTTTGGCCTGGACGTCACGTCCTCCGACATGCCTGCCACCGACGACGCGGCCTGACCACCCGTCGTTTACGGTGTTACTCAGAACACGACAACCGAGGGATGACCATGGCTGACAAGAACAGCGATCGCCGCGCCAAGGCCGAGGCCGCGCGCAATGCCGCTAACGCGGGTGAGAAGAAGCGCGAGCGCATGACCCGCATCATCGGCGCAATCGTCGTCGTGGTCGTCGTGCTGGGCATTATCGGTATCGCCGTCGTGGCCAAGAGCTCCTCGAGTGACTCCTCGGGTGGTAGTTCAAGCGCCTCGGCAGACCCGAACGCGCCCCTGCCCACTGGCGTGCTGTCGAAGGACAACAAGTATGCGTTCGGCGTTTCACTCAATCCCAACGACAAGGCCGTGCCCGTTCTTGAGATCTGGGAAGACTTCCAGTGCCCGGCGTGCGAGGCACTCGAGAAGGCCAATGGTGCCGGCATCGAGAAGTTGGCAGCCGAGGGCAAGGTGCAGCTCATTTGGCGCCCCACCACTTTCCTTGATCGCAATCTGAATAACGACGCGTCGGTCCGCGCTGCAGCGGCTTGGGGCTGTGCCATAGATGCGGGCAAGACCCAGGAGTTCCATAACGCGGTCTACGCGAACCCGCCGGCCACTGAGGGCGTCGGCTTCACCGATGCGCAACTGCAGTCCTTCGCGGTTGCGTCCGGCATCACCGGTGCCGCACTCGACACCTTCAACAGCTGCCTGGCTGCTGGTACCTACAAGCCGTGGGCGCTGAACTCCACCCAGGTGTTCTACGACGCCAACATTCCCGGCACTCCGCTGGTGAAGATCAACGGCACCGAGATTGATACCTCGGTCGCCGCTGACCAAGCCAAGCTCGAGCAGGCAGTGGCTGACGCGACCAAGTAGTCGCATCAGTTACTGAACGTGTGGATACCCGATGACGTCATCTGAGGTTCTCGCGTTCATTCCCAGCCCGGCCCAAGGCGTCTGGAATCTCGGCCCGATCCCGGTGCGTGCTTATGCACTGCTGATCGTGGCCGGCATCATCATCGCCGTCTGGTTCGGTGGCAAGAGATACGTCGCGCGCGGTGGTCGCCCGGGTGCCATCACCGATATCGCGATCTGGGCAGTTCCGTTTGGCATCATCGGCGGTCGGCTTTATCACGTCATCACCGATAACCAGCTGTACTTCGGTCCCGATGGCAAGGGCCTCGTGGCGGCCTTCCGAATCTGGGACGGCGGCCTGGGCATCTGGGGGGCAGTCGCACTCGGTGCACTTGGCGGCTGGATTGGTGCACGTCGCGCCGGTGTGGCGCTTCCGCCGGTCGCTGATGCCATCGCACCGGCAATCGCGTTGGCCCAGGCGATCGGCCGATGGGGCAATTACTTCAACCAGGAGCTCTTCGGGAAGCCGACCACCGTGCCGTGGGCGCTCGAGATTGATCCGGCGCATCGGCCGGCCGGCTACGAGCAGTACGCCACCTTCCAGCCGACCTTTCTGTACGAGTCGCTGTGGCTGATCGGCATGGTCCTGGTGCTCGTCTGGGCAGATAAGCGCTTCCGAATGGGTCATGGCCGGGTCTTCGCCCTCTACGTATTGCTGTACTGCATCGGCCGCTTCTGGATCGAGAGCCTGCGCATTGACGATGCGCACCACATCTTGGGCCTGCGCCTGAACGACTGGACCTCGATCCTGGTCGGCCTCGGCGCCCTGATCTACCTGATCGTCTCGGCTCGGCTGAGGCCCGGCCCGGACGACATCGCGGTCGAGAATCTCCAGATCCAGGCCGAGGAGCTCGCCACCGAGGAGTGATCCTGGCCGGAAAGCCGGGGGAGTCCGAATTGTCCGATCCTTGGGCGGCACCCTCGCGGATTTCGCCCCCTGGGCGTGCACTGATAGCCTCAAGGCGCCAGACGGTCGTGAAGCGGGCGCTTTGCGATTCGTGTCGATTATGAATAGTGCTGCCTCGTGCAGCGCGCCCGAAGGGAAAGCAATGCCTCTCGATTCCGCAGTCAAGGCCCAGATCGTTGCCGAATACGGCACCAAGCCGGGCGACACCGGTTCACCCGAGGTTCAGATCGCGATGCTGACCAAGCGCATCCAGGATCTCACCGAGCATCTCAAGATGCACAAGCATGACCACCACAGCCGTCGTGGCCTGCTGATCCTCGTCGGACAGCGCCGTCGTCTGCTCCAGTACTTGGTCAAGTCCGACATTGCCCGTTACCGCACGATCATCGAGAAGTTGGGCATTCGTCGCTAAGTGTTCGGCGAGTCGGCACCCGCGAGGGTGCCAACTCCTGAATCCTTCTCCTGTGGCCGCATTCGCGGACACAGCGCACCGCACGATGTCGTTCCACCGACATCAGTTTGACAACTTCATCCGAAGAAAAGAATCACTCGATAATCCGGGGCGCCGCGACAGCGCGCGCCAGTAGTTCGGTCCTCGGTAGTGACCTCCGGGCTTGATGCCCGTGGGCCTCGATCGATGACCGCCACCGGCCGCAAGACGTGTGCGCCCCTGTCAACAGAACAGGAGGCACCCGTGGAGGGTCCCCAGATCACCGAAGCCGTAATCGACAATGGGTCGTTCGGCACCCGCACCATCCGTTTCGAGACCGGTCGCCTGGCACGCCAGGCTGCAGGCTCCGTCGCCGTGTACCTCGACGACGAGACCATGCTGCTCTCGGCCACCACTGCGTCCAAGAACCCCAAGGACCAGTTCGACTTCTTCCCGCTGACGGTTGATGTCGAGGAGCGCATGTACTCCGTCGGACGCATCCCCGGCTCGTTCTTCCGCCGCGAGGGTCGCCCGACCGAAGACGCCATCCTCACCTGCCGTCTCATTGACCGCCCGCTGCGCCCGACCTTCGTCAAGGGCCTGCGTAATGAGGTTCAGGTCGTCATCACCGTTATGTCGCTCAACCCGCGCGACCTCTACGACGTTGTCGCCATCAACGCGGCATCTGCATCCACCCAGCTGGCCGGTCTTCCGTTCAGTGGCCCGATCGGCGGCGTTCGCGTTGCGCTCATCGGTGGCCAGTGGGTTGCCTTCCCGACCCACGAGCAGCTCGAAGAGGCCGTGTTCGACATGGTCGTCGCAGGCCGCATTGCCGCTGACGACGTCGCGATCATGATGGTCGAGGCCGAGGCAACTGCACGCACGATCGAGCTCGTCGCCGGTGGCGCCACTGCACCGACCGAAGAGGTTGTTGCCCAGGGCCTCGAGGCTGCCAAGCCGTTCATCAAGGCACTGTGCGAGGCACAGATCGAGCTCGCGTCCAAGGCTGCCAAGCCGACTGGCGAGTTCCCGATCTTCCTTGAGTACCAGGCTGATGCCTACGACGCCGTTGAGCGCCTGGCGTTCGCCGATGTCAGCAAGGCCCTGACCATCGTCAGCAAGGCCGAGCGCGAGGCTACCCTCGACGACATCAAGGTCACCGTCATCGCTGAGCTTTCCTCGCAGTTCGAGGGCCGCGAGAAGGAGCTCGGTGCCGCACTGAAGTCCGTCACCAAGAAGTGCGTCCGCGATCGCGTTCTGCGCGACAAGGTGCGCATCGACGGCCGCGGACTCACCGACATCCGTACCCTCTCCGCAGAGGTCGATGTCATCCCGCGCGTTCACGGCTCGGCGCTGTTCGAGCGCGGCGAGACCCAGATCCTGGGCGTCACCACGCTGAACATGCTCAAGATGGAGCAGCAGCTCGACACGCTGAACCCCGACAACCGCAAGCGCTACATGCACAACTACAACTTCCCGCCGTACTCGACCGGTGAGACCGGTCGTGTGGGTTCGCCCAAGCGTCGCGAGATCGGCCACGGAGCACTCGCCGAGCGCGCGCTGCTTCCGGTGCTGCCCTCGCGCGAGGAGTTCCCGTACGCCATCCGCCAGGTGTCCGAGGCGCTCGGCTCCAACGGCTCGACCTCGATGGGCTCTGTCTGCGCATCGACCATGTCGCTGCTCAACGCCGGTGTGCCGCTGCGCGCACCCGTTGCCGGTATCGCCATGGGCTTGATCTCGGGTGAGGTTGACGGCAAGACCGAGTACGTCGCACTGACCGACATCCTCGGCGCTGAGGATGCCTTCGGCGACATGGACTTCAAGGTCGCAGGCACCAAGCAGTTCGTCACCGCACTGCAGCTCGACACCAAGCTCGATGGCATTCCTGCCTCGGTCCTGGCTGGCGCACTGCAGCAGGCACGCGATGCTCGCTTCACGATCCTCGAGGTCATGAACGAGGCCATCGATGCACCCGACGAGATGGCGGCAACTGCGCCTCGCGTCATCGCGGTGAAGATCCCCGTCGACAAAATCGGTGAGGTCATCGGCCCGAAGGGCAAGATCATCAACCAGATCCAGGAAGACACGGGCGCGGACATCTCGATCGAAGATGACGGCACTGTCTACATCGGCGCAACCGATGGCCCCTCGGCCGAGGCTGCCCGTACCGCGATCAACCAGATCGCTAACCCGACCATGCCCGAGGTGGGCGAGCGCTTCCTGGGAACCGTCGTCAAGACGGCTGCCTTCGGCGCCTTCGTCTCCCTGATGCCGGGCAAGGACGGCCTGCTGCACATCTCCGAGGTCAAGAAGCTTGCCGGTGGCAAGCGCGTGGAGAACGTCGAAGACGTGCTCAAGGTCGGCGACAAGATTCAGGTCGAGATCAAGGAAATCGATCAGCGCGGCAAGCTCTCGCTGATCCCGGTCATCGAGGAATCTGCCGCCAGCAATGGCTAAGACCTCAACTCGCACACTGCTCAGGGAGGGCGACGGCGGATTAGTCCGCCGGACCGTCCTCCCTGGCGGTTTGCGCATCATCACCGAGCAGGTGCCGGGCGTGCGTTCGGTTGCCTTTGGCGTGTGGGTGGGCGTCGGCTCGCGCGATGAGACTCCGGCCACCATGGGTTCGGCCCATTACCTCGAGCATCTGCTGTTCAAGGGCAC
>CANFQC010000075.1 GCA_947449035.1 Actinomycetota bacterium
ACTGGGCAGTGGTGCTGGCATAACTGCACGGTGGGTCCGTGGTCATCCTCGATGGTTGCCGCGTAGCCGGCCTCGGTGAGATTGGCGGCCAGAGTGTCGACAGATGCCTCAGCGGTAATTCCCAGGCTGGCGACGAGTCGATCGGCTCTTTCACGGGCGAAGGCAGCAACCGCGTCAGGCCCGGAGGTGCGATCGAGGAACCTCAGAACCTCGATGGCGAGTGACGCTGAATCATCGGACAAGGCGGCTCGGCCGGATGGGGTGAGGCTGTATACCAGGCTGGGTCGTCCGCGTCGGGGTGCAGGAGCCGGACCAAAGGGCGCGCGCTCTGTTGCGAGGACGAAATCCGCCTCGGCCAGGGCGGCCAAGGGGCGCCGGATACCCGCGGCGGTCATTCCCAGCCTCACACCGAGTTCAGAAACTGTCGCCGGACCCTCCAACTGCAGGGATCGGGCGATGCGCTCAGCAGCCTCACCGGGGAATTTCACAACACCATTGTTGCGTTATTCCGCGGAAGGCCGCAACTCGAGACTCGCCCAACCGCGTAAACTCATGGTGATGAGCGCACTCGAGGTCGAGAATCTGCGCATCTCCTATGGGGATTTCGAGGCTGTTCGGGGCATCAGTTTCTCAGCCCAGGGCGGGACGGTGACCTCACTTGTCGGGCCCAATGGCGCAGGCAAGACAAGCACGCTTGAGGCCTGTACCGACATTCGCCCAATCACCTCAGGGGTTATCCGGGTTCTGGGTATGTCACCTGGCGAAAGTAGTTCCCGAGTGGGAACCATGCTTCAGTCAGGCGGCCTCTATCCGACATCTCGCCCTCTGGAGTGGCTCACCTACCTGTCGCGGCTCTATCCGAGCGGCCGTAACCCCCGTGAGCTGCTGGATCTCGTGGGGATCGATCCGGCATCTCGCACGACGACTCGGCGCATGTCGGGCGGTGAACAGCAGCGGCTCAAGTTCGCGGCAGCCCTCCTTCCCAGACCTGAATTGCTCTTCCTCGACGAACCCACCGCCGGGATGGATCCTCAAGCCAGGCGCAATCTCATTGACGTGATCGGTGATCTTCGTTCGGCCGGAGTCGCCGTGGTGCTCACTACCCATGTTCTCGCCGATATCGAGGAACTCGCTGATCACATCATCGTCCTTCGACATGGCGTGATTGAGAGATCGGGAACGCTTGCGGAACTGCGGGGCGAAGGTAGTTCGCTGAGTTTCGATGCACGCGCGGGTCTTGACGTGGCCGACATGATGCGAGCTCTTCCAGCGGGATACCTCGTGGTGGAGGCAGGTTCGGGAAGCTACGTAGTCGAAGGAGAACCGACCCCCGTGGCCCTTGCCGCGATCACGAGTTGGCTTGCCGATCATGACGAAGCCACCACAGGCATCCGTGTCGGTCGCATGAGTCTTGAGGACCTCATCATCGGTGATGCCTCATGAAACCGACGCTCGCCCATGCCTTCTGGGAATTGCGCCTCACACTGCGCAATGGTGAGCAACTTCTGTTGACCTTGATCATTCCTCTTGCGTTGCTCATCGGGATTTGCGCTACTGGAGTACTGTCGTCGAGTGATGGCCTTTCGCGCGTTGAGCAGGCGTACCCCATGGTGTGCATGGTCTCGTTGATCGCTACGTGTTTCACCTCGCTTGCCATCGGCACGGGCTTTGAACGCAGGTCGGGAGCCTTGACCTTCCTGGCCACCACGCCATTAGGTCGTCAAGGGCTGGTACTCGGCAAGGTCATCGCCACGGTCATGCTGGCTGCAATCTCAATAGTGCTCGTCACCGTGACGGCAGTGATCTTGGGCTGGCGGCCCTCAATTGCTGCGCTCTGGGCACTCCCCATTCTGCTGATCGCCGGGATTGCCTTTGCTACCTGGGCACTCGTTATTGCCTCTGTCTTTCGGGCTGAGGCGGTGTTGGCTATCGCGAACGCGCTTTTCTTAGTCCTGGTCGTTGTCGGCGGCGCCAGCGCACGATCTTCCTCGAACTCAGCTGGAGTTCTAGTGGAGCTCGTACCCTCCGCGGCTCTTGCAGATGCTCTGCGCAGCAGTCTTGGAGTGGGTTCCGCGCCGTGTTGGCCGACATTGGCGATCCTCGCTGTGTGGGCGATTGTTGGCTATGCCCTTGCGCGCAGCCGCTTCCGCTGGCAGTGATCGCTAGGCTTCGAGGGTGACAATCGTTCCGCGCTGGATGCGCGTAGTTTTCGTGGCCAATGTCGTGGCACAGGCAGCAATTGTGGTGACCGGAGTTGTCGTGCGACTCACCGGTTCAGGCCTCGGCTGCCCCACCTGGCCTGAGTGTGTTGAGGGTTCCTATGTACCCGTCGCGCGTCAGGCCGAGGCGTGGCACAAGTACGTCGAGTTCGGCAATCGCCTTCTCACGTTTGCCGTCGGCATCATCGCGATCTTGACTGTGGTCGCGGCGATCACCTACACCGTTCGCCGCAAGCGCTCGGGAGCTTCCATGCGGCCCTCGATCCTCTGGCTCGGCATCGCTCCCCTTGCTGGAACGTTTGCCCAGGCAGTTCTCGGCGGCATTACTGTTCTCACCGGGTTGAATCCCGTCACTGTCGGACTGCATTTCCTGGTCTCAATAGCGCTCATCGCTGCGGCAGTTTCTCTCGTGGTGCGCTCTCGGGATGGTGGTGACTCCCCTGTCGTGTACCTGGCACGTAAGGAAGTGCGCGTGTACACCTGGGCACTTCTGTGCGTGACGATGCTCGTGGTGATCATGGGCGTTGTCACTACAGGAAGCGGGCCGCACAGCGGTGATGCTGAAAGCGAGCACCGCTTTCCCTTCGATCCACGCACTGTGTCCTGGTTGCATGCTGACATCGTCTTGCTCTTCATCGGCATGTTGGTTGGCTACCTGATTCTGCTCCGAGTGACCTCAGCACCTCGCCGAACCTGGCGGAACGCGCTTCTTCTCGTCGTGATCACCCTGCTGCAGGCGACTGTTGGATACACCCAGTACTTCACGGGTCTTCCGGTATTCACAGTGGCGCTACACGTGACACTTGCGTGCCTGCTGTGGGTGACCGTGCTGTTCTTGCCATCCACGCTTCGTACGCGCGGAGTCGAGAACTAGAAGACGAACGGGTCTACAGCAACTGCCAGGAAAAGCAGCGCCAGGTAGCTAATCGACCAGTGGAACAGTCGCATGGAGATCTTCGTGATTTCCGCATCTGCGCGCTTCGCCGCCGCCTGTAACTGATAGGCCACTACCAAGAACGCGGCTCCCAGGATCACTGCACTAGCCGTGTACACGACGCCCATCGGTGCTACGGGAACCAGCAATAGCGACACCGCCACCATCACCCATGAGTAAGCGATGATCTGTCGCGACACCTGAATATCGGTGCGCAGGACGGGAAGCATGGGAATGCCGGCGTTAGCGTAATCCTCCTTGTACTTCATGGCCAGCGGCCAGTAGTGCGGAGGAGTCCAGAAGAACACGACAAGGAACAAGATGACCGGGGTCCAGGAGAGGGATCCGGTGACTGCTGACCACGCGATCAACACGGGCATGCAGCCTGCGGCTCCGCCCCAGACAATGTTCTGAGGAGTGCGCCGCTTCAGCCACATGGTGTAACCCACCGCGTAGAAGAAGATCGCAAGAAGCGCCAGCACCGCTGCTAGAAGATTGGTCCACCACCACAGGAAGAATGCACTTGCGAACGAGAGCACGAATCCTTGGAAGAGCCCTGCGCGCACGCTGATGAGACCCATGGCCGCAGGGCGCTTGTCAGTGCGGTGCATGACAGCATCGATGTCGCGGTCGTAAACACTGTTAAGAGTGTTCGCTCCCATTGCCGCGAGGGTTCCGCCAATGAGTACCGCCACGGTCTGCTTCCAGTCGGGTAGGCCCTGAGCGGCAAGGAACATGGTGGGCACGGCGGTAACCAGCAAGAGTTCGACAATGCGAGGCTTCGTTAGGGCGATATGGGCCATCAGTCGCTGGCGACCCCCGGTTGCGGGAGGCGTCTTGGCCACGGCACTCATAAGGGGAGCCTATCCACTCGTGCCAGGCCTGTCAGACGCCTCCGATTGGCTAGGGTCATCCCGTGACCATTCATGAACTTCCGCCCCTGGCCTGGACCACCGCTGACGACGAAGCCGTACGGTATTTACGTGCGTTGGCCGCCGATGCGGTTCAGAACGCAGGTAACGGTCATCCGGGCACAGCGATGGCCCTAGCTCCGGCCGCTTACCTGCTCTTCCAGAAGGTCATGCAGCACGATCCAGCTGACCCCCATTGGCTGGGCCGTGATCGTTTCGTTCTCTCCTGCGGGCATTCAAGCCTGACTTTGTACTCACAATTGTTCGTCTCGGGCTACGGATTGACCCTCGATGACCTGCGCACCTTCCGCAAGGCAGGCTCACTGACCCCCGGTCACCCTGAATACGGACATACGGCCGGTGTCGAGACCACTACAGGTCCGCTGGGTGCAGGACTGTCGACAGCAGTCGGAATGGCGATGTCCGCTCGGTACGAGCGTGGGCTCTTTGACCCCGCGACTCCTGAGGGGGCGAGTCCCTTCGACCATCGCGTTTTCGTCATCGCCTCCGATGGTGATCTCGAGGAGGGAGTCACCTCTGAGGCCTCGTCGTTGGCGGCTACCCAGCAGCTTGGCAATCTCATCGTGATCTGGGATGACAACCGCATTTCCATCGAGGGCAACACCGCGATTGCCTTCACCGAGAACGTCTCGGACCGTTATCGCGCCTATGGCTGGGATG
>CANFQC010000076.1 GCA_947449035.1 Actinomycetota bacterium
GCATAGGAGACATAGGAACTGCGCTCAAGCACGATGATCGATGCCTCGGGATCAAGGCGACGACTGCGGGTGGCCGCAGACATTCCTCCGGCGACTCCACCGATGATGACGATGCGCTTCATTGCTTCCTCCGTGAAGACTCTCGGACGGAACCCGTTCGAGCCTGATCACAGTATACCCCCTGGGGTATCTGCTGGGGACCTGCCTCCCTCGAGGGAACGGTCAGTGCGAGTTCTGTTGAGACGACTCGGCCTCAGGCCCTCGTACGTATTTCATGATCCCGTAGATCGCCGCGGCGATCGGCACGCCAATCAAGGCGCCGATGATGCCGAAGTAGGCGGCGGCGACTGCGGTCACGAGCACGATCGCCACCGGATGCAGGCTGACCGAGTGGCCGAGGATCAGGGGTTGCAGCACATTGCCCTCGATCTGGCCGATCACGAAGATCAGCACGATCACGAGCGCACCAGCGAGCGGTCCATTACTGATGAAGGCCACGGCCGCTGCGAGCAGCATCGCGAGGGGTGCGCCGATGTACGGAATAAAGGCACCGAAGAACACGATGACGCCGAGCGGCACCGCAAGCGGCACCCCCATGATGAGCAACAAGACCGTCACGAGGATCGCATTGCTCATGGCGACGAGCAGGATTCCACGCGAGTACTGAGAGAAAGCATTCCAGCCAATGCGAATCGACTGCGAGCTCACCTCGCGGTTACGCGCAGGGATCCAGCGCGTGATCCAGGCGAACATCTCCGCCGGCTGGATGAGCACGAAGATCAAGACGAAGAAGCCGGCGGCCGCTGCGGTGGCTAGGCCGACGATGCTGCCGAGGCCGGAGAGCACGCCGAGCGCGATATTGCCGCCGCTCTCGCGGATGAAGTTCTGGACTGACGAGTAGACCGATGAGAGATCGGCATCACTCATGCCGAGCGGGCCATTGCGCAGCCAGTCGTCGAGACTCGCGACGCCCTCAGAGATGGTTTCGCCGATACCGGAGAACTGCTGAATGGCCGAGAGCCCGATGAAGAAGATGATGACCAGCAGGGCAATGGTGAAGACCAAGAGCGCAATCACGCCCGCAACCCAGCGCGGCATTCGCCGAGCAAGTCTGTTCGTGAGCGGCAGGAGCCAGGCACCGACCAGTAAGGCAAAGAAGAGAGCAAGCAGCAAAGTCTGCAACGGAGCGATCAGCCACACGAGCCCGGCGATCACGAGCCCGATCGCGATCAGGCGCCAGGCGTAACCGCCCGCACGACGCATCTGCGGCGATACGCCATCAGGGGTGGCGAAAGGCTCCGGCGGCGTAGGCCGCTCGGGCTGCACGTCTTCGTTGTCTTTCGCCACCGAATCTCCCCACATTGAAGCGATACGGCAACGGTAATGCACGCACCAGCGTTATCTGCTGCGGCGACCGCGACTGCTCGAACCCGAACCTGAGCGTGACGAACCTGCGCCCGCACCTGCGGGGCGGCCCGTGCCTGAGCCTGAAGCGCGACGACGACGATGAGGTGCGGCCGGCTTCACCGTGACAGGCGCCTCGGGAGCAGGCTTGACGTACTCGGCGCGCTCGCCGCGCATCGCGAGCAACTCAGGGGCATCGGGGCGAACCTTGGTGAAGGTCGGCTTGATACCCGCCTGCTTCGCGAGGGTGCGCACCTCCCCTAACTGATCAGGAGTGGCCACGGTCACGACTGTTCCAGCGGCACCTGCACGAGCGGTACGACCTGAGCGATGCGTGTAGGCCTTGTGCTCTGCGGGCGGATCAACGTGCACGACGAGTTCGACATCATCGACGTGAATGCCTCGCGCTGCAATGTCGGTCGCGACGAGAACGCTCGTGCTGCCGTCCTTGAAGGCGGCAAGATTTCGATCGCGAGCCGACTGCGAGAGGTTGCCGTGCAGGTCGACAGCAGGAATGCCGGCAGCGGTGAGCTGCTTGGCAAGCTTCTTGGCTTGGTGCTTGGTGCGCATGAAGAGCACCGAGCGACCGGTACCGGCAGCGAGCTCGATGACGACCGCCGACTTGTCGGCAGCTGTCACCGTGAACACGTGATGCTCCATGTCAGGCGCCGGCGCATCGACCGGATCGACTGCGTGAGTGATCGGACGATCGAGGTAGCGCTTGACGAGCACGTCGACACCGCGATCAAGGGTGGCGGAGAAGAGCAGGCGTTGGCCTTCATTCGGCGTGCGATCCATCAGGCGCTTGACGCCCGGAAGGAAGCCGAGATCGGCCATGTGATCGGCCTCGTCGAGCACGGTCACCTCGACCATGTCGAGCTTGCAGTGACCCTGAGCGATGAGATCCTCAAGACGGCCGGGGCAGGCGATGACGATGTCGGCGCCTGACTTGAGCGCTGCGACCTGCTTGCCTTGACTGACACCACCAAAGATCGTGGTGCACTTAAGGCCAACAGAGTGAGCGATCGGCTCAACGACAGCGAGCACCTGATTGGCGAGCTCGCGGGTGGGCACGAGCACGAGGCCACGCGGGCGAGTCGGCGCACTCTTCTTTCCTGAAAGCGCAGCAACGAGCGGAATCGAGAAGGCAAGTGTCTTGCCCGAGCCGGTGCGACCGCGGCCGAGTACATCTCGGCCGGCGAGGCTGTCGGGCAGGGTTGCTGACTGGATCGGAAAGCAATCGACAAGGCCCTGCTTGGTGAGGGTGTCGACAAGGGGAAGGGGAACGCCGAGTTCGGCAAAGGTATTCATGTCCTTCGAGTCTGACACATGAGGCTCGCATCACTAAATGCACGAGGAAATCCCCCTACGATTCGCCTATGGTCAAGTCTCCGATCGAAGCCGCAGTGGCGAAATTTCCAGCTCCACAGCGAGCAGCATTGCTTGCCGTTCGCGATTCACTTGTCACGCTTCTGCCGACTGCCACCCAGGACATCTCCTGGGGCATGCCCACCATCAAGGTCGAGGGCATTGGCGTCTCTTCATTCTTCGGCTTCAGGGCGCATAACAGCCTGTTCCCTTACGACACCGACATCGTTACCTTCGCGGAGTCGAAGGGCTATGAGGTCACCAAGGGCGGAATTCACTTCGATCTCGACAAGCCGATGCCCGCATCGTTGCTCAAGCAGATCGTGCGCATGCGTATCGAATCGATCAACGCGAGCTTCCCGAAGAAGTCCGGTGAGTCGAAAGAGTTCTTCCCTAACGGACAGTTGAAGGCCAGTGGGAAAGTCAAGAACGGCGAACTGCATGGCGTCTGGAACTGGTACCGCAAGGACGGAACATTGCTGCGAACCGAGACGTACAAGAACGGTTCGCGCGTTTCGGTGCAGTAAGTACGCGTGTCACCTGTCTAAAGTGACGTGATGACCGCTCGTCGCTATATTCCTGCACTCACCTTGGTGGGTCTGGTCGCAGCATGCAGCGCATCAACGGCCACGACGCCGACGCCGGTGCCGAGCGCACCGATCGCATCGGCAAGCGCGTCTCCCACGCTCACACCTTCACCGAGCGTCACGCCCGTGCCGACCTCCCCCCTGACCGGACTGCCTGAGTCCGCTCCTTCGCCGGTTCTCGTCGTCAAGCTCGACAACACTCACAATGCTCAGCCGCATGCGGGCTTGAAGGATGCTGACGTCGTCTACATCGAAGAAGTCGAATACGGCATCACGCGCATCGCTGCCGTGTTCTCGAGTGTGATCCCCGATCACATCGGCCCGGTGCGCTCCGCACGCATCACCGACATTGATCTTCTTGCGCAGTACGGCACTCCAGCGTTCGCCTACTCAGGCGCCCAGCACAAGATGTTCCCTGTGCTGGACAGCGCATCGATCGTTGATGTCTCGCCTCGCACCGGTGCCCAGGGCTACGCACGCGATCATTCGCGCAGAGCGCCCTACAACTACTTCCTTGACGGCACTGTGGCCATCGAGCGTGCGCCCGATGCCTCCACCGACCACAACATGGGCTTCGTGTTCTCCCCCGACATTCCTGCCGGTGGCACCCCGAACACCAAGGCGAAGATGAAGTGGGGCTACGCCAAGGCGATGTTCACGTATGACGCAACCACCGGCCTCTACAAGGTGAACCTCAATGGCTACCCGGCTGAGGCAGAGGAAAACGACCAGGGCCAGAACGCGGCAACAGTCGTGATCCAGTACGTGAAGCAGGAGCCCTCGAAGTTCTTCGACAAGGGCGGTGGCAACACCCCGCATGCCGAGACCATCGGCACCGGCACTGCAACCGTGCTGCGTGATGGCTTCTCCTACGACGTCACCTGGAGCCGCCCGTCGGCAACTGAGGGCACCACCTTCACGATGGCCGATGGCTCGCCCATGGCATTCAAGCCCGGCCAGCAGTGGATCGTGCTGCTGAACGCGAAGACCCCGGCCACGCTGTTCCCCAAGCCGATGCCTTCGGCCTCGGCTTCAAGCTCGACCAGCGCAAGCGCCTCCTAGAACTCACGCGCCTACACTTGGCGCATGAGCGTGCGGATCTATACGGGGCCGCATTCTGACCGTGGCGGCCCGCCCACCGGCTGGATCCCCTATCTCCCCTGGGGTCTGGCCTTCGCCACGATTCTCGGGCAGATCCTGTGGGTTCTCGTCTCGGGAACCCCGCGCGTCGTGCTCAC
>CANFQC010000077.1 GCA_947449035.1 Actinomycetota bacterium
GAGGGAGTCATGACAGTGCCGGCAGACCTGCGCGCCGAGGTCATCGAGACTGGCGACCGCGCGCTGGCCATTCACCAAGCAATCTCTTCCGCACAACCGGGTGATGTTGTCGCAATCTTGGGCAAGGGTCACGAAAGCGGGCAAGACGTTTCAGGAGTAGTCACCGATTTTGATGATCGCGTGGTTGCGAGAAGTGCGCTCGTCGAGATCTTCGGAGTCCGCACATGATCGCGCTGAGCGTCGCTCAGGTCTGCGAGGCGACCGAGGGCGTCGCGCATCACCTTGCATCGACCGACGTCATCTCCGACGTGCGGATTGACTCGCGCGATATCAGCGCGGGCTGCCTGTTCATCGCGATCAAGGGCGAACGGGCCGATGGCCACGACTTCGCAGCCGAGGTGGTGGCTGCTGGAGCGAAAGCAGTGCTCTCCGCGCGTGAACTTGATCAACCATGCATCGTCGTGGATGACCCCGTGCTCGCCCTCGGTCGCCTTGCGCGCTGGGTGCGAATGAACCTGCTCAATGCCACGGTCATCGGGATCACTGGCTCAAGTGGCAAGACCAGTACCAAGGAGCTCATTGCCGGCGTTCTCTCGGCTGACGGCCCGACCGTGTGCCCGCAGGGCTCCTTCAACACCGAGGTCGGTGTTCCTCTCACGATCCTGCAGGCTGACGAGAGCACGATGTATCTCGTGCTCGAGATGGGCATGCGCGGCGAGGGCCAGATCCGCTACCTCACTGAAATTGCCGAGCCGTCCGTTGGCGTCATCGTCAATGTCGGCACCGCGCACGCTGAACTCCTGGGCAGTCGTGAGGCCATCGCACGTGCCAAGGGCGAGATCATTGAACGACTTCCGGCCGACGGCTTCGCGATCCTCAATGGCGATGACCCGTTAGTTATGGCCAAGGCTGTAAACACCGAGGCATCGGTCGTGAGTTTCGGTCGGGGAGTCGACTGCGACGTGCGCGCCACTGATGTGCGACTCGACGCTGCCGCTCGGCCGTCGTTCACCCTGCATCACAAGAACGAGTCGGTCGCCGTCACGCTCAAGGTGCACGGCGAGCACTTCGTGCAGAACGCTCTCGCTGCAACCTCTGTGGCCCTGGCCCTCGGTATTCACATCGATGTCGTTGCAGCTGAACTGCGAGTCGCCGGCCTCGATAGCAAGTGGCGCATGGAGGTGCACGAGCTCGGCAATCACGTAACCCTCGTCAATGACAGCTACAACGCCAACCCTGAGTCAATGCGCGCTGCGCTCGCCGCGACCGCATCGATGGCCGCCGGTCGCCGCAGTTGGGCAATTCTCGGTGAGATGCGTGAATTGGGGGAGTCCTCACTCGAGGAGCACGCATCACTGGGTCGCGCAGCAGCGTCAATGGGCATCGATCGACTGGTCTGCATCGGCGAAGCGCTCACCGCCACGTATCAGGCTGCCGAGGCCGCAGGCCTGAAGTCAGTGCTCGTCACCTCTATCGAGGACGCCGTGAGCATCGTCACGAACGAGGCCATCACCGGCGACGTGATCTTGGTAAAGGCCTCTCGGGGAATAGCCTTGGAGCGAGTTGCCGACGCCCTGTCGGCCTGGAATGGCGGTGCGGAGTGAGACTCGTAGTCATCGCCGCCGGCATTGCCACCTTGTTCTCGCTCATCGGCACTCCAATCCTCATCAAGCTCTTGGCCCGTCGTAATTACGCGCAGGCCATTCGTGTCTCCACGGCGACCGAGGCTTACCCCGAGCACTCAGGGAAGAAGGGCACGCCCTCAATGGGCGGTGTCGCGATCATCTTGGCGGTGGTCGCGGGCTACTTCGGGGCGCATTTGCTTGCCTGGCGTCCGCTCACGGCCTCCGGTTTGCTCGTGGTCTACCTGATGGTCGGTCTTGGTCTCGTGGGTCTCGCTGACGACTACCTGAAGGTCTTCAAGCAGCGCAGCACCGGACTTCGCGCACGCACCAAGTTGATCGGTCAGGCAATCGTTGCGCTCAGCTTCGCGTGGATGTCGATTCACTTTGCCGATGACATGGGTCAGACCCCCGCCTCGCAGGCAATCTCCTTCGTGCGTGACACCGCGATCGTGCTACCGGCCGGACTCTTCCTGCTCTGGGTGTGGTTCCTGATCACCGCCACCACCAACGGCGTGAACCTGACCGATGGTCTTGATGGCTTGGCCATCGGTGCCTCGATCATGAGTTTCCTGGCCTACGTGCTGATCAGCATCTGGCAGTACGGGCAGAACTGCGGCTTCCTTGACTCGGCCCAGTGTTACAACACCACTGATCCACTCGACCTTGCGCTTGTCGCGGCCGCCGCAGCCGGCGCCAGCTTCGGATTCCTGTGGTGGAACACCTCACCTGCCCGCATCTTCATGGGCGATACCGGCTCACTTGCCCTCGGTGGCGGCATCGCCGGCCTCGCGATCCTCTCGCGCACCGAACTGCTACTTCCGTTCATCGCGGGGCTATTCCTCATCACCACGCTCAGCGTGATCGGCCAGGTGGGCTCGTTCAAGCTCACCGGTAGACGAATCTTCCGCATGGCGCCATTGCATCATCACTTCGAGATGCTCGGCTGGCCCGAGATCCAGATCGTCGTGAGGTTCTGGATCATTCAGGGTCTGTGCATTGGCATCGGCCTGACCTTGTTTTATGCCGAATGGGTGCGCGCGTGAGCGCTGACGACACCAACCTCGGCATGAGCAGCGATATCAACAACGCCCATCGCCTCTCTGACTGGTCGCAGTGGACTGTCACGGTCGCGGGCATCGGTATTGCTGGTTTCTCCTGCGCTGATGCGCTCATGCAGCTTGGCGCAACAGTCATCGTTATCGATGCGGGCGACGGCGAGAAGCAACGCGAGCGCGCTGAGATTCTCTCCACCCTCGACGCTGATGTTCGACTCGGTTATGACGGCATGGCCCCCGACTGCGATCTGCTCATCGTCTCGCCCGGCCTGCGCCCAAGCGCGCCGGTCATCGTCGATGCCCTCGAGCGCGGCATACCGGTGTGGGGTGAGTTGGAACTCGCGTGGCGCCTTCGTGATCTCGAGACTGCAGCGGCCTGGCTCACGGTCACGGGCACCAATGGCAAGACCACGACCACGCTGATGCTGGAGTCGATGCTTCGTGCAGCCGGCTATCGCACGACGTCAGCGGGCAATATCGGCAATTCACTTGTCGGTGTCGTGATGCATGACGAACTCGACGTGATCGCGGTCGAAGTCGGTGCCCCGCAGCTGCCCTTCGTTCACTCCGTCAGTGCTGTCGCCTCGGTGTGCCTGAACATCGCCGACGATCACATTGATCACTTCGGCTCGATGGAGGATTACGTCGCGGCGAAAGCGCGCATCTTCGAGCGCACGCAGGAAGCCGTCATCTTCAATGTCGAGGATTCCGTCACTCTCACGATGGTCGAGAACGCGGAGGTTATCGACGGCTGCCGTGCGATCGGCTTCACCCTCGGCGCCCCGGCCATCTCGATGCTCGGCGTGGTGGACGAGTATCTCGTTGACCGCGCGTTTATCGAGGAGCGCCAGACCACGGCTCAGGAATTGGCCGTCATCGACGATGTTCAGCCCGCCGCCCCGCATAACGTCGCCAATGCCCTGGCCGCCGCTGCCCTGGCCCGTGCCTTCGGTGTGCCGGCCACTGCCGTCCAGCAGGGCCTGCAGGATTTCGTGCCTGCTGCCCACCGCATCGCCCATGTGGGCGAGGTCGGGGGAGTCACCTTCATCGATGACTCCAAGGCGACCAATGCCCACGCTGCCCAGACCTCGCTGCTGGCCTACCCGAGCATCATCTGGATCGCCGGCGGGATGGCTAAGGGCCAGGAATTCGACGATCTCGTGAAGCTGACCGCCTCCCATATGCGGGGAGTGGTGCTCCTAGGGGTCGATAGAGAGGTGATCGCGGGCGCTTTGGGCCGACACGCGCCTGATGTCCCGAGAGTCGACCTCGATCGCACCGACACTGGGGCAATGGAATTGGCAGTACGCGAGGCGATGGCCATGGCCCGCCCCGGTGACACCGTGCTGCTCGCCCCCGGTTGCGCCTCCTGGGACATGTTCCGCGACTACACCCACCGCGGCACTGAGTTTGCCGAGGCCGTGGCTCGTCTGGCCGAGGAGGCCGGCGCATGAGCCGCACCGAGAAGGACGCCGAGGTCACCTCGAAGACCAGTAGGTCAGCGAAGGGCACGAGGGCCAAGAAGGGCTCAGAGGCGGAGACATCCAAGGAGACCCCGACCAACCGGGTCTATCTGCTCTTCTATCA
>CANFQC010000078.1 GCA_947449035.1 Actinomycetota bacterium
CGCCACCGGTACTGGCCTGTCCATTCAGGCACCAGCCCCGACGATTTCCGGGATCTCGCCATCGACAGGCACTGCCACCGGCGGCACGGCAATCACCATCACGGGCACGAACTTCACCTCAGGCGGATCCTTCGCCGTGACGGTAGGTGGCGTGGCCGCCACGGGCGCGACGGTCGTGTCGGCCACGGAGATCACAGCAACGACTCCGACAGGCTCCGCCGGAGCCGCGAATGTGGTGGTCACGAACAGTGACGGGCAGACCGCGACCAGCACTGGCGGCTTCACGTACATCCCAGCCCCGACGATTTCCGGAATCTCGCCATCGACAGGCTCAGCCGCCGGCGGCACGGCAATCACCATCGCCGGAACGAACTTCGCCTCAGGCGGATCCTTCGCCGTGACGGTAGGTGGCGTGGCAGCCACGGGCGCGACAGTGGTGTCGGCCACGTCGATCACAGCCACGACTCCGGCAGGCACCGCCGGGGCGGCGAATGTGGTCGTCACGAACAGTGACGGGCAGACCGCGACAAGCACCGGCGGCTTCACCTACCTCCCAGCCCCGACGATTTCCGAGATCTCGCCATCGACGGGTTCCGCTGCCGGGGGCACGGCGATCACCATCACGGGCACGAACTTCACCTCGGGTGGATCCTTCGCCGTGACGGTAGGTGGCCAGGCAGCCACGGGTGCGACGGTCGTATCGTCCACGTCAATCACAGCAACAACTCCGGCAGGCACCGCCGGAGCCGCAAATGTGGTCGTCACGAACAGTGACGGGCAGACCGCGACAAGCACCGGTGGCTTCACGTACACGGCGATACCGAGTGGCGGTGGCGGAGAATCCGGTAGCGGCACATCGACACCGACGCCTACACCGACTCCTTCAGCATCGGTGACACCGACCGCTGTTCCGACCCTGTCACCGACGGCATCTGCTTCGGTGAGTGCTTCGCCGACGGTGAAGGTTCCGGCGGGCTTTGCGCCGTTGTCAGCATCGGAGAAGGCAAGCGCTCAGACTCCGGTAGTGAATGCCCCGTTATCGACGAGTGAGTCGAGTGCTCCGGTGCTGACGGTTCCGGCGGGCACTGCGGTGGCTCCAGTGGTCAGCGGTCTGCCGGTCAGCACGAGTCTGCGTGCCGGAGTTAAGGCACCGACATCGACTCGCGCCAAGAACGCATTCGTCACCTTCGGCACCACCCGAAGCAATGCCAATGGTCGGGCGAAGGTTCCGGCATTCAAGCCAAACCGCTCAGGCACCTATACGATCCAGCTCGCAACCGCCGACGGCAAGGCGTTCTACCTGAAGGTTCAGGTCGCAGCGAAGAAGGCCTCGAGCACCTCATCGAAGCCGGCGAGCAAGCCAGCGTCGAAGGTTGCCGGCAAGTCTCACGGCTAGCAGTCAAGGAGTGAGCCAGTGGGCCGGAGCTGATGCTCCGGCCCACTGGCATGTTCACAGGACTCACCAGGCACACGGGGCCGTTGGTCATCAGCTTCACGTGCCGTGCCAACGTGAAAGCAACGTCCGTGGAAGCCCTCGGATACGGGTACACGCGTGATCGGGATTGGGTACACGTGTATCCACCAGAGGTACACGTGTACCCATATTCGCGTACACGTGTAGTGCTCGCTCACGCTCTTCACCGAATCTCATTAGCCTCGCGCTCACGAATTCCGATGCACCGCAAAGCAACTTTCGGAGGATTCAATGCACGTTACAAGGAAGATTTCTGCAGGTGCGATCGCGGCACTGTCGATAGCAGGCGCATGCGTCATGACTGCTTCTCCTGCGCAAGCTGCTGCACAGACGATTTCTACCGACTGCAGTACCAGCGACGCCATCCACATCTATGCGCGCCCGGGTGACACCATCACGATTGTGATGACGAGCTCAGACTGCGACGACATTTGGAATGTCGGACAGGTCACCGCCGGCGCCTTGCACTACGAGAGCACGCCGAATCCGGGTGATTACACTCCTTACTATTACTACCAGTCCGGCGAGGTAGAGCCCGACTGGTACGTGACAAACTCCGCATCGCCAACTACCACGGTCACCACCTTGCTTGCCACCCAAGGGGCTAGCCCAGGAGTCGCGCTCAGCCCGGGAGACCAAATCTTCCTGATCGAAGGCGGTGTCTACACTCGTTTTGCTCCAGTGATTTGGGATGGCTTAGAAGCTCCAGCGGCAACTGGATCAACGCCGCCGCCGTGGTTCCAGTCACACGCTCGAATCAATGCGAACGACACCTGCGAAGCCGGATGGTCATCGAGCTGGGCGCAGTGGCCCAACGGTGGCAGCGGTGGCTTCGTCTGCAACAGAGTGGTTGCCTACGACTCGGCATCAGGAACGTGAATCAACCAGTAGCAACACGCACTCAGTGTTCAGGTGAGCCGCTCTGCTGCTGCCTAGGTCAGTCGCAGGGGACTGTCGCCGTCAGGATCATGCCTGACGGCGACGGCTCCAGGCTCCACTGACCGCCGAGTAACTCGACCCAGGCCGAGATCACGGTCATGCCCATGCCCGGTTGCAACGTTTCCCCTTGCACACCGATGCCGTTGTCGCTCAGCTGAAGGACGAGTTCGTCGCGGGGCGTGAGGGTGACCTGAATCGTGCATTCTGTGGCAAGCCCATGAATCGCCGCGTTCAGCAACCCCTGCTCGCAGATGCGGTACAGGCCGGTGGCCCTGGTGTCGTCCGAGCACTCCGCGATTCGGCGTGAAACTGCGTCGCTGATATTGATGGCGACGTCCAGCGCGGGGCGGTAAGACTCCGACAAATCACGCAAGGCGGAATCAAAAGAGACAGTTGCCAGGTTGGGGCTCAACTGTCTGCTGGCCTTGCGAACCTCCTGAGAACGCAAGCGCTCGAGGTCGGAGATCACCGCGGTGAGCTCACTGTTCATCGTCTCGGGGCTTTGCCCGATGGTCGCCCGGATGCGCAGCGCGATCGACATGAGATCGGTCTGGACTCGGTCATGCAGGAATGCCGCGACCTGGCCGCGCACCCGCTCCTCGGATTCGAGCAGCAGGCGACGTTGGGCAACGACTGTCCCCAGGGCGGCCTGAGCCGAGTTCGACTCCTTCTGGATGCGGGTGAAGAAAGTGCCCAGCACAGCGTTAATGAACCCGAAGACGAGGAAATACGTGATGGCCGATTTCACGAATCGAGGGCTGTAGAGCACTTCCTGGAAGTAGGGAACATTTCGCAGGAGCGACCTCGACAAGAGAACGGCGATCACGGCAGCGCCGGCAAGTGAGAGCAGGTATTCCGGCCAGCGCACTTCACTATCAGTTACTCGGTTCCGAACCCACCGGTAGAGGAAGAGCGGCGCAATCATGCAGCCAGAGGCAAGCACTGACACACATGCGATAACGATGGTTCGAGAAGCAAGCGAATCGGCCTTCGGAATGAGCGGGAGAAAGCCGTAGACCCGGAACAGGGGCGCAAAAACGAATATCGACGCAAAGATCCAAGCAACGGTCAGGCTCAATGGCCACGGCCCGAGGATGAAGCGGCGTACTGCGCGAAGCGCTGAACTCGTCGATGAACTAGTGGTCATAAACGTCCATCGAGTTCATGCGTCGCCCCTCGATCCACGCCACAACCGCGGCCGTACGCAGATCAGTACCGGCCGGCGCATCCGGCACGAGGATTCGGTAGCACTCCGAGAGATCCTTACGCACCGTCACTGCAGCAAGGCCCACGCGCTCGGCAATGAGGTTGGCGTCAATACCCGTAGCAGCGAGCGACATGATCTGGCGCTGCCGATTGGTCAGACGACCCAAACGCTCTACAGACACCGGAGCGCGTCCTTCATCAATGGAGGGTTCGACGACTGACAGGCCGGATGCCGTCGCCTTGAGCACTTTGCTCAGATACTCGCTATCGAGGTCGGCCTTCTTCTCGACATACGACCAGCCCATGCTCACTCGACCATTCGAGCCATGGAAGTCCCACGCATAGTGCTGACTCAAGATCACGATGCCGACGTTCTCGTCACGCTCACGCAGGGCGTGGCCGAGTTGAACCCCGTTCAGTGA
>CANFQC010000079.1 GCA_947449035.1 Actinomycetota bacterium
AGTTCGCGCACTCCGATGCCGTCGATGCTGACCTGCGCGCGAGCCACGCCGAGGGCATCTCGTTGGTGGGCGAGGATGTCGGCACGCCCGTTATCGCGGTGCCGGGCGCTGACGGCAAGCAGATTGCTTTCTTTGGCCCCGTGGTCACGCCCACTCCCCGCGGTGATGCAGCGGGCAAGCTCTGGGACGGCACCTTGCTCGTGGCCGGAACGCCGGGGTTCTACGAGATCAAGCGCACCCGCACGGCCAGCCCCTCATTCGAGTAGGCCGCGCAGGGCGCCAATTCAGGAAGGCTCCCGGAGCAGTCGCCCGCCATGAGGACACCTTCCCCGTCCGAGTCTGCCCGGACGCTCGCGTTACGGCACGGTGGTGCGGGTCGGCGAGTAGGGTCACGACCACCGTTCGCGTGATCACCGCTGATCTTTGCCTGAAGGAGGAATCGTGTCCGGACGATCATCACGAGTTCTCGGGGCGGGGATCGTCGTAGTTCTTGCGGCTGCCGGGTTCATCTGCGCCGCACCTGCCCAGGCGGACATCATCCACATCGATATGACCTGTGATCCGCCGGAATCCCAAGTCGTGACGATAACGACGAAGGACACCCTGAGCATCGTCTCGACGAGCCAGACCGGACCGTGTGACAGCTCCTACATGATTTACCCCGCCTTTCCGACACCGGTGGGAAATGCCTGGATGAATGGCACGCCCAGCCCGTTCAATGGAAACCTCGATCCGTTTCCCAACCCCTCATGGACGATGACCTTCGCCTCGGAAGTGCCCGGCTCCACCCACGTCATGCTCTGCGGTTCCATCGGAGCGCCGCCTATCTGCCCGATCTTGGCCATCAACGTGGTGCAGGCTCCTGAGTGGATTCCCGGTTGGCAGCAGTCGGTGGGCCGAGCGAGCGCCACCGCCACCTGCGCCACCGGATGGCAGCCCTCATGGCAGGAATGGGCGGAACGCATCACCGGCGGATGGGTGTGCACGCGGACCATCCCCTCCCTGGGCAACTGAGACTCATACACACCCTGCCGCGATTGACACGGCTCGTAATCGCGAAGACTGCTCACGCCACGGAGCTCGGAGTGCCGAGTTCAAGTAGGACGAGAGTTCAAGGGGAGAGTGGCCGGCTAAGGCGAGCTCCTAGAGGTCTAGGCAGGCTCGTTCAGGTGCAGCACGCGCGGTGCGCGAGCATGCTCGGCGAGCAGCATCGCACCTGAGCGAATGCCACCGACAAGATCGTCGGCGCCGAAGTTCGAGCGCATGGCCAAGATGGCCAGCTCGCAGGAACGGTCATCGATGTCGATCGCGGCCTGAGTACCGGTGACGATGTCGATGGTGCGTGCCTGCGGATCAACGGCGATGAGCACGGAGGTCTCGGCGCCGGGAATCTGGGCGTGCTTGGCGACAGCCGAGTCACGGCCCTGCTCAAGCGGGCCGACGTACACGGCGAAGCAACGACCGGAGATCTCGCGCGCGAGCTCCACCGCGTCAGTGATCGCCACGCGCTGCTTGGGGGTCAGATCAGAAGCTTCCATGTGCGCCACCTCCGACGACTGAGTACGAGCCCATGCCAATTTCGCGGGGAAGGATCGAGGGGTCGGGCGCCGAGCCCGAACTGGCGATGAAGACGGGGCCTTCGGCGGTGGGCTCACCCGGCAAACCGGAGTGGCGATCGCCACGCATCCAACTGGATGCGGAGACTGCGATAGCCACGAGTACGGCAAAGCCGATCGGGATGCCTGCGAAGAGTGCGAGTGCTTGTCCTGCGTTCACGTCTTAATCCTAGAGGGCTAGCGCTGACGCACTGCGTCGACCATCGGGCCGAGCAGATCTGGGCCAGCCATGACGTCCTCCAGCAGCATCGGGCTACCGGAGGAGTCGGTCATCGGAACTCGCCAGTTCGGGTACTCCAAGTAGGTGCCGGGCTGGTTCTGGGCCCGGCGGTCGCCGACGACGTCAGGAAGCCCCACGCCCACAAGTCGCGCCTTAGTCGAGCCAACTGCCCGGTGCAGGGCAATCGCCATGGCATCAAGGCCGTCATCGGTGTCGAGGTCAACGTCGCCGGACAGGAATCCCGCGTGACGAAGCAACTGGGCCCACTCCTCGCGATCGCGCCTGGCATTCGCGTACTCGACCTGCGGATCGGTGGTGAGCAGCCCGAGGCTCTCGCGAATGCGTACATGCTCATCGCGAAGGAAACCCGCAGTGGGGGGAAGGTCATGCACCGTGACGCTCGCAAGAGTGTCCTTGCGCCACTGATCAAGGGGCGTGACGACGCCGTCGGTGCGCTCAAACCACGAGATCACGGTGCCGAGAATTCCGCGGGCGGCCAGTACGTCGCGCACCCACGGCTCGACAGTGCCGAGATCTTCACCGACCACAATTGCACCGGCGCGCTGTGCCTCGAGGCACAAGATGCCGATCATCGCGTCATGATCGAAGCGGACGAAAGTGCCATTGCGCGCACCCATGCCTGCCGGTACCCACCACAGCCGGAAAAGGCCGAGTACGTGATCGATGCGTAGGCCACCTGCATGACGCAAGATCGTGCGCAGCAGATCGCGATAGGGCAGGTAACCGGCTTCGGCCAGCGCATCGGGGCGCCATGGCGGCTGCGACCAGTCCTGGCCCATCTGGTTGTACATGTCCGGCGGAGCGCCGACTGAGACTCCGCGCGCGAGAACGTCCTGCAGCGACCAGGAGTCTGCCCCCGATGGGTGAACGCCTACGGCAAGATCAGCCATGACGCCAATGGCCATGCCCGCATTGCGAGCAGCCTTCTGCGTGGCGGCGAGCTGCTGATCCATCTGCCACTGCATCCACATCTGGAAATCGACGATCTGCGCATGCTCCTCGCGGAACTTAGCTACCGCAGGTGAGTCGGGACGTGAATACTCTCCCGACCACGCGGATGGATCGTTGCCGAATACCTCGCACATCGCACACCAGGTAGCGAAGTCACGCAGACCCACACCCTGCTCAGTGCAGTAAGCCTCAAACTCCCGTCGACGCGACTTCGAGAGGTCCGCATCGAAGATCTCTGCGAAGGCTGCGCGCTTTGCAGCCCAGACTGCATCACGATCAATGAGGTCGGCAGTGAGGTTCATTGCCCGAAGCGGTGCAGCATCTTCCTCAAGCCGCGCACGCTGCTTCTTCTTTAGCTCTTCGAACTCCGGGATGTCCTCGACGTGCAGGTAGATCGGATTAGTGAATCGCCGGGTGACGGGAAGGTAGGGCGAGTTCTCGATCGGTGACACGGGTGTCGCGGCATGTAGCGGGTTAATGAGCACGAATCCGGCGCCGAGCTCACGTCCGCTCCACGATGCCAAGGTTGCGAGATCGTGGAGATCGCCGATGCCCCAGGATTCGCGCGAGCGCGTGGCGTACACCTGCGCCATGAATCCCCACTGGCGCTCACCTGCGATTGCATCGGGATCAAGCCGCGCAGGCGTCATGACCAACGAGGTCTCCGCGTGCCGATCTTCGCTTTCGCCATGAAGGGTGTGCCACCCGAGCGGGAGATCCGAGGGAATCGCGAACGAAGCCTCGCCGATCATCTGACCGTCGACCTCCACCGGTGCATTCCAGTTGTCGACCTGGACAAGATCAACGCGCACGCCCTGCTCGGTAATCACGTAGGCCTCGGCGGGCGCTCCGTCCGGAACATGGACCCATGCAGATTTCTCAGTGCCCGCAGTGGCGACGACAACCGGCGGCAGCATCCGGCGCCAGCCGCGCAGGCGCATCGACTCAGCGGCAGCAGAAATGGCCACCGCGCGGTCGGCGACATCACGCAGATCGGTGCCCAAGGCTGCGAGGACGGCGAGGACGGTCTCCTCGCTGACGTCGACATGCATGCCGCTTTGATCGACATAAGAAGTGGCGACTCCGTACGCGGCAGCAAGGGATTCGAGGTTGGGATCCACGGCCACACTGTAAACGCTGTCA
>CANFQC010000080.1 GCA_947449035.1 Actinomycetota bacterium
CGTCCTTGCGATTGATCAGGGAACGTCGGGCACCAAGGCAATCGTTGTCGATGATGCGGGCACGGTCCTCGCTCTGGCCGAAGAGCCAGTGCGTCCCCAGTACTTGGCAGAAGGTGCCGTCGAGCAGAATCCGTCAGAGCTTCTCGAATCCGTTCTCGTTGCCGGCCGTCGTGCAATTGCCGAGGCGGGAGTCCCGATTGAGGTCGTCTCACTCGCGAATCAGGGCGAGACTGTCCTGGCCTGGGATCCCTCAACAGGGGAGCCGTTGACCACTGCACTCGTCTGGCAGGACAGCAGGGCGGAGAGCGTCTGCGATCGAGTGCGCGGACACTCTGACGCCATTGCTGCGCGTTCCGGTCTTGTCCTTGATCCTTATTTCTCCGCACCGAAGATGACCTGGATCCGCGAGAACCTCACCCGCGAAGGCGTCGTCACCACATCAGACTCCTGGCTGCTTCATCGTCTGACCGGCGAATTCGTGACCGACGTGTCGACTGCGAGCAGGTCGCTGATCATGAATCTCGACTCACGCTCGTGGGATGACGAGCTACTCGGGTACTTCGGTCTTCAAGGCGAAGCGTTGCCGCGCATCACCGACTGCGATGAGGTCATCGGAACCACGAATGCCTTCGGTGGCTCGATACCGGTCGGTGGAGTGATCGTCGATCAGCAGGCAGCGCTGCTTGCGGAGGGCTGTCTCACCGTCGGTGAGGCCAAGTGCACCTATGGCACCGGAGCGTTCCTGCTGATGAACACCGGCACCGCAGCACCGCGCTCAACCAATGGGCTGACGACCTCGGTTGCCTGGACTATCCGCGGTGAGTCGAAGTACTGCATTGACGGACAGGTCTTTACAGCTGCGTCGGCAATTCGCTGGTTGCAGGATCTCGGCCTTATCTCCGATGCGCGCGATATCGACACGGCTGCGGCTGCAGACAGCGGGAATGTCTCCTTCGTTCCTGCACTCGCAGGACTCGCTGCACCGTGGTGGCGTTCAGATGCGAAAGCCGCTTTCAGCGGAATGAGCTTGGCGACTGATCGTGGCCAGCTCATCCGTGCCGTACTTGAGGGCATCGCTGCTCAAATCGCGGATCTTGCTGCCGCCTGCGCCGCTGATCTTGGCGACTCATTGAAGTCGCTTCGCGTGGACGGTGGGCTGACTCGCTCGACCGCTCTCATGCAGGCGCAGGCCGACATTCTTCAACTGCCGATCGAGGTGTACCCCTCTGCGCATGCGACGGCACTCGGTGCCGCAGCACTGGGCAGACTTGCCGCGCGACCTTCGGAAGTGGTTCCGGCGGTGGAATGGACTCCAGAGCACATCTACGAGCCGCGCTGGAGTGCCGATCATGCGGCAGACTTCATGGGTAACTGGCGTGCAGCGGTGCAGCGCACACTGCCCCCGGAAGGAGAGCGATGAGCTACGACATCGCGGTTATCGGCGGCGGTGTTGTGGGATGCGCCGTTGTACGCGATCTTTCGGGTTTTGGCCTATCCGTCGTGCTCGTTGAGTCACGCGGCGATATAGGTGACGCGACGAGTAAGGCCAACACGGCGATTCTGCACACCGGCTTCGACGCGGTGCCCGGCTCACTGGAGTCGACCATGGTGGCTCGTGGCTATGAGTTGCTCTCTGATTACGCGAAGGTCACAGGAATTCCGGTCGAGCACACCGGTGCCCTGCTCGTGGCTTGGGATGAAGATCAACGTGCGGTGCTCCCGAAACTTCAGGACAAAGCCGTGAAGAACGGCTACCAGAAGTGCGAGATCGTCGACGCTGATGAGGTCTACCGCCGCGTTCCTGATCTCGGACCGGGCGCGCTCGGCGGTCTCACGGTGCCCGATGAGTCGATCATCTGCCCCTGGACAACTCCTCTCGCCTATGCGACGGAAGCCAAGGCCCGTGGTGTCGAGTTCAGGCTGAACACCTTCGTGGAGTCTGTTGACGTGGGCGCCGAGAGCACGACGCTTCGCACGAGCACAGGTGACATCACGACGCGCTGGGTCATCAATGCCGCAGGTCTCGGCGGCGATGTCATCGATCGCATGCTCGGCTACGACCGTTTCACGATCGTGCCCAGGCGAGGCGAGTTGTTCGTCTTCGACAAGCTGACTCGACCGATGGCGAACACCATCGTGCTGCCGGTGCCGACCGAGAAGGGCAAGGGCGTGCTCATCAGCCCGACCATCTTCGGCAATGTGATGCTCGGTCCGACCTCTGAGAATCTCGTCGATCGCACCGACACCTCCACATCCGAAGAAGGCTTTGCCTTCCTGTTGGACAAAGGTGCGGCGTTGATGCCGACTCTCATCGCGGAGGAAGTCACGGCAAGCTACGCGGGCCTGCGTGCTTCCACCGAGCACAGCGACTTCGTCGTGGATATCGATTCGGCGCAGCGCTATCTGCTGCTCGGAGGCATTCGATCTACCGGTCTCACAGCTTCGATGGCCCTGGCCGAGCACGCACGACATCTGCTCGCCGAGTCGGGAGTTGCTCTCGTGGAGCGCGCTGATCTACCGGCACCACCGCAAATGCCCAATATTGGCGAGGCTTTTCCTCGCCCGTATCAGCGAGCGGATCTCATTGAGGCCGATTCGGAGTATGGCCAGATCGTGTGCTTCTGCGAGCGAGTGACTCGAGGTGAGATTCGCGATGCTCTCACTTCACCTCTTCCTCCGTGTGATGTCGATGGCCTCCGTCGGCGCACTCGCGCGCTCATGGGCCGTTGCCAAGGTTTCTTCTGCGGAGCCGAGATTGACGAGCTGATGCGCGCAGGCGGCGGTGATCATGAGTGAGATTCTGATCATTGGCGGCGGCCCCGCGGGCTTGAGCGCGGCACGTGAATTGAAAGCGCAAGGCGCCGACCACGTCACGATCATCGAGCGAGAGAGCGAAGCCGGCGGCATACCGCGACACAGTGACCACACGGGCTACGGACTGCGCGATCTCAAGCGCGTCATGACCGGGCCTTCGTATGCACGCACTCTTGTCGAGCGCGCGCAGGCACACGGAGCAGTGATTCGCAACGCAACGATGGTGACAGGTTGGGCCGGACCGATGAGTGCCGAGATCACCTCTGCACATGGTCGCGACATCATCACTGCCGACGCAATCATCTTGGCAACGGGCGCTCGTGAACGGCCGCGCGCCGCTCGGCGCATCCCCGGCGATCGTCCGAATGGGGTGATGACGACCGGGCAACTGCAGAACCTCGTCCACCTCAAGCATCAGGCGGTCGGAACGCGTGCAGTCGTTGTAGGTGCCGAACTCGTGAGTTGGTCTGCGGTTCTCACTTTGCGCGAAGTCGGTTGCTCAACTGTCGCAATAACGACCGAATTCGGTCAGCCGGAGTCGTATGCGGCGATGGCCATTCCCGGCCGACTTGCTTTGCGAGTACCGATTGCTCGCCGAACGCGCGTCATTCGCGTCATCGGACGCGAACGCGTCGAAGGAGTGGAGATCGAGCAGATCGGCACAGGTCGACGTCGTGTCATCGATTGCGACACGGTGATCTTCACCGGTGACTGGATTCCCGATTACGAGTTGGCGCAGAGCAACGGCCTCGACATGGATCTCGGCTCGCGTGGCCCGATCGTCGACACCGCGCTGCGCACGAGTCGCGGGGGCATTTTCGCCGCGGGGAACCTGCTGCACCCAGTTGATACGGC
>CANFQC010000081.1 GCA_947449035.1 Actinomycetota bacterium
GCCACCACACCACCAGCAACGCTGATCCGAGGCGAAACTCCAGTCGGGATAGCCGCAGCAGCCACCACCGGATGAACAGCGGAACGCAGCAACGACACCCGCTCCAGCGGCACCGGGTAGCACGCAGCACAGATCGACGGCCCGACCACGGCGCGAATCCCCCGCGCCCCATGAGCCCGCATCACTGAGACTGCGGCCGAGACAACACCGGCCCCCAGCCCCTTCCACCCGCAGTGCACCACCGCAATCACCGTGCCCTGCCGATCAGCAAGAGCAACAGGCACGCAGTCAGCAGCAAGAGCAACCAGCCCAAGACCCGGTGTCACCGTCACCAGCGCATCAACCCCGGAATACACCCCGGCCGACTCCACGACAGCAACCTCGCCCCCGTGGCAGGCATCGAGCACCGCGAGCCCAACCCCGCCAAACCCAGAAGACAGAGCAGAAAAGTTCGCAGCAACACAAGCCGGGTCATCGCCCACATGCCCCGCCAGGTTCAGCGAGGAGAAAGCCCCGGTGCTGAAACCACCGGAACGACCAGTGGCCGCCCAGAAGACTGGACGGCCACCAGGTGACGATGGGTCGAGACGACCCTCGGCAACGGGATTCACGACTACTTGAGGAAATCCGGAATATCGAGATCGTCGTCGGCATCGTCGAACACGATCGTTCGCGGCTGCTGCACGGGACGGTCGGCCGGGGAAGTGACGACCGGCACCTCGCCGGTGGCGGTTGCCTCAACGACTGCCTTGGGGGCAGCGGCTGCCTTGCGTGCCGGGGGCTCTCCGCCATCGAAGCCGGCGGCGATAACCGTGACACGAACCTCATCACCGAGGGTGTCGTCGATGACGGCGCCGAAGATGATGTTGGCATCGGGGTGAGCGGCATCGCTGACGAGGCGAGCTGCCTCGTTGATCTCGAACAGGCCGAGATCGCTGCCGCCGGAGATGGAGAGCAGCACGCCATGGGCGCCGTCGATGCCGGCCTCGAGCAGCGGGCTCGAGATGGCACGCTCGGCGGCCTCAACCGCGCGATCCTCGCCACGAGCCGAGCCGATGCCCATGAGGGCGGAGCCGGCCGAGTGCATGACGCTCTTGACGTCGGCGAAGTCGAGGTTGATCAGGCCCGGGGTGGTGATCAGGTCGGTGATGCCCGAGACGCCCTGCAGCAACACATGGTCTGCCTGGCGGAATGCGTCGATGACGGAGATGTTGCGATCCGACAGCGAGAGCAGGCGGTCATTCGGGATGACGATCAAGGTGTCGACCTCGGCACGCAGTGCCTCGATGCCGTCATCAGCCTGTGAGCCGCGACGGCGACCCTCGAAGCCGAACGGGCGGGTAACAACGCCGATAGTCAGTGCGCCGAGTGAACGGGCGATGCGGGCCACGACGGGTGCGCCGCCGGTACCGGTGCCGCCACCTTCGCCTGCGGTCACGAAGACCATGTCAGCGCCACGCAGAACCTCTTCAATCTCGCCTTCGTGGTCCATGGCGGCCTTCTGGCCAACCTCGGGGTTCGCGCCGGCGCCGAGCCCACGGGTGAGCTCACGGCCGATATCGAGCTTGACGTCTGCGTCGCTCATGAGCAGGGCCTGAGCATCGGTGTTGATGGCGATGAACTCCACGCCCTTCAAACCGACCTCGATCATGCGGTTCACGGCGTTGACGCCACCACCGCCGATTCCGACGACCTTGATCACTGCCAGGTAGTTCTGCGGAGCCGCCACGGCACCTGTCCTTTCGTTGGGCGCGACAGGGGAAGTCACGCTCGACCCTGGCCACAAACCCTCAATCTCAACCTGAGGTTAAGAATCGAGGCTGCTCGTAGCCGGCGGGAAGGTAGTGGACGGTCTGGGGGAAATGCAAGGCGGACGAGGGCGGAATCTCAATCCACGAGAGAATTCCACGGATTTGCCACGCCGGGCAAGGCGTTCCCCGGTCCACCTGACCGCGCTTCCTAAGGAGTCTCCCTCTTTATCCTGGCCATGAAGGCGGACGAGCTAAGACCCCGTGAGACCTTCGAGAAAGCTCTGAGTTTCCGCATCGACGGAGTGAATGATGGTGCCGACCATCCCCCGGGTCAGCAGAACTTTGTAAACGTTGGTGACCAGACGCTCGAATTCTTCGGGAGGGACTGTTTTCAGACTTTTGAAATCGGGATCCTTGTTCTCGGCTCGGACAGAGACCCAACGGTCCGTCCTCCACACGAAATCCGGACCGAGGATTACTCCGTTCCAGTCATATTCAAATCCTTGTGCCGTGTATACACATCCGACTTGGCCCCAACCCGCTGGGTCCGTCGCCCAAAGTGCGGAGGGTGGCGCCCCACCAATTGATCGATCGCCACGAAGGTTCCACGGCTTCGCCCAGTCGCCAATTCGCACATCAGGGACCAAGGAGCCATCCTGATTTGGTTCGCTCCATGGCCAGCAGTAGCCCGCAGAGATTCGTGATCCAAAACCATTTGCTCTTACATCCTCGAGCCGATGCTCAAGCTCGCCCGGAGATCGAGCTGTGAAGAGATCGAAATACTCATCGCCATCCCAGTTAATTGGTCCGCCGGGCTTCAAGCCCAACAGCCGTTCGACCCAATTCACGTACGCCTGGCTTCCCCCACAGCGGAACTGCGCGTCGAGTTCGATTTTCTGCACTCGGAGGCCAAGGGATTGGGCAAAATCCTCGATCTCCTTGACAGTTCCCAACTCTCCGGGACGCACAACTTGATTCTCATCAAGGAGAAACACAGGTACACGTGCACAAGCGATCAACTCGTCGAGTTGGGGCCTGGCTACCCTGAGGGCCGCCTTTGTATACCTATTCACAGAAGTCTCACGGATTCGATGTGCTTCATCGAGAATCACCACGTCCAGGGAATTTCTCTCCGCCTCCATGAACGAATTGAAGTACTTAAAAAGTGACTTCACCCGCGTAGATCCCTTGCCCGCAACGTTCCTCAGCGTCATGGTGAAAGATCGCGATCCAGTCGCATGGATGACGCTTCTTCCCTGGCGAGCCAGCTCTCCCAGCAAGGAAAGGGCAATGACGCTCTTACCACTACCCGGCCCACCAGAAATGATGACCACGGTCTTCGTGTCGGCGGCACGAGCTCGCTCTACTTCGTGAAGCACCAGATCAAAGGCGAGTTTCTGCTCATCAAGCAGAACGAATTGTTCCCGATCCCTGATTTCACCTGCCGCAACCGCTAGCAATTGTTTGCTTGGTCCTGCCTTCATACTCAGCAGTTCATCTGCCGCAAAGCGCCCTGACACCTCTGGATCAAATTTCGTGCATAGGAAATCCAGGAATTGGCTCTTTCTCTGGCCGGAGAACATCCGCACAAATTCGGAATCTGGCAATTCTCGAAGGTCCGAGATTCCAGCATCAGTGGCATTGTGCAAATACGCGACAGCGCAGAAGTTTCGTTCCCGACCTTCCAGCGCGGGCAGGAAGTCAAGCATGTACTGGCGGTACCCGTTCGCCTGCTCAAGCGGGTGAGCTACGGGCCTGGGTCCATAGGCGTCAATGAGCACCAGTCTGGGATCGTCTTCAAAGATTTCAGCGCTGCTCCATTGCTTCAACTCAACCACA
>CANFQC010000082.1 GCA_947449035.1 Actinomycetota bacterium
GTGACCTTCGCACTCGTTGCCGTGGCCGCCATCGCCTTCGGCGGCGTGGGCACCTCGGGCCTCGGCCTCGGCAACATCGACAATGCCGACGACGTCTTCGCGGCGCTCGGCCCATCAGTGTTCGGCGATGGGCTGATCGGGCGCGCACTGGTGTCGTTGCTTATCATCTCGGTGCTGAGCTCAGCCACGGCTTCGATGATCACCACCATCACTCCCACTGCTCGCACCGCGCTCTCGATGGCTGCCTTCAAGGCGATCCCCGAGCGCTTCGCCGGCATTCACCCCCGCTATCTGACCCCGACCGCGGCCACGATCTGGATCGGTGTGGTGGGCACCGTCTTCTACTTCGTTCTCAGCCTGGTCAGCGAGAACGTGCTTGCCGACTCGATTTCATCTGTTGGCCTGATGATCGCCTTCTACTACGGACTCACGGGCATTACCTGCGCGTGGTTCTATCGCAAGCGGATGCATTCCTTCAGCCAGGTGATGCTGCGCGGTGTCATGCCCGGCATCGGTGGCCTGGTTCTTCTCGCCGGCTTCGTGTTGGCATCAGTGCAGTTCGCTAACCCCGACTATGGCTACACCACCATGGGCGACATCGGCGGCGTATTCGTCATCGGCATCGGCTCGCTGCTGGTTGGCGTCGTACTGATGGTCATCTGGAACTTCATCAACCCGTCTTACTTCCGTGGCGAGACACTGCCGAAGGCAGACGCGTCCATGTTGATGCCTGAATAGAGAGATCCGCAATGAAGTTCTTGCTCTCAGTGATCGATAACCAAACCGGCATGGCCGATGACGACGAGATGGCCGCCATCGACAAATTCAATGACGGCCTACGCGCGAACGGTCACTTCATCGTCGCTGTCGGGATTTCTGGCCCGGGGCACGCGTCGACGATCGACGGACGTGGCACTGAGACGGTCACCAGCGCCGGCCCCTTGCATGCCATCAATCCTGCGCAGGAATACCTCTCGGGCTTCTGGCTGATCGAGGCGCGCGATCTCGCGGAAGCTCAGACACTTGCAGCAGCAGGCTCGAAGGCCTGCAATCGTCGAGTAGAGCTGAGGCCACTGCTCGGCTAACGCATTCGCGACCGGCTAACGGGTCGCGCGAACCTTGAAGTGCTGCACGAGATTCGGATCACCGTTGGGATCCTGCAGGAAGTTCGCTCCGATGCGCACCTCAGTAAGCCGTGCACCCGATGGCACCTTCGGCAGGCAGAGGTCGTGCATGTTGTCGTCCATCGCCGGCGTGCTGTGATCGGCAAGATCGGCAACGGCGAGCGGGCGAACATTAATGCGCTTTCCGTTGGGCAAGGTGAAGATCGCGTTGTATGACTTCACCGCTGCAGCGCCAAGCTCAGCGCCCGTCGGGTAGGCGGTCATACCGTTCGACCACACCACGCGCACGAAGGTTCTGCCCACGCTGCAGGCATTGGCATCGCCCTTCATGAGCGCTGGTGTCAGTCGCCACGCTGCAGAGATGTCGGGGCCGGCCTCGATCTGCACGATCGGGCTTGAAAGTCCGGGGGCGATCGTCTGCCAGGTGTTGCCCAGCGGCGGGTGCCCCTCGAGCTCACCAACGACAGTGACCGTGACCGGTCGTGCGGCAGCCGGGTCGCCGAAGACACCGATGAGGTTCACCGTTTGTGCCTCGTTGAGCTCATTCGGCGGGTACTGCAGGGCGCAGGTAGGGGTGACCGTGGTGCCGTCGTCGCGAGTGATGACGAAGTCGTTAACTGAGATGGACGAGTTCTTGATGAACCAATTGAAGGTGACCGGGATGTTGTCGAGACCCGTCTGGCCTGTCGGGCACTTGTTACCGTCGTTGAGACCCCATGCAGCACTCAGGATTCGCGCCGGGCCGACGCTCTGGGCCACCGACACGATCGGCACTGCCGAAGCGATCGGCGCGGCCAGGACTGTCACGAGAGCAAGGGAGGTTCCGGTGGCAACAACGAATCTCTTCATGATGTCTCACTTCTCTTAACGAAGAAGCGGGCGTCACCTCTGCATCTTTGACCATAACACTTAAATCAGGCGGATGAATCCTCGTGAACTCTCGCACGAGCAGGCAGGAACTTCAGGGCCACGAGTGCGCCAACGACTACAACGGCAGCGAAAACTAGCGATCCACGAGACAAGCCGTCGATGAATGCGTTCTTGACGAAGGCCGGGGAGTTACTCCCAGGTCATCATCAGGAAGTCATCCGGGTCAGGCCCGGTGCGGTAACCGTTCTCCAGAGTTGCGATCGCGGCCATGTCTTCGGCATCGAGCTCGAAGCCGAACACGTCGATGTTCTCCGCGATACGCGATGGAGTGACCGACTTCGGCAGCACGATCAGCCCGGACTGCAGGTGCCAGCGGATCATCACCTGAGCAGTCGACTTGCCATGCTTGGCGCCGATCGCTGCAAGCAGCTCGTTGCCGATCAACTGTCCCGACGCCAGCGGGCTCCACGACTCGGTCGCGATGCCGTACTCGGCGTGCACCGCACGCATGTCAAGCTGCGGGAACCACGGATGCAACTCGATCTGATTAATCACCGGCACGACACCAGTGACATCAATGATCTCCCGCAGCGCGGGCTCCTTGAAGTTCGAAACCCCGATGGAGCGCACGCGGCCCGTCTTCTGGATGTCGATCAATGCCTTCCAGGTCTCCACGTACTTGCCCAGCGGCACGCACTGCCAGTGGATGAGGAAGAGATCGACGTACTCGAATCCGAGCTTGCTCATGCTGGTATCGAAGGCGCGCATCGCGTTGTCGTAACCGTGGTCGGGATTCCACATCTTCGTCGTGACGTAGACATCCGAGCGAGCGAGACCGCTCTTCGCGACCGCGGCGCCTGCCTCCGCCTCGTTGGCGTAGACCGCAGCACTATCGACGTGGCGGTAGCCGACCCGAAGCGCCTCAGCGGTTGCCTCCTCCGCCTCACTCGGCGGCACCTGCCAGAGGCCGAAGCCGATCTGGGGAATGGTCGTGCCGTCGTTCAATTCGACGTTCGGGACGATGCTGGGATCGATAGACATGGCTCTCCTTCGGGCGGTTAGGGCGAAACTACCGAAACTTCAGCAAGCCCGCCTGAGATCTTCGTGAGACTGGACGGAAGCAACCCTCCGCGGGGAGTTACCTGACCTCGCGCCGCTCCATCGCCGGAATCCCCGGCGTCGTGTCGTTGATCGCCCAGCTGATGATTACCTCGGGGGTGATACGAAAGCGCTCTCCCCCGCCGTGCGACTCGACGATGCACGCGCCGATGATCTTGATGCCGCGCGGCGACCACGGGTTGAAGGAAGCGAGATCATCGATGACGACGGTGGCACGAGGATTCGCCTTGACGTTCTTGTAACGCACGGTCTTCGCGATATCGAAACCGGCGGTGACGATGTCGTCGCCATCAAGCTCAAAGACGACAGGGGCAACGTCCGGGCGACCCGACAGCGA
>CANFQC010000083.1 GCA_947449035.1 Actinomycetota bacterium
AGATTCGTGACTTCACCGATTGGCGGCGCTCTGTATCGGGCGAAGCGGCCTATCTTGCGGCGGAACGCGCAACCGAGGAAGAGCGAGTTCAGCTGCAGCAGGCCTCGGCCGATGTGCTGGCCTCCCTGGATAACTACGCAACCTTTCGGCTCGCGGATGCGCGTCTTCACGTGGCCGTCGCGGAGGCGAGCCACTCCGAGAGCCTGATTCTCGCTGAGACCTCCATCCAAGGTCGGCTCAGCGAAATCCTCCAGGCAATCGCCGGACCGCCGACCGCCGACCGCGCCAGCCACAAGGAGCACGAGCTCCTCTTGGGTGCCATCGATGCCGGAAATGCCACCTTGGCCCGTGAGGTCATGCATCGGCATGTGGAGGGCACCTACAACTGGTACCTCGGCCTCCTTCTCGGCCGCCTGCGCAATTAGGTCCAGCCAGGCTCAGCGCGGCCTGCGGGTACCCCGTGTCTCACGACCCGAGTGGTGAACTTTCGGCATTTAATTCCTAAAACATCTAGACCATACCTGTTTTAGTGCTACCGTGCGGCGCATTGATTAGCCACCTGTTCTACCTCGTGAGATCCGCACTTCGCCACGGCGACCAATAGGAGGGTCATTCCATGTCGAGTAGTGAAACCAGTTCCGCATCAGGTGAGACCACCCTTCGTTCCGGCGTACTGAGCCTCTCGGCTGCCACGCTGGTCGGACTCGGGTACTGCGGCCTCGCTGTTTCCGCCTATCTGATTCTTCCCTACGCGGTCGCGAGCACAGGCTCAAGCGCCATCTGGGGAGTCATCCTGACCACGGTGATGATGATCCCGACCGCGGCATGTATCTACATGCTCTCCAAGCGTCGCCCGTCTGCCGGCGGTGCGTACACCTGGGCTACCGAAGGCTTCGGACCGTTCATCGGTGCGGCCCTGGGCTTCGCTATCATCATGATGGTTGGTCCGTTGGGCTCGTCACTCCAGCCGGCCATCGGAGGCATGACCTTCAACTCTCTCCTGGATGCGATTGGAGTTGAGAGTAACTTCACCACCGGCATCGTTGGTGCGCTTATCTTCGTGGTTGTCGGCGGCCTGCTCGTGGCAAAGAACGTCACTTTGTCGACGAAAGCTGTGTCGATTCTCTTCGCCTCCGAGGCCATCTTCATGGTTCTCTTTTTCGGCTTCCTGATCGTCAAGGAATCGCTCGCGGGCAACTTCGCGAACATCTTCTCTTCCTCGGCTTTCACAGGAGGCTTCGACGGGTTCAAGGCATCACTCATCTTTGCCGTATTCGCACTTGCCGTTGTTGACGTACCGGTGTCGATGGCAGAAGAGACTGCTGAGCCGCAGAAGAATATTCCGAAGATGACCGCGCTTATCCTCGGCCTCGCGGCACTCACGTGCGTCTTCTCTAGCTACGCCCTAAGCGTCGCTGTCACACCGGACGAGCTCGCCAGCGACATCGAGAATGCCAATCAGGTCGGACCGGTGTACCTCATCGCCGAACAGTTCATCGGCTGGGGCAAGTACGGCGTCATCATCACTTCCGCAACATCGATCATGGCGCTCTTCGTTGCGTGCATCCTGTTCGCAGCCCGCTTCACTCACGCGATGACTCGCGATGGGCTTGCCCCGCAGTGGCTCGGACGCCTGCACAAGACCCACCAGACTCCTCGAAATGCGCAGCTGTTCTTCACGGTCCTGGCGTTCGTGCTGGTGCTTGTCGTGGGTATCTGGCAGAGCTCGAGTCTCGCGGGAGCCTATGCCTGGGGTGGAGCCATCTTCTCCGGCCTCGTTCTCGGCATCTACGTGCTGATTAACGTGACCGCCATCGCTGTATTTGCCAAGCGCAAGGGGCGCGGTGAGCACTTCAACGTGTTCACTCACGTCATCGTGCCGATTCTGGGTGTGATCGTGATTGCCTGGTTCCTCTGGCAGGCGTTCTTCTCCACGTATTGGTCAGATGAGCTTCCGTTTGCGAACGGAAAGAGCATCGTGATCATCTGGGCGGCAATCTTCATTGTCGGTGGAATCTGGGGTGGAATCTTCCTCTCGCGACGGAAGTCGGTTTCCAGCAGCTAGTACGACGAGCGCACCCACGATCGCAGTCGCAGCCTTCACGAGATGTCACTCTCCTCCACAGTGAAGGCTGCGACTGCATCTTGGCTTCTGACTCAATGATCTGATCTTCCGATTCACCTCACGTAACGTCGATCTCTCTTGATGGAGTCACGCATGGCAAAGATATTCAGGCCGATGGTCTTGTTCAATGGAAATCTTCCCGAGTCTGTGCTTGCACCACCGGATGCAACGGTTATTGGGGACCCCATCGCTGTACGCAGCTCTGTGGAATACAGGACTGAAGACGGATCCCTCCTGTCCGGAGTGTGGGAGGCGAGTCCTGGGCTCTCGCGCTGGGAGTTCATTGATCACGGCGAGGTGATTCATGTGCTCGAAGGGAGCATGACGGTCAGGCCTGACGAGGGAGACCCCATCACTCTTGTGTCAGGTGTGTCCGCCGTGTTTCCGATCGGCTGGAAGGGCACCTGGGAGATTCACGAGCGAATTCGCAAGCTGTTCGTCGTCTTCACTTCCTGACACCATCTAGCGGGGTCGTTCTCGTACGTGGCGCACGGCGAAAGTCAGCGGTGGCTGTTGGCCTAGAAAGGGCGCCGGGCTGGGGGCCCGGTATACCCCGGGACGCACCCAGCCCCACTTCCTTGTCACTCGAAAGCACAAGGCCCGTGCTTAAAAATTAACACCCGAGTGCTGTCAAAGCAACTAATCCACAGGGACGAATTCCGGCATTGCGGGAGGCGGCCATCGCGTGGCAAGCGGTGGATCGCTTCGCTCGGCAGAGCGCTCTCGACGACGAATTCTCTCGAGGATGTTCGGAACGGGATCAGAGGTAGCCGACGGGGTTGCCGCCGTATTCTTCGAGAGCAGGGGCAATGCCCTGGACTTGCGGGATAAGTCGCTCATTCAGCAGGTATCGCAACATGCGCAGTTCAAACTACCGAAGCTCCGTCACATCGGTTGGCGCGGTGAGCCGATTCTCTGGGCTGCAGATGTCGTGGCCGGCTCCGTGGCCCGAGCGCTGGCTCGGGACGAGCCTGCGCCATTCCCAGTGTCGTGGATCTAGCTAGCGCTTGCGCATCAGTAGTTCGGGCTTTGCTTCCATGCCCGCGAGGCCATTCCAGGCCAGGTTCACCAGGTGCGCGACAACTTCGTCCTTCTTCGGCTTACGTACGTCGAGCCACCACTGACCGGTGAGTGCGACCATGCCGACGAGCATCTGCGAGTACATGCGTGCGAGCTTCTTGTCCATCTTGTGCGCGGCGAACTCGTTCGCGAGCAGATGCTCGACCTGAGTGGCAACGTCAATGATCAGGCTCGCGAAAGTGCCGCTGGATGTCGAGACGGGTGAATCGCGCACCAGAATGCGGAACCCATC
>CANFQC010000084.1 GCA_947449035.1 Actinomycetota bacterium
ACTGGGGCAATGGAATTGGCAGTACGCGAGGCGATGGCCATGGCCCGCCCCGGTGACACCGTGCTGCTCGCCCCCGGTTGCGCCTCCTGGGACATGTTCCGCGACTACAGCCACCGCGGCACTGAGTTTGCCGAGGCCGTGGCTCGCCTGGCCGAGGAGGCCGGCGCATGAGCCGTACCGAGAAGGACGCCGAGGTCACCTCGAAGACCAGTAGGTCAGCGAAGGGCACGAGGGCCAAGAAGGGCTCAGAGGCGGTGGCATCCAAGGAGACCCCGACCAACCGGGTCTATCTGCTCTTCAATCACCCGCTGAGCACCTATTACCTGCTCATGGGCGCAACCTTGCTGCTCCTGGTGCTCGGCCTGATCATGGTGCTGTCGGCCTCGAGTATCGAGAGCCTGAGGATCTCGGGCTCGAGCTACACCCTCTTCCTGCGCCAGCTGATGTTCGCGGTCGCAGGCGTGATCATGATGGTCATCGTCGCTCGGCGCACGAGCATCCAGTTCTGGCGCGGTATCTCCGTCGGACTGCTCGGCTTCGCGATCATCAGCCTCATCGTCGTGCTCGTGATCGGTGTCTCGGTTGCCGGTCAGAAGAACTGGATCGATCTCTTCGGGCCTTTCCGCTTCCAGCCCTCGGAGTTCGCGAAGCTCGCGCTCGTGGTGTGGGGTGCTGATCAGCTCGCTCGAAACTTCCGGGATCGCTATAGCTGGAAAACCCTGCTCATGCCTGTGCTGCCGGTCGCGCTGGGCATGATGGCGCTCATCATGCTCGAGGGCGACTTCGGCAACACCTTCCTTCTCGGCCTCATCTTCCTCGGCATGCTGTTCGCCGCAGGTGCCCCGATGCGACTGTTCGCCTTCGCCGCCGGTGCAGCAGCACTCGGCATGTTGATCGCGACGATGGCCGCTCCGTATCGCATGGAACGCTTCACTGCGTGGCTTGATCCGAACGCCGATCCGCTCGGCGCCGCGTACCAGGTGAATCAAGGTCAGCTCGCTCTCGGTACTGGTGGCTGGCTCGGCGTCGGAGTGGGCGCAAGTCGTGAGAAGTGGGGCTCACTGCCCGAGGCTCACACCGACTTCATCTTCTCCGTGATCGGCGAGGAACTCGGGCTCGTGGGCACCATCACGATCATCCTGCTTTTCGCAATCCTCGCCTTTGCGATCTTCCGACTCAGCCGCACGACCAACGATCGCTTCGTGCGCTTCGCCGCTGCCGGAGTGGGCTGCTGGATCGTCGGCCAGACGGCGCTGAACATCGGGGCCGTTCTCGGTTTGCTCCCGATCACCGGCGTTCCGCTTCCGCTCGTCTCGTATGGCGGTTCATCCCTGATACCCACCCTCGCTGCCATCGGCATGCTCCTCGCGTGTGCGAGAAATGAACCGGCAGCGCGTACCGCCCTACGACGTCGGTCGACTGCAGAGTCGCTGCGGCGTAGGTGATCAGGTCATGAGCGAACTCTCCGTCGTCTTGGCCACCGGCGGAACCGCCGGACACATTGAGCCGGCACTCAATCTGGCCGATGCCCTTCGTCGTATTGATCCGACCGTGCGCATCACCGTGATCGGCAGTAATCGAGGCCTCGAGACGACCCTGGTGCCCGCCCGGGGCTACGAACTGCGCACAGTCGCTGCCGTTCCTCTGCCGCGCAGGCCCTCCATCGACCTGCTTCTTGTCACACCACGGGTCAGCGGCGCGGTCAGCGACGCCGCCGCGATCCTCCGCGAGGTCGATGCTGACGTCGCTGTCGGCTTTGGCGGCTACGCCTCCTTGCCGACCTATCTCGCAGCGCGGCGCACCAAGACCCCGCTGGTGATCCACGAGGCGAACGCGCGTGCAGGTGTGGCGAACAAGCTCGGTGCTCGCCTGACCCGCAATGTCATCACCACGGTGCCTGGCTCACTCCCGCATGCCACGGTCATGGGCCTGCCGTTGCGCAGTGCCATTGCCAACCTTGATCGGCAAGCAACACGTCAAGGCGCCCGTGACCACTTCGGCATCCCTGCTGACGCCAAGGTGCTGCTCGTCTTCGGTGGCAGCCAAGGCGCCGCTCACTTCAATGCCGTGATCGCCGAGTCACTCGCCGATCTCACCAAGCACGGAATCTGGATCCTGCATGCCTTCGGTACGAAAAATGAGACTCCGAAGGCGCAGCGGGGTTATCTCCCCGTGCCCTATATCGACCGCATGGATCTCGCCTACGCCGCGACCGATCTTGCGGTAACACGTGCGGGCGCGATGACCTGCGCCGAGCTCTCCGCAGTCGGCCTGCCCGCGATCTATGTTCCGCTGCCCATCGGCAATGGCGAGCAGCGCCTTAATGCGCTTCCGATTGTCGAGGCGGGCGGCGGACTCATCGTCGACGACGCCGACTTCAACACCGAATGGCTGATGAACGCCGCCGCTCATCTGCTGAGTGATCCGGACGAACTCGAAACAATGGGCGAGGCTGCAGCAAGTCTCGGTATTCGTGACGCCGACACCAAGCTGGCCCAGTTCGTGCTTGATGCAGCCAAGCAGGGAGCAGCGCGATGACCGTTCCCGTCAGTGACCTCGGCGCCGTTCACATCATTGGTATCGGTGGCGCCGGCATGTCAGGAATCGCACGAATCCTCGTTGAGCGCGGGGTCACCGTCAGCGGCAGTGATGCCAAGGACTCCAGGCGCCTGGCCGCCCTACAGGCAATCGGTGTCACGACCCACGTCGGTCACGATGCCCAGTACGTCGATGGCGTCGACACTGTCATCTTCTCCACGGCAATTCCCGAGACCAACCCCGAACGCAAGGCGGCGCAAGCCAAGAACCTGAGGATCCTCAATCGGGCTGAAGCCCTCGCTGCGATCATGACCGACAGCAGGGGAGTCGCGGTTGCCGGCACCCACGGCAAGACCACCACGACTTCGATGCTCACTGTCGCCTTGCAGCATTGCGGCGTCGATCCGAGCTTCGCGATCGGCAGTGAGCTCAACGAGTCGGGCAGCAACGCTCACCTCGGCAGCGGCGACATCTTCGTCGCGGAAGCCGATGAAAGCGACGGAGCGTTCCTCTTCCTTCCAGCAGTCGCCGGCATCGTCACCAACGTCGAGGCCGATCACCTCAATCACTGGGGCACCTTCGAGGCAGTCGAGCAAGGCTTCGTCGACTTCGTGATGGGTATCGATGCCAACAACGGATTCACTGTTGTCTGTGCTGACGACCCGGGTGCAGCACGACTGGCGGCGACAACGAAGGCCAACCACGCCGACGTGCGCACCTACGGTGAGAGCGAAAGCGCTGACTACCGGATCGTCAATGCGACTCTCGAG
>CANFQC010000085.1 GCA_947449035.1 Actinomycetota bacterium
CGAAGCTTGCGGGTCAATTCGGCAACGCCGTACTGGGCCTGAGCGACGGCCATGCCATAGCCCGGGGTGATGATGACTGACTTCGCATTGCGGAGAAGTTCAGCGGTTTCCGCAGCCGAAACCTCGCGGTGATCGCCGTAATCCTTGTCCTCGCCCGGGCCAGCTTCAATGCCGAAGCCGCCGGCGATGACCGAGATGAATGAGCGATTCATCGCCTTGCACATGATGTACGACAGGTAGGCACCCGACGAGCCCACGAGTGCGCCGGTCACGATCAGGAGATCGTTGTCGAGCAAGAAGCCCGAGGCCGCCGCCGCCCAGCCTGAGTAGCTGTTGAGCATCGAGACAACCACCGGCATGTCGCCGCCACCGATGGAGGCCACCAGGTGCCAGCCGAGCGCGAGTGCGATGACTGTCACCAAAATGAGGAGCCACAGCGACGGGCTGATGCAGAACCACACCGTGAGCGCTACGAAGGCGACAAGTGCGCCGATGTTCAGGGCGTTCTTGCCCGGGAGCACGAGCGGATTCGACTTCATCCGACCCGAGAGCTTGCCGAAGGCGACGATTGAGCCGGTGAAGGTCACGGCGCCGATGAAGACGCCAATGAAAACTTCGGCGTGATGAATGCCAAGGGTGCCTTGTGAGGTCAGCAACGCGATCTCAGCTGGGTCGCCCCCGCCTTCGATCAGCAGGTAGCCGTTCCAGCCGACGAGCACGGCAGCCAGACCGACGAACGAGTGAAGCAAGGCGATGAGTTCGGGCATGCCCGTCATCTCGACCACGCGCGCCCGCCACAGGCCAATAGCGCCGCCGACGATCATGGCGACACCGATCAGGATCAAGCCGAGGGCCTCGATATTGCGATCGATGGCCAGCACGATGGTGGCGACAAGGGCGATGGCCATGCCGGTCATGCCGTAGGCATTGCCGGCCTTCGCAGTCTCATGCTTCGACAGACCAGCAAGAGCAAGGATGAAGAGCAGTGCGGCAACAAGGAACGCCGCTTGCGCGAGGGATTCGATGGTCATGGGTCAGCTCCTCGAGAACATCGACAGCATGCGGCGAGTTACGGCGAATCCGCCGAACACGTTGATACTGGCAAGCAGGACGGCGACGAAAGCCAGGATCGTGATCGCGGTATTGCCATGACCGATCTGGAGGAGTGCACCCACCACGATAATTCCGGAGATTGCGTTGGTCACCGACATGAGCGGCGTGTGAAGGGCGTGATGAACGCTGCCGATGACGTAGTAGCCGATCACGATTGCGAGCGCGAACACTGTCAGATGCACCCGTAACGATGCGGGAGAGAGTGCGACGAGCAGGAGCAGGATCGCGGCTCCGATTCCGACGTAGGTGAATCGGCGGGCAGATGACATCGGAGGCTTGACAGGTGCGGCCTCGGCGATCGCACGCTCTGCTGAGACCTGCGCAGGCGCCGCTGACACCTGCACCTGCGGCGGCGGCCACGTGACTTCTCCATCGCGAGCAACCGTGATGCCGCGCTGCACGACGTCGTCCCAGTCGATGACGAGCACGCCATCCTTGCCCGGCGTCATGAGCTTCATGAGATTGACGAGGTTGGTGCTGAAAAGCTGCGATGCCTGCGCGGCAAGGCGACCAGGCAGATCGGTGTAGCCGATGATCGTGACGCCATTAGGCGTGACTACGACCTCGCCCTTGACTGTGCCCTCAACGTTTCCGCCATTCGAGGCAGCCATGTCGACGATGACACTTCCACGCTTCATGCTGGCGACCATGTCGGCCGTAATCAGGATCGGTGCCGCGCGTCCGGGGATGAGTGCCGTGGTGATGATGATGTCGATATCCGGAACCCACGCCGCATACAACGCGGCTGCCCGTTCGTTGTAGTCATCGGACATCTCCTTGGCGTAGCCAGTCGCCGAGACCTCGACCTCGCCTGATGCCACTTCCAGGTATTTGCCACCAAGTGAGGTCACCTGATCGGCAACCTCGGGACGAGGATCCGTGGCGTAGACAATCGCGCCCATACCGCCGGCCGTGCCAATCGCAGCAAGACCAGCAACGCCGACACCAGCGACCAGCACCTTTGCCGGCGGAACCTTGCCCGCTGCGGTGACCTGGCCGGTGAAGAAGCGCCCGAATGCGTTAGCGGCCTCGATCACGGCGCGGTAGCCGGCGATATTCGCCATCGAACTGAGCACGTCGAGGGACTGCGCACGTGAAATGCGCGGCACTGCGTCCATGGCCAGCGCGGTGATGCGTCGGCGAGCCAGATCGGCGACGAGATCGGGGTTCAATGCCGGGCTCACCAGGGAGACGACTGTCGTCCCTTCGCGGAGCCGATCGAGTTGAGCCGCTGAGGGCGCATTGATGCCAAAGATGATGTCGGCGCCTGCCGGGTCGCCGATGGAGGCTCCGGCCGCAACGTAGGCCTCATCAGAGAAGGAGGCGGATGAGCCGGCTCCGGACTCAACGACGACGTCGTAGCCCAGGCCGATGAGCTTCTCTACCGTGTCAGGCGTGGCGGAAACGCGGGTCTCACCCGAGAGCGCCTCGTGAAGGACTCCGATGATCACTGAACCCTCCCGAGGGCATGTGAGGGGTTCTGCCTAGCGCAGCCCCGAGCGGACAATCTAGTGGTGAGTTCTGGATCTCGCAGGGCCACGGTCAGTACACCGCCCTATGCCCCGATAGCCCCCGTATATGGGTGACAGCTGGACTTAGGATCGCCGCATGGCTGCGACCAACCCTGACCGCTCGTCTTACTTCCCGGCTATAGAGAAGAAGCACGGGCTGCCGATGTCCTACTGGTTTGACCAGATGAAGGAGATCAAGGACCTCAAGTACCCCGAGCAGATCGCCTACCTGCGCGAGAATCACGGATTCAGCCAGGCACATGCCAATGCTCTCGTGCTCTACAGCAGGGGCAACACCACGAGCCGACGCTTCAACACGCTGGACGACTACCTCGCGCCCCTCGACACCGAGAAGCAGGAGAAAGCACGCGAGATCTTCGCCGTCATCACGAAGAAGTACCCGAAGTCGCAGATCGTCATCGCCTGGAACAAGCCAATGACGAAGATCGGCGATGACTACGTGTTCGGACTCTCAGTCGAAAGCAAGCACATCCTGATCGCGCCATGGGGCGACGGAATAATCGACCTCTTCCGGCCGCGCCTCGAGGGCTACGACGTGAACAAGAAGACGATCAAGGTGCC
>CANFQC010000086.1 GCA_947449035.1 Actinomycetota bacterium
CTTAAGCACCCCGGCGGCGAATTGCCCCTTACCGAGGTACCGGCAACCGTAGGTGAGAGCGGCCTGAACATCGCTCCGCTGATGAAGGAGACGGCTCACGTCACCCTCGACCATGGTTTCCTCAACACGGCTGCATGCTCGTCTGCCATTACTTACATCGATGGCGATGCCGGCATCCTGCGCTACCGCGGTTACCCAATCGAGCAGCTGGCCGAGAAGTCGACCTTCCTCGAGACCGCCTTCCTGCTGATCTACGGCGAGCTTCCCTCTGAGGATCAGCTCAGCTCGTTCAAGCACCAGATCCGCATGCACACGATGCTGCACGAGGATCTCCGTAACTTCTTCGACGGCTTCCCGCGCGATGCGCATCCGATGCCCGTGCTGTCGTCGTCGGTCTCTGCACTCTCGACCTTCTACCAGGATTCGCTGGATCCCTTCGATCCTGCACAGGTCGAGATCTCGACCATCCGCCTGCTCGCAAAGGTGCCGACTCTTGCGGCGTACGCGCATAAGAAGGCCATGGGCCAGCCGATGCTGTACCCCGACAACTCCCTCGGCTACGTCGATAACTTCCTGCGCATGACCTTCGGCGTTCCGGCCGAGCCCTATGAGGTCAACCCCGTCATCTCGCGCACGCTGAACCAGCTGCTGCTCCTGCACGCAGATCACGAGCAGAACTGCTCGACTTCGACCGTACGTCTCGTCGGCTCCTCGCATGCGAACCTGTTCGCTTCTGTTTCAGCCGGTGTCAACGCACTGTTCGGTCCGCTGCACGGCGGCGCCAACCAGGCAGTGCTCGAGATGCTCGAGAACATCCACGCTTCGGGCGGCGGCGTCAACACCTTCATCCGCCAGGTCAAAAACCGCGAAGACGGCGTCAAGCTCATGGGCTTCGGTCACCGCGTGTACAAGAACTACGACCCGCGTGCGGCCATCGTCAAGAAGAGCGCCTACCAGGTCTTCGAGGCACTGGGTGTCAGCGATCCGCTCCTCGACATTGCACTTCGTCTCGAAGAGGTTGCACTCTCCGATGACTTCTTCATCGAGCGCAAGCTGTACCCGAACGTCGACTTCTACACAGGCCTGATCTACAAGGCGATGGGCTTCCCGACTGAGATGTTCACGGTGCTCTTCGCCCTGGGTCGTCTGCCGGGCTGGATCGCCCAATGGCGCGAGATGATCAACGATCCCGATACCAAGATCGGTCGCCCGCGCCAGGTCTACATCGGTGAGGTCCTGCGCGACTACACCCCGATGAACCAGCGCTAAGCACTGCTCACGCAAGAAGCCCCGACGCCACTGGCGCCGGGGCTTCTTCGTTGCTTAAGGAATGCGGCTACATCGATCAGTCGTTGGAATGCAGGGCGGCGTTCAGACCACCCCACGTGCCGGTGCGCGAGCTGATCTCGATCGCGCCGGTCTGCGAGTTACGGCGGAAGAGCAGGTTGCTGTCACCGGAGACCGCCTTGGCCTTGGCCACGGTGCCATCGGGAAGCGTGACCTTCGAGCCCGCAGTCACGTAGAGACCGGCTTCGACCACGCAGTTGTCACCGAGTGAGAGGCCCACGCCCGCATTCGCGCCGATGAGGGTGCCCGTACCGATCGTGACAACCTCGGTGCCGCCACCGGAAAGCGTGCCCATGATCGATGCGCCGCCGCCGATGTCGGAACCGTCGCCGACAACCACACCCGCAGAGATACGACCCTCGACCATTGAGCTGCCCAGGGTGCCGGCATTGAAGTTCACGAAGCCCTCGTGCATCACGGTGGTGCCGCTGGCGAGGTAGGCGCCCAGGCGCACGCGATCAGCGTCGGCGATGCGCACTCCCGAGGGAACGACGTAATCGACCATGCGCGGGAATCGGTCGACGCCGTGCACGACCAGGTTGATGCCCTTGGCACGTGCGTGCAGGCGGACGTCATTTAGTCGCTCGACGGGAACCGGGCCGATGTTGGTCCAGGCCACGATCGGCAGCAGGCCGAAGATGCCGGTCAGGTTGATGGTGCGCGGCTTGACCAGGCGGGCCGAGAGCAGGTGCAGGCGCAGGTAGGCGTCAGCGGTGTCGGCGGGTGCCTCGGCGAGGTCAGCGATGGTTGTGGTGATGGTGCGCACGTGCACGCCGCGCACCTCGTCGGAGTCGATCCCGTTGCCGATGCCTGGTACGTCGATCGGGTCGGAGCCCAGGGCAGGGCTTGGGTACCAGACGTCGAGGATCTGGTCGCCGAAGTAGGTGGCTAGGCCGGTGGCCGATGCCGATCCGGTGACTGCGGTGAGGTCTGCGTCTGCTGCGGTGGTCATCGCACTACCGTAGCCATGTGGATCGCGATGCTGGCTTAGGGCTTGACCTCTCTGTCGATGTGGTGGCGCTGACCGCTGCCCTGATCGACATCCCCAGTGAGTCACACCACGAGCAGCACATTGCTGATCTGGTCGAGGCCGCGCTTCGCAAATTCCCGCACCTGACCGTCAGTCGATTCGGGAACACCGTTGTTGCGCGCACCGAACTCGGCCGTTCCGAGCGCGTGCTGATCGGCGGTCATCTCGACACCGTGCCGGCGAACTCGAACATGCCTCACCATGGTGATGGCGATCGCCTCTACGGCCTCGGCGCCTGTGACATGAAGGGCGGTGTTGCGGTTTCGTTGAAGCTCGCAGCGACAATCGCCGAGCCGGTGCGCGATGTCACCTACGTGTATTACGAATGCGAAGAGGTCGAGAGCAAGTACAACGGCCTCGCGCACCTCGCTGCGAGTAACCCTGAATTGCTCGTTGCTGATCTCGCGATCTTGATGGAGCCGTCGAACGCCGGCATCGAGGCTGGCTGTCAGGGCACACTGCGCGCCGATGTCACTGTGCGTGGTGAGCGCTCGCACAGTGCGCGCCCGTGGATGGGTGTCAATGCGATCCACGGCGCCGGCGAGATCATGAGCCGACTCGATTCATATGAAGCGCGGCGACCGATGGTTGATGGCCTGGAGTATCGCGAAGGCCTGAATGCAGTCGGAATTCGCGGCGGAGTCGCCGGCAATGTGATTCCCGATGAATGCGTGGTGACCGTGAACTATCGCTTCGCGCCTGATCGTTCGGTTGATGAGGCAGTGGCGCATGTGCGCGAGGTGTTCGAGGGCTACGACGTCGAGTTCGTGGATGTCAGCCCTGCGGCATCGCCGGGCCTTTC
>CANFQC010000087.1 GCA_947449035.1 Actinomycetota bacterium
ATCACCGCGGATCTGTCAGCCATCGCTTTCGATGGGGCGTCACCCTATGGCGGAACCCCAGGCAACACCGGTGACATCCTGGCATTCTGTGCAGCAGGCGTCACATGCACGCCAGATATTCCTGGCTCGATCCTCTATTGGTTCAAACCCGCTGCCGGTGCCATGCAGGCAGTGTTCGCCCCCGGAACTCCAGTACTCAACCCCGCAGGCGATACCGTTCCGCTCCCGGTCGGCAGTTACCGCATCGAGGGGATCCATTTCACGGATACCAACAACTGGGGTCGAGCCGAAACTTCTGATTTCATCATCGGGGATTCCGCTCCTGATCTGTCGACAACGATGCAGTCAACTGCGCGACCGTCTGCAGATGCCACCTGCAACACCGGCTGGATCCCGAGCTGGGCTCAGTGGCCCAACAGCGGCAACGGCGGATATGTGTGCGATCGGTGGATCTACACCTATTACCCGGACCTACCTGTGGCAACCCACGAGTCGGCCTCCACTGCGCCGACCTGGCGGCAGGAAATCGGACGTCTCTCGGGCGACACGTCATGTTCGATCGGATACCAGGCGAGTTGGTCCCAGTGGCCGAACGGTGGCACCGGAGGCTACGTCTGCACGCGAGAGTCCTAGCCCACAGCCGAAGCCAGCCTTACTGCGCCTGCATAACGAGCAGCCAAGGCAGCAGTGGCTCCGGGAGTCCCGCCTCGGAATCTTTCGTCTTTCGGTGCCAGAAAGCCGCTGGGTTGGTCACGAATGTGTTCCTCTCACAAGTCGCGGTATGCAAGGATTTGAAACCATTCGCCCCAGTGGAACGGTGAACCTGCAAGAGGAGTCGATAGTGAAGTCTGTGCACATCAGGGCAATGCTCGCCTCGTTTACTGGCCTGCTCCTCGTAGCCGGGTGCCTCGTCGGCGCAAACGCAGCTTCAGCCGATTCAGTCCAGGTGCAGTCGTACCAGCGGGCGAGCCAGAGTGCAGCCTGCACTGCGCAGCTGGGTGAGACTCCATGGCTCGCGTCGTGGGGCGATGATTCGAGTTGGCACCCGTCATGGGAACAGTGGGCGAATGGTGGCGCTGGTGGCTGGACATGCACACGCAGCATCACCTGGGCATACGACAATGCGGCACCGCTCTCGCTTGGCTGCCGGGCAGATAACTCCTGTGAACTGGGATCCATCGGCCCAGGTGGCGGGTTGGTGTTCTTGATCGACAACGGCGTGTACTACGAAATGGCACCAAAGACGTGGACTGTCGACGGCGTCGACGAAACAACAGGTGCCAACTGGTGCAGCGACACGAGCTTGAGCATTCCTGATGCGGTGGGCACGGCGATTGGCAGCGGAAGTGCGAACACGACAGCAATGCAATCGCCTGCATGCACGTCCGGGGCAGGGGTCTCGTCACGTGCTTACGACGGTGGTGGCTTTACGGATTGGTATTTGCCGTCACAGGATGAGTTGAATGCGATGTGCAACTACTCAAAGAACCCCACAACGCCATCTACTGGTTTGTGTCAAGGGAACCAAGACAGCGCTTTCGCCAGTAGCGATTACGGATTCTTTGACGAGTATTACTGGTGTTCGAGTCAGACCTCTGGGACTCAGGCATGGGCTCAGAACTTCAGTGATGGCGAGCAGAGCAACGGCGGCCGCAAGGATCTCTCACTGCATCTACGTCCGATTCGGGCTTTCTAAGGCTGCTCACCAGTAACCGCCGAAGAAGAGGGAACCAAAGAGCGGCTCGGTCACCTTTTCTTCCTGATCGACTTAATCACTGTCGCCACCACGGCATAGATCACGCAGCCGATGAATCCGAGAATCAGAATCAGGTACTCCGTACCTGTGACCATGCTTGGCATGTTGCCCCCTTGGGCTAATTATCCGAGGACTCCGGCGCGGAAGCTAGGAGCGACTCGGCCTCGCGAACGGCCGTGGACATGATGAACGCGGTGAGTGTTGAACCGATGAGTGATGCCGCCTGGCGCAGGACTGCCACCTCGAGGGCAGTAGCTCGTAAGTTGATGCGCTGTGCTCGCGGCGCGGTGCTTGTCATTGAGAAGTGCCCCCTTGGTTTCGACCCGGACGCCTCCAAGGTGCCAGGGGGGTCTGACATTGGTGATCGATGCAAAGCCGTTGCCGCCCAATGGGATCCGTGAAATCACGGAACCCATTGGTGTAGTTCGTACTCACGGCCGTGTTTGCCGCATCACAGCTTCACCAGCACATCGGTGCACGGGGGGAGCGTCGTCAGGCGTGGGAATCTCCCTGGGCGAGGTCGTCACCGAGTGACGGCCCAAAATCTTGATCGCGACCGAGAGCGAATCCGGCCAGCCAGCCGACTCGGGTGATGAACACCTTCCAGTCCTCCTCCGACCTCAGGCGCTCCACGGCAGCTTCCAGGATCTCGCTGCATCGACATGGTGATTCGGTGTCGTGCTTTCCGTAATGCCACGCGCTGAAGGTGCCGTGGTAGAGACCCGTGTCGAACCACTCGGAGAGCAGGGGGCTTGCGTTGATCGGAATGTCGTTGATCCTCATTTATCTTCCTTCCCGATCGGTGGGTGAACCGAGAAGTTCGGCAGTGAACCCGGAGATGTACCCGACCTTGACCAGAAAGATTTTCGGGGTATCCGCATGGGGAATCTCCGTGACTGTTCCTTGGAACGCACGGATGCAGCGGCAAGAGAGGCTTGAGCAGCGCTTCTCGTGTAGCCATGCCCGGTGTCGGCCTCGACTCAAGCCCATCTCGTAGAACTCGCTGAACATCTCGTCTTTGTAAATCGGTAGATCGCTGAACATTCGAACTCCTCGTATGTCTGGTTGTGGTTCTGTGGATACCGACTGGTTGTCGGCTTCCGGCATCCACAGCAAGCACCCCTTAAGGGGTGCTAAAGAACGGCGCGCGTACGCGTAGGCACGAGTGAAGGTTCGGTATCGCTGGGGAGCTGGCCCTGGTCCGTGAGCCGTATCCGCTTCAACTGGCGCAGACAGCTTCAAGAGGCCATATTGTGGGACGCCTCATCTGAGGTTGACGACAATCCGACGAGGGGCTCACGTGCGTATTCGGGGAATTCTGGCGGCGGCTGCGGTTGCCGCTCTCGTGGCAT